>CAZKPU010000006.1:170-44428 GCA_964554715.1 uncultured Thermotogae bacterium | reverse complement strand
CGACCTCATGCTTCTCGGCAAGGGAGGTGATCAACGGCAACACACCACCCGGACGCTTCTGTTCGTAGATCGGAAGAGGGCTGGCAAGGATCTCCCCTTCATCGCTAAGCGCGAGACCGATCCGTCTTCGGCCGTAGTCCACGCCGAGGTACCTCACCGGTCTGCTCCCAGCAGTTCGAGGGCGCGCCGGACAAGATCCTGCAGAGCAAGACCCTCGCCACGAAGCTGTTCCACGGCGCGGCGGGCGTCCCGAAGAGGGAAACCGAGCGATTTCGAGGTCAAGGCCCTGATGGCGGCCTCTTCAGCTTCACTCAGCAAGATCGATGCGGGCTCGGCGTCGGTCAGCTTGTCACGCAGATCGATGATGATCCTTTGCGCGGTTTTTCGGCCGATCCCCTTGACGGAGGTCAGGCGTTCGATGTCTCCAGACCGTATGACCTGAACCAGGGATTGCTCAGAGAGACTCGACAAAACCTGAACCGCAAGACGGGGCCCCACTTGAGACACCGAAATCAGCGCTCGGAAAAGGGCCCGCTCCGCAATCGATGCGAATCCATACAGCTCCATGGCATCATCGCGGACGACAAGGTGCACGAACACCGTGATCGGGCTTCCGATCCCCCAGGCTGCGAGATCACGTGCAGGGCAGGCGATGGCAAAGGCCAATCCGCCCGTATCGACAACGACATGATCCGCTTCGCGCCGCTCGACGCGCCCGCTGATCGAATCGATCACTGCCTGACCTCCCATCGAGCTTGGCCCGAAGACATATCGCTCAGCCCGCCGGTGAATTCTTCTACACGACTAGGCGGAAGCGAAACGGTTACCACCGACATCTTATCGTACGAAGTCCCGACAATCTTCGCTTGCGAGCGATGGATGAGGGACATCATCCCCGACGTTGCCTGAGGGGGGAAGCGAACATCGATCTCGACGTACCTTGTCACAACGACAACGGTTGCCGATTCGAGCGCCGCATCGGTTGCGTCTCCGTAGGCGCGGACCAACCCTCCGATCCCCAGTTTCACTCCGCCGAAGTAACGGACGACGACGGCCAGAACGTTTTGGAGATCGGCCTTTTGCAGATGCTGCAGGATCGGCAGTCCTGCAGATCCTGCGGGTTCGCGGTCGTCGTCTTGTCCTTCACATCCGTGGGGATCGTCTTGAAGAAGCAAGCGGAAAGCATAGCAGTGATGGGACGCATCATGGTAGCGTCGGCGAAGGTTGACGAGTGTCGAACGAACGCTCTCCTCATCGGTGACCGGGACGACAAAGGCAAGGAAACGAGATTTACTCCGGGTGAGCTTCCCCTCGGCTTCCGATTTTACTGTGCGGTACGTATCCGTCATCTCAAGCCGATCCTTCAAGAAGGATCGGCGGTTCCGCCTGCTTAGAGAGCAAGCGGATCTCTTCGAACGCCTTTTCGACAGCGCTCGATTCTCCTTTGAGCAGGAGGGAGACACTTCCGGCACCGTCCCCTACACCGCCGCTGGCTACATGAAACGCCTCGACACCGAAGAGAAGCTCCACCGCTTCGATCTCCGTGATCACCGTTCCCGTGATGGGGTGCATGCCGCACGGAAGACCCATGGTTCGATCCAGCGCTTGCTGCCCCATCTCGGACGCCAGATCGAGAACCGAACCGGAAATCATCTTGGCGAGGCTGATCGGAAGAATCACCGTCACACCGCGCGCCACCGCGAGCGCGTAGTACTTGCCGACCGTCCCGCCCCCGGGATGGGCCATCAACACACCGACGTTCCCGAAAGGATCGAGCGCGTTGCCTCCTTTGATGAGCACGTCTCCGTGCGCACCCCCCAGCGTCTCCACGAGTGCACCTGGATCGGGCGGTGGAGACACAGCGACTCCATGATCGATGAGGATCTCGCCGCGGCCGAGAGGATCGGATGAGGCATCGGTTGCTCCGGTTGGGAGTGAGCCCATCTTTTCGTTGACGTTCCAGCGGCGATCAATAAATCCTGCTGCGAACGACTGCTTGGCCACCGGGCGTCCAGTGAGCTCCTCGGCGACAAACGCATTGGTCGTACCCAGCGTAATGAGAATCCGGCCGCGCTCAAGGGCTTGAGAAACATCAGGATATCGGGCGACACCGCGGGCGATAAGGCGCTTCGACATCGGGGGTGTCAGCACAACGGCTGCCTTCATGGTTCCTCCTACACTGGCATCGAGTTCATGGATATGCTATAAGGTTCTGAGCTTAACTTCAAAACTCAAGGCAGGAAGGGGATCACACACGATGCGATACACCCGCGCGGACTACGAAAGGGAACTGGCGGAGTTCCACTGGAACGTCCCACAGGACTACAACATCGTTGACGTGGTGGAGGGGCATGCCGCAAGGAACCCGGCGAAGATCGCCGTGTTCTGGGAGGATGCTTCCGGAAACGAACGACAGGTGACCTATGCGGAGCTTGTGGAGGGGACTCGGCGGTTCGGCACGGCGCTGATCGAGCTGGGCGTGACCAAGGGAGATCCGGTGCTTCATGTATTGCCGCGATTGCCTGAGGCGCATATGGCGCAACTGGGAACCTTCGTGGCCGGTGGCGTTGCGGTTCCGTGTTCCGAGATGCTGAAGGCCAAGGAGATCGCCTACCGGTCCAAGGCGAGCGGTGCCACGCTCATTGTCGCCGACGTCTCGACAGCGGACACGGTGGACGCGACAAGGGGAGATTGCCCGCTGGAAACGTTCATCTTGATCGGAAGCGACTCTCCGCGGGAAGGATGGCTGCGCTTCGAAGATCTGATGAAACAGGCATCGGCTGACGGCCCCAAAGTGACGTTGTCGGCATCCGATCCGATGACGATCAACTTCACCAGCGGAACCACGGGGAACCCCAAGCCGGTCGTTCACAAGCACCGATGGATGTACTGCCATCATCGGATCACCGGTCGCTACTGGTACGATGCCCACGAGAACGACGTCATTTGGGCGACGACCGCACCCGGATGGGCGAAGTGGTATTGGAGTCCGATCGGTGTCTCGCTCACAACGGGAGCGACACAGTTGATGTACAACGGACGCTTCGACGGCGAGCGCTACCTGCAGCTTCTCGAGAAGTACAAAGTGACCAAGCTGTGTGCCACGCCGACCGAGTACCGCCTGTTTGCTCAGCTTCCGGAGATGGGCAAGTACAAGGTCGTGCTGGAGGATGCGCTCTCCGCCGGAGAGCCGCTCAACGTCGAACCGATCGAGGCGTTCAAGCGAGCGTTCGGCGTCACGATCCGTGACGGTTACGGACAAACGGAGAGCGTTTGCTTGGTGTGCAACCTGCCCGGCCTGCCGGTGAAGCCGGGGGCGATGGGGTTGCCGACCCCCGGCCCCGGTGTCACGTTGATCGACGAGCAGGGAGTCCCCGTCGAGCGGGGAGGGATCGGAGAGATCGCGATCCAGCCCGAGAATCCGGCGATCTTTGACGGATACTGGAGAGCGCCCGAACTTGATCGAGATGCATTTTCCGGAGGATGGTACCGCACGGGCGATCTGGCGAAGATGGACGAGGACGGGTATCTGTTCTTCGAAGGCCGCGCCGATGATGTCATTCTGACGTCCGGCTACAGGATCGGCCCGTTCGAAGTCGAGGATGCGCTGGTCAGCCACCGTGCTGTCGTGGAAGCAGCAGCCGTCGCTGCACCGCACCGAGATCGCGGAGAGATCGTCAAGGCGTTTGTCATCCTTGCCGAAGGATTCGCAGCGTCGGACGAGCTAACCAAGGAGCTTCAGGACCACGTGAAGAACGTTACGGCGCCCTACAAATATCCCCGCGCGATTGACTTCGTAACCGAGCTTCCGAAGACAACGAGCGGCAAGATCCGTCGCGCCGAACTGAAGCGCAGAGAGTGGGAGGGCTGGGATCGACGATGATCAACAACGGCAGCACCGCGCTGCGACGACGGCGGGTGAGGCGATCGGCTGTGTGGCTCTTATTTGCCTTCCTGATCGCCTCGGCTTCGATGGCCGGAGTCGCCGGTGGGCTAGGGTTCGGGTTTCCGTTCTATACGCTGAACGTGCTGCCGGCCTTGGAGCAGGCTCCAGCGGTGATTGATCAAGCGGCGCAAGCATGGGAGGTTGCCCTGATTGCCGAGGGGCTTCCTCCCGAGGTCGCCGGCGAACTGGCAGCGGAGATCGAGGCGGTGGGGGATGGAATCTCCGCCTCGATTCCCGCTTGGGTGGCGGGAACGTCAGGCATCCTGCTCCAAGCGGTTCCGGTTCCGCATCTCGGAGGTGCACTCGAATTCGATCTTCCGTTCGTCGTGCTCGACACGCTGCGTTTTGAGGCCGGATGGCTGAGTGAATCGTTTGCTCTGTCAGCGCTTCATTGGGCAGGGATCGACCCCGGATTCGACGTGTGGCCGATTGTCGTTGACTGGGATGAAGCCGTGCTATCGGTAGCTCCCGAGCTTCGATCCGTGATGCTTTCAACGGATGTCGCCAAGCGGATCGGATTGCTTGTCGCCGACGTCGACCTTGGTTTCGGCGTGGATTGGATGTGCGGCAGGATTGTGCCTGGGATCACTGTGCTGGGAGGCGAGTTCCAGGAGACGTTGGGTGTGTTGATCGCCGGACTCCATCTCGAGTCGCTCCGTTGGAGCGCATTCGCCGTGCACGGAAGTATCGGGATCGGAATCGGCCCGCCGTTCCTGCGTCTCTACGCCAGGATCAAAGGAACGGCTCCGATCACCCAATCTGTCTCAGGCGGATGGCCGGTGACGCTCGGTGAACTCAGTGGGAGTGTGGGGATGGTGATCCGATTCTAGGATGATCACAGATCAGGAGCTGATGGCGCTTGCGGTTCAAGCAAGCGAACGAGCGTACTGTCCGTATTCGGAGTTCCCGGTCGGTGCAGCGCTCCTCTGCTCTGACGGGACTGTCTTTACCGGGGCCAATGTGGAGAACGGCGTGAATAGCTTGTCGATCTGCGCTGAACGCACGGCGTTGTTCAAGGCGATCTCCGAAGGGAAGCACGATTTTGTCAGGATTGCGGTTTCGTGCCCCAAAGCCGAACTCAGTTCGCCGTGCGGTGCATGCCGGCAGGTGTTGTTCGAGCATGCCCCCGACATGCAAGTCCTGATGGCGAAGGCGGACGGCGACGTCCTACGAACCACCGTTCGAGACCTTCTCCCACACGGGTTTCGCCTACGTCCGTAGCAGGTCCGAGGAGGCGCTAGGGCTCTCAGGCGATCCGGTCGATCATGAGCGGCGGCGGCATCACCGGGCCGTGGGCGAGTTCGTAGGCGTTGCCAACGAGCTTCATCGCCTCGTCCAAACGGTCCTCGTCATTCACATGAAGGATCGCCAGTCGGTCCCCGGTTGACACGGAATCGCCGATCTTGGCGACAACCTCGATTCCGACGGCGGGATCGACGCGATCTTCCTTGACAAACCGCCCAGCTCCCAGCAGCGATGCTGCACGTCCGATGTGAAGTGCGTTGAGCCTGGCGACGGTTCCCGCGCTCTCCGCGAGGATCGGGATCGTTTTCGCTGCCGAAGGAAGTATCGATGGGTCGTCCACGACCCGCGGGTCTCCACCCTGAAGGCGCACCAGCTCCTGCAGCTTCGCCAGCGCTTCTCCACCGCTCAGAAGATCGCGAAGCGAAGCGACGGCAGCCGAGCGGGACGGAGCTTGACCGGCGGCGGTGACGAGTTCCGCTCCGAGTTCGCAACACAGATCGGCAAGATCGTCGGGACCCTTGCCGCGGAGCGTATCGATCGCTTCTCGTACCTCAAGAGCGTTGCCGACCATCCTGCCCAGCGGTTGAGACATCCCCGTGATCAATGCGGAGATTCTGCGGCCGAGGTGGGTTCCGATCGAGACCAGCGCTCGTGCCAGCTTCTTGGATTCTTCGAGTTCCGTCAGAAAGGCGCCTTCCCCTGTCTTGACGTCGATGACGATCCCTTTCGCTCCGCCGGCAATCTTCTTGGACATGATCGACGCGACGATGAGCGGCAGCGAATCTACCGTGCACGTAACGTCGCGCAGCTCGTACAGCAGCCGGTCGGCGGGAACCATGTCTTCCGTGTGATCGGCCAGCGCGACTCCGAACCGTTCCACCTGATCCAGGAACTCTGTGCGGGACAGATCGGTGCGGAATCCGGGGATCGACTCCAGTTTGTCGATGGTGCCTCCGGTGTGGCCGAGAGAACGTCCGGAAAGCTTGGCCACGGTCAATCCGGCGGCAGCAAGGAGGGGAATGAGCACCAAGGTTGTCGTGTCGCCCACGCCGCCGGTGGAGTGTTTGTCCACCGGGAACCCGGGCGTATTCGAAAGATCGAGCATCGCTCCGGAGTGCGCCATCACATCGGTCAGTGTTGCCGTCTCTTCATCGGTCATCGACCGGAAATAGATGGCCATGAGCCACGCCGCGATCTGGTAGTCGGGGATCCTCCCATCGACGTAACCGCTGATGATGTACTCGATTTCCTCCCGAGATAGGGGATCACCGCTTCGCTTCTTTCGAATGAGATCGACTGTGTTCATAACCCGCAATTGTAGTCCGGATCGCGCTCATCGCCAATGGGCCACTCAAACAGGAGCGTCTCCGCTTCCCGGAAGCCGAGATGACGATACGGATCAACGGCCTCCCTGTGTTCCAGACGAGCCAAGAGGCGAACGCCGGCCAGCCCGTTTCTGCGTGTGCGGTTGCGCAGATCGTTGACCAGAGCGGGCCGCTTGCACCGGCGCCGCACACGGTATAATCACCCGCATCGAAGGGAGGCAGGATGTCCGACATTCCGAGGTTCCTGTTCCGCGTGAAGGACCGCCAGATCGAAGACGAAGCGCAGAAGATGATGAGCGCCTATGGCATTGACGATGTAGAGATCCGCCGTGATGACACGATCGCCGATGCATGGCTCGAAGACTACAAAGCGATGAAGACGACGTACGGCCTGGAGGAAATCCAAGCATATCTTGAAACGCTCACGAAATGATTTGTGGTCGATCCTTCGAGCCCGTCTGACTCGGCCTACTCAAGATGTGCGCGGAGGCGACTTGAAACGTAGTCCATGATCCAGACGGTCGCGATGATCAGCAGGATCAACATCCCTGCTCGTTCCCAGTACCACAAACGGGTGTACTGGATGAGCATCTGTCCGATGCCGCCGCCGCCCAGCGCGCCGATGATCGTGGCCATACGTACGTTGATGTCCCATCGATAGAGCGTGAACGACAAGTAGGGGTTCAGGATCTGCGGGACGATCCCGTACTGGATGACCTGGAATTTCGAGGCGCCTGTAGCCGTCACAGCTTCAACAGGGCCAGCGTCAATCGATTCCAAGCGCTCAGAGTAAAGCTTGGTTAGGTCGGCGATGGAATGCAGCCACAACGCGAGAACTCCGGCAAACGCTGCACGCCTGGGCGTCACAATGACGACGAAAATGATCGCCCAGACAATCGGCTCGATCGAGCGGATGATGCTCGCGGCGACGCGAATAACGGTGTAGAGAATCCTGCCGAGGCGGCTCCGGAACATATTACGTGCAGCGAAGAAACTTAACGGCGCGGCGATAAACACGGCGAACAGCGTGGCCATGAACGCCATGAAGATCGTCACCATGAGCAGCTCAAGCCCGGACGCGAATTCGGACCAATCCGGCGAGAAAAGACCTCTCCACACCAAAGCACTATCCGAAGCTTGAGTGAACAGGGTCCTGAGATTGATCTCCGTAATGGAGACTCCGGCAGCCAGGATCACGATGCCCAGAAGGGCCGATGCCAGTCCGGAGGATGTCCGATACCAAGGAGCCTTTCTGATCTTCTCCGCAGGGATCTTCACAATACGGGTGCGTGAGATCCGATCGATCGGATCAAAGCCGCTCTTGGAGAACAGCGGCCAGAGTCGACCGATCAGGGATGCAGTCGATAGGTGCCACAGTGCCATACGGATGCAACGAGCTGCGAGAGAGGGAGAAGACGCTTCCTCGCTGAGCTCTACGAGACGAAGCCCCATCGCCCTCATTCCTGCAGAGATGCCCAATGACTGCCACAGAACGGGCAGTTCTACGACAAGGATCAGGAGCGCCCACCAAGGCATGATCAGGAAACTGCCCATCCCGCCAGTCAGGACGCGTGTGAAGAAATAGGTTGCGATCAGCAACAGGACGCCAACATAGCCAGCATCAATGGCAAACGCGAGAAGGCGGGGTTTGATGTCATCCCACGCGGTCAGCCAGCGTGGCTTGGGCTTGATGAAATCGGCGTAGTACTCTCGATCGGCCATGGTTAGCGAATCTTCTCCCGCACACGCCCGCTTGTGTAGTCCATCAACCAAACGACGGCGATGATCAGAAGCACGGCAGCGCCCATTTCACTCCATCGCCCATCATTCTTGTAGTAGAACAACATGCGACCGATTCCTCCCGCGCCCACAAGTCCAATGACCGTAGACATCCGTATATTGATATCCCAGCGGTACAGCGTGAACGCAAGATACGAGGGGATAATCTGCGGGATCACTCCGTACAAGATAACCTGCCACCGGCGTGCGCCTGTGGCAGCAATCGCCTCGAGCGGCCCTGGGTCAATTGACTCCACTTGCTCGGAGTAGAGCTTCCCCAGCGCAGCGATCGTATGAGCCGTGAGGGCGAGCATGCCGGCAAACGGTCCGAATCCGACCCACACGCCGAAAATGATGCCCCAGATCAACGTTTCCACAGAACGCACGACATTGAAAAAACCACGCATGATCGTATAGACCGTCCACCCGAGAGGGCCCGTGGCCATGATATTCCGTGCCCCCAGGAAGCTCAGCGGGAAGGCGAACAGCACGCCGATGGCTGTTGCCATCAGAGCCATGAAGATCGTCTCGAGAAGAGCTGTGAGCAGCGAATTCTGCAGGACGGGTTCGGACACAAGGAAATGGGTGAAGTCCGGACGAAGAAGCTGCTCCCAGAGATACCGTGTCACGCCGGCACGCTGAATCAGAGCCGACAGGTTGATGTCTGTCATCAGCCAGCCGACGTAAAGGGAGAATCCGACAAGCAAGACAGCCATCCATCCCGACGATGTGCGGAACCACGACGAGTGCGTCACATTGTCGAGGTCGGAGACGCGGAAAACGTCTGTTCTGGCGATGCGATCGACAAGGGCAGGGCGGTCCTTCGAGATCATCCAAAACCGCCGTAACATGAAGCGCAAAGAGAAAAACACTGCTGCCCCGATCACAATCAGGATCCCGATTGCTGCGAGAGCAAATCCAAGCGTGGGAAGCCACCCCGAGATCGGCCATAGAACCATCCCCGGAATCAGAGCGATGCCGGAACCGTTGCTGATACTTACGAAAACCGTGGCAAGGCCGACAACCGGTGCAGTGGCCAAACCTGCAGCCACGAGCAACCCGCACATCGAGACCAGATCCATTGGGTATCGCAGCAACCGCGTGGCCATCTGAGTTTGATGTCCATCTGCGCTGCGAACACGCAGTCCGAACGCTCGAAACCCTAGTGACAACCCAACATTCTCCCACAACAAGGCAAGGAGAAAAGATCCGGCAAACGCCGCAATCCAAGCGTAGACGGGGAACGGAACTTGATAGGACGGCCGAACACTGACGATCTCACGATACCAATGATTGATCAGGTAATACGTGCAGTACGAGAGATACAGAAACGCCAACCAGTCGACGGCGAACGCCATGAACCGACGCGTAGGGAAGCTCTTTGCAGGCATCTAGCGAATCTCCACTTCTTCAGCGTCTTCGCCGTAGATCTCCTTGAAACGTGCTTCGTCGATTTCGTTGGGCAACCCCTCGAAAACGATCTCTCCATCCTTGAGCGCGATGATTCGTGTACCGTACCGCCGGGCAAGCGAAAGGAAGTGCAGCGCGCAAATGACGGTGACCCCATCGCTCTTGTTCATCTGCTCGAGATACTGAAGGATGGAATTGGAGGTCGCCGGATCAAGGGCGGAAACCGGTTCATCCGCAAACAGGAGCTCCGGATCCTGCATGAGCGCACGTGCGATTCCCACACGTTGTTGCTGCCCGCCGGATAGCTGATCGGCGCGAGTGTACATCTTCTCACGCAGGCCCACGCGTTCGAGGCATGCCTTCGCCTTCTCGATGTCCTCCCGAGGGAACCTCCCAAGTGCACTTCTCCATTTGGGAACATACCCGAGGCGGCCAGCGAGCACATTGGTGAGAACGGATGATCGACGTACCAGGTTGAACTGCTGGAAGACCATGCCGATCTGACGGCGAACTCGCCGCAACTGCGTAGGGTTCGCGCGAGTGATGTTCTCGCCGTTGAGATAGACGTTCCCCGATGTGGGTTCGATCAGCCGGTTGACACAGCGCAAGAACGTGGACTTTCCCGACCCGGAGAGCCCGATCAAGATCAAGAATTCGCCGCGATTCACCTCGAAAGACACATCGCTCAACGCGCGGACTTCTCCGCGTTCATACACCTTGGTCAGGTGTTCGATTCGCAGTTGTGGTTCGGCCATGGGTAAGGAAGAAGCGGCGGAGAGCGGGTTCCCGCTCTCCGCCGCAGAGATGCTCCTTAGTCTCGTTCGGGAATCGGATATCCCAACAGGACGCGGTTGTAGTCGTAGAACTCATCCGTGATGGGAGCCATGTCGCTCCACTCGTAGAAGTTCGGGTCGTTCCAAACGGCGAGACCCTCCGGTGAGTGAATGTGATCCTGAAGTGCTTGCACAAGCTGGGTTTTCACGTCTTCCGGGAAGCCGCCCGAGAAGGCAATGCAGTCGTTGGCCAACGGACCGGCGACCGCGACAACCCCGATCGTTTCGAAGACATCCGGGTAGTCTTCAGCCACAGCCAGTCGAAGGTCAACACCCTCCCATCGGATTTCTTCGCGCATCAGCGCGTTGTTATAGCGATCCCAGAGCATCAGTTCCGGATCATCGCCCCACTCCCAACGGATCCCCATCTCCTTGAGCGCTGCAGGAGCATCGGTCGGAGAGCCATATCCAGTGCAGAAGTCGCCTTGACCTTGAAGAAGAGCGATCATCGACGCCGTATGACCACCGGTTTCGACGGTTCCGCCGACTTCGATGTTGTTCTCTTCAAACAGAATCAGAGGCGTCTTGTAGCCGGACGTTGAGAAGGCGTCGTTATAGATCCACGTCTTGCCGTTGAGGTCTTCAAGCGTCTCGATCCCGCTGTCTCGGCGGGCATACACGCTGCTGAAGTAGTAGTTGTAGCCGCGGCGTACCGAGGCCAAAGCAACTTCCACGTTTCCTTCGGTTTCGGCGAAGATCTCGATGTACTGCGATGTTGTCGGAACGCCGAAGACGTCTCCCTCTGCCGTTCGGAACGCCTCAATGAATGCTCGGTAGTCCGACGTGACGACCGCTTCAACATACAGCCCTGTCAGGTCGTACAGAGCGTCCGAGATTGCTTCCGCGGCATCCTGAACCACGGCCGCCTCAGTCGAAGGAACGAACAACATGGTGATCGGATAGTCCTGTGTACCAAGCTCCTGTGCGGATCCGAGAATCCCGAATACCGCAACAGCAACCAATGTCAGAGCCAACAGTCTCCGCATCGTGCACCTCCTAGATGCAGTCACGCCCTCCATGAACAGACGTTGGAAGCAACTCGACCAGGTCTGCTCTCTTAGATCCTCATTATCCCATCATAGTCCTCGTGGGAGGACCGGTCAAGGCAGATCTACTCTCGCTTATACGGCTCTCCGAGTGCCTTCGGGAAGCGCACGCGTCCGATGGCCCCCGATACCACGAGAAGCGTCACAATATAGGGGAGCATCGACACGAACTGGCTTGGAATCGGCTTGGAAGGCAGTGTCTTGATCCACTCGGCCAGTGCCTGGAACAACCCGAAGATGAACCCTCCGAGAAGTGCCAGGAGCGGATTCAACCCGCTGAACACGACGCAGGCCAAGGCGATGAACCCGCGGCCGGCCGACAGTCCTTTGGTGACCAGGCCCATCCATGCCACACTCATATAGGCGCCGGCAAGTCCTGCCAGCACGCCGCCGGCTGTTGCCGCAAGGAGGCGGATCACATTGATGTTGATACCGGCGACATCGGCCGCTTCCGGCATCTCTCCGGCAGCCTTCAGCATCAGACCCGCTCGGGTTCGCTTCAGGAACCAATAGATGACAAACGGCATCACCAAGGCGACGATGATCATCGGACTTACGGCACCCATCGGTGTGGACCATTTGGCGACTTCGGCGGCTTTCGGCACGTCTCGGAACCCCGGTGCGCCGAGTGCAATGAGGCCGAACGCGACAAACCCCATGGCAAACAGGTTAATTCCGATTCCTGTTACCATCTGAGTGCCCTTCCAGTAGGTGCTGATCAGCCCGAACACGAAGCCGATCACGGCTCCGATGCCCATTCCGATCGCCAGACCGACAACGGGACCGCCGATCTCGGCACCGAGCGCTCCCCCGAACGCGCTGATCAACAGGATTCCCTCGAGTCCGATGTTGAACAGTCCAGCGGTTTCCCCAATGATCTCCCCGACCGCCGTGAGCACGATCGGGACCATGGCGTGGAGTGAGATTCTTAGCAGGCTCAGGATGTCATTCCAACTCATGCGGAATCTCCTCCTTTGCGGGCCTTCAATGACGCGCGCCGAAGCAGCCCGATGAACCTCTCGCCTTCCCGTTTGACCGCCGGGAAGATCCGGATCAGTTCAGGGATGGACATGGCAAGCACAATCGCTCCTTCCACGATGCGAACCATCTCCAGAGGGACGGGGTTCGAACCGTAGAACTGCATCACTCGCCCACCGGCGTTCAGCCCTCCGAAAAACAGCGCCGAAACGAGAATCCCGATCGGGTGATTCCTGCCGACCATCGCTACAGCCATTCCATCGAAGCCCAGGTTCGTTAGCTGAGGCAGTCCGCCTCCGCCGTAGATGGCATACGTCGGTCGAAGTCCCATCACAATCGTTGCCCCCGCCAGGCCGGCCGCCATTCCACCGAGGATGAACGCAAGAAACGTCGTCCTCTTGATCCGGATTCCACCGTAACGTGCGGCGGTTGGGTTCAGTCCGGCGGCGCGAACCTCGTATCCTGTGGTCGTGTGCCACAGCACGAAGTAAATCAGCAGAGCGAATGCGACAGCAACGAAGATCCCGTAGGAAAGGTCGGTTCCGCGGACGAGCACCGGTAGTCTCGCACTCACGGGGATGCTCAGCGAGCGCTCCGAGCGGGCGGGATCTACAAGGATATAGATCGTCAGATACAACACGAGCCACCGGCCGATCCAGTTGAACATGATCGTGGAGATGACCTCATGCACACCGCGCCACAGCTTCAGTAGTGCCGGAATCAGGCTCCACACCGCGCCCGCCACCGCCGCAAGCAGCAACCCGACAATCTGGGCGAGGCCCGTGGGAAGTGAGAACAGCGCTATACACACCGCGGCAACGGCTCCGATCATCATCTGGCCTTCGGCACCGATGTTGAACATCCCCGCACGCAAACAGATCGAGAAGGTTAGTGCAGTCAGGATGAGAGGTGTCGCACGAGAGATCGAGCTTGCGATTTCATACGATCCGGCATACGCGCCACGGAACAACGCGATGTAGGCCTTCCACGGATTGAATCCATATAGATGCATGAGCAGGGCTCCGATGAGAAGCCCGACCACGCCGGCGAGCAAGGATTCGAACACAGGATGAAGTCCTGTCAGCGTTCGGTGAGCGCCGCGCAACAGCCGGGATTCCGATCTTCCCTGTTGCTCCGTCATGTTGCTTCCTCCTCACAGGCGACAGCGCCGCCCATCAGCAGGCCGATTTTCTGACGATTGAGTTCCCCAGGAGAACAGACGGCCATGAAACGCCCCTCGTACATGATGGCGATCCGATCCGACAGAGCAAGAACCTCGTCGAGATCGGCCGACACCAACAAGATCGCACGCCCCTTGTTCCGCATGTCGACAAGCAGATCCCGGATGAACTGAGCGGCGCTGATATCCAGCCCGCGCGTGGGCTGGGAAGCCACGACAATCGCCGGATCCTTTGCGAGTTCGCGTCCGACGATCAGTTTTTGCTGGTTCCCGCCGGAAAGGCTCTTGGCCGGGGCTCCGGGACCTGTTGCACGGATTTCGAAGCGGTCCATCAACTCACGGACGTGTGCGTTGATACGAGGCCACTTCAGGAAGCCGAAAGGGCCTCTGAACTCCTTCCACTGATGCACGCCGAGGATTGCGTTCTCTGCCAATGTAAACGGCAGTACAAGGCCCAATTCCCATCGATCCTCGGGGATGTGGGCAACACCCTGCTTGTAGATGACCCGCGGATCCTTGCCGAGGATGTTCTCACCGTTGATCGTGGCGACGCCTTCGTAGGGAACACGCAGTCCGGTGAGCGACTCCACCAGTTCGGTTTGACCGTTTCCCTCCACGCCGGCGATCCCGAAGATCTCTCCACCGTACACATCAAGGGAAACGTCCTCCACGGCAACATCACCGGTGTTGCCCTTGACCGATAGTCCCTCGACGTGAAGCACGCTTGGAACCGAACGATCGGGCTCGGTGTGCTGCACGTGGATCGGGATCTCCTCGGTGCGGAGTTCTACGGCGTCGACGCCTTCCTCCGCGGCCTGTCCGACCATCAGTTGTGCGAGCCTGTCGGTGGTTGTCCCTTCGGTCTGGACATCGCCCACGAGTTCGCCGTGACGAAGAACGACGATCCGATCGGTGACGGATTGGACTTCCTTGAGCTTGTGGGTAATCAGGATCAGCGATGTCCCTGCTTCCTTGAGCTTGATGAGAAGGTCGAACAGCTCATCGACCTCAAGCGGTGTCAGAACGGATGTCGGCTCGTCGAGAATCAGCAAGTCGACATCACGTGAGAGGACCTTCAGAATCTCGACGCGTTGCTGCTCCCCGACGGCCAGCTTCTCGACTGGAACATCCAAAGGGACATGAAGTCCGCTCTCTTCCATCAACGCTTCCAGTCGTTCCGTCGCTTTGGCGAGGCGGATCCGGGAGAACGGTCGCTCGTGGCTGAGCGCGACGTTCTCGGCGGCGGTGAACGTCCCGACCAAAGCGAAGTGCTGGTGAACCATCCCGATACCGAAGTCCAGCGCCTCGCGCGGACTCGGGAAACGGACGGGTCCGTTCGGAGAGATGACACGTCCTTTCGTGGGAGGAAGAAGACCGGACAGGATCTTGGTGAAGGTTGTCTTCCCGGCGCCGTTCTCGCCCAGAAGCCCGATGATCTCGTGCGTGTGGATCTCGACGGTTGCTTCCTTCAGTGCGACAGTCCCGTCCGAGTAGATCTTGGTGATTCCTTCTGCACGAAGGTAGTAGCTGTTTCCCTCAGGCATCAGCGTCTCCTGATGGTGCTCAATAGACTCGGAAAAGACGGGAGAGAGTCCCCAGTGGTCCTCTCTCCCGAACTCTGAAAAGATTCGTACTTGCGCCTACGGAGCGCCGAGTTCGTACTGAGCGCGGACCGCCTGCATCTGCTCCAGCGTGAGCGCGGTCGGGACGTCGATCGAACCGTCGGCAATACCGGCTTCGAGTTCATCGATGGCATCCCAGATGTACTCGGGAAGCGTGGCGCGGTTCATCGCCCAGTTGGCCAGCACCTCGTAGCTGTCGACCGTGACAGCGCCCTGGTTCTTCGCAAACGGAATGAAGTTCAACAGATCGTTGACGTTGCTGATCGATCCGCCGCCTTCATTGATTCCGTAGACGTAGAGACCGCCCTCGAACGTACCGTTGGCAACACTGGCGATGGCGTCATAGACACCGGTGTCCACGTGCTTCATCGCGCTGGCGATGCCGTGGTATCCGTTGCCGATGTAGTCTTGCGTCGCGTCAACGCCGAAGTAGTACGGAGGTCCGTACATCGTGCCGGCGTTCAAGTGAGCTTCAGCAACCGCTTCATGGTCTCCGAGACCGAGCGGACCGGCTACGTTGAAGATCCCGACGGCGCCTTGGGCGAGCATCGCCTCGGACGAAGTCTTCCCGAGAGCGATATCGTCAAACGACCCCGTGTAGTTGTACAGGAAGTTGACAACAGCCTCCGTTCCGGTGATCTCTGCGTACTTCTTCAATCCCCAATCCATTCCGAACCGGAAGCCGGCTTCGAACTTGTAGAGAACGGAGATCTCCATCCCGAGAACGACGCCTGCAGCATCGTAACCGTGGTATGCTCCCGCCATCGCGGCAAGGGCACCGATCAGCGCTGCCGGCTGATACTCGGCGTAGACGATGCTCATGACGTTCGGCGTGTTTTCGATGTAGCCGTCGATGATTGCGAACTTCTGCTCCGGGAACTCGGCCGCGACCTCAATCATCGCATCGGTGAACAAGTAGCCGACACCGATGATCAGATCGTATTCTGCCGTGCGTGCCAGATTGCGAAGGTTCGGGCCGTAGTCTGCAGCCGTGGTGCTCTGAAGCTCGATCCACTCCAGGTCGAACTCCGCAGCCGCCGCTTCGGCACCGAGGAACCCCATGTCATTGAACGACAAGTCGCCTCGTCCGCCTACATCGAGAACGACAGCGAACTGCCCTTCAGCCAATCCGATCGCGGATACGACCATCACACTCAACAGTGCAACGGCAATCAGGCTGAGAAATTTCTTCAATCGACGCCTCCTTTGCTCCTTGCCGAGCCGAAACGATCCGGAGCGTAAAGCTGTCGGACCGTCCGACCGATTATTCCACGGAAGCATTCTACTGGAAGACGGCAACCTGCGCCAAGCTGCGAACGGACCGAGTTTCTTGACACCATACTACGGTACGATATGGAGTCGGTCCAAGGAGTTTGTTCCATGACGAAGAGGTTGTTGATCGTGGCGCTTGTTGCGGTGTTCGGCTGGACGTGCGGGGTCTTCGCCTCGGTTGCGAGCGATCTCGGGCAAGAAGGAGGCGCGTGTCTTGCTTCCTGGGCCCCCTGCGTAGCGCTTCACCAAGCGTACAGCGAGTACCTTTTCCAGGGAACGGTTCCCGCAGTGCCGATCGGTTTGGGGACATCCGTACGGCAAACCCAGGCTGCTTTGACGCGCTTGTTGCTTCTGCTTGTCGAGCAGCCGAATCCGGCATCGGCCCCGATCGCTGCATCGACGGATCTTCTTCAACAACTGGAGCAGACGCCCTACGAAGCAGTTCTGTTACAGCTTGCCGGACAAGCAGGTATGGATTTGGATAGCAGGCTCGCCGGTTTGGAGAGAGCTGCGGAGGACGGGCTGTTCGCCATGATTCTCGACATCAAGAAGCGGCTTGACGCTCTTGTCGAGCTGCTTCTTCAAGACATCGATGAGCAAGATAGATACGTCTTCTCTGCCGCGTTTATTGCCGAGGGGTTGATTGCTGCACCCGAGGCGCCAGACATTGATCGTTCATGGATCGACGCGCTTGCGTTCGTTGAAGACGCTCCTGCAGGTGTGCTTCCCGCGGACGCGCTCGACGCAATCGGCCGACTGGTTGCAGCGGCGGAAGCGCCGGAACGGCTCACATCCGATGATTGGCAGAGGGTCCGCGACCAAGCGACACGGCTCAAGACGGTGCTTGAGCGGAGTCCGGATGGGACGATCGCCACGGACCCATTGCTTGACCAGAGCCAGAACCAAGACCAGCGCGTTGACTTCGATTCCGGCCAGAACGGCGAGAAGGAAACGGCAACAACCGCCCGAGGGTTGACGCCCGCGTTCATCATCATCACAGGGCTTGTGATCGCCTTTGGACTCAGCGTACTAGCGACGATCTATCCGCGCTAAGCACGCTTCTTAAGTGACCGTGCTGCTCGGTCTACGATCACTCCGTAGGAAGTCGTGCGATCCGCCAGTACTCCTGGACGGTCTGGATCAAGCGTTCGAAATCCTTGGAATCGACCGGCTTGGTCATGTAGCTTGCTGCGCCGCTATCGTAGGCACGAACCATATCCTCGTCCCTCTCGGAGTTCGTGAGAACGATGACAGGGATCCTTCGGAGACGTTCGTCCTGCTTGATGTCCGCGAGAACTTCCAATCCGTTCGCCTTGGGGAGCTTGAGATCGAGAAGAACCAAGTCGGGCTTGGGCGCGTCGTCAAACTCGCCCTGCTTATGGAGGAAATCGAGCGCCTGTTCGCCGTCGTAGGCGAAGTAAAGATCGCACTTGAATTCGCTCTTGCGCATGGCGCGCTTGATGATCATCACGTCGTCCTCATTGTCTTCGACAACCAGGACGTTCATTCGGTCCGGGCTAAGCATGGGTTTCCACCTCACTTCTGGCCGTTGCTCTAGGCAGGGTGAAGAAGAACGTGCTTCCAACACCCACCTCGGATTCCACCCAGATATCCCCCCCATGTTCTTCGACGATCCGCTTGCAGATCGCCAAACCAGCACCTGTTCCTTCTACATCTTTTCGAGGGTTCAGCTTCTCGAAGATACCGAAAATCCTTTCACGGTATCGATTCTCGATGCCGATCCCGTTGTCCTTGACGAAAAACGTGCACATACCGTTACGATTCTCCTTGTGAGTCCATCCAACATGCAATGTGGGCAAAGCCTTGTCATTGTACTTGATTGCGTTGACGATCAGGTTGCTGAACAACTCCCCGATTCGAACTTCACTGCCGACAACGATTGGAAGATCGTCATCGATCGCGAGATTGACGCCGCGAAGCCGCATTTCGAGATCTTCGCGGGTCTCTTCAAGGAGCCTGCCCACATGGATCCTCTCCGTTGAGGCGGAATCGACATGAATGCTTGACAACGACAACAGATCGTTGATCAGAGCGCGCATTCTTCCCGATGTCTTGCGAAGCGTCTGGAGGTAGGTGTTCCCTTCCTCATCCAGCTTGTCGGCGTAGTCCTCAATGAGGAAGCCGCTGAAGGCTTCCACCGTTCGAAGCGGCTCTTTCAGATCATGGGAGACGACATACGAGAACTCCTCAAGCTTCTGAAGCGTCCGTTGCAGATTCTGTGTCTTCTCAAGCAGTCCCTCTTCCAATCGTTTGATCTCGGTGATGTCGATGAAATGGTCGATCCGTCCGCCACGATAGCGCTCGGTGTCCACGGGAATAGAGCGATACGCCAACACTCGCTCTTCGCGTCCCATCCCTGGTTTGACCCGGCACGTGTACGACTCGACCGGCGTTCTTGTCTCGATCGCTTGTTCGACGACGCGGCTCACTTCCTCGCAGTTCTCGAACACTCCGACGAACCGGGCAAACGCCCGCATGGAGTCGATCCCGATCAACCGGTCCCGGTCGATCCCGAAGAAGCGCCCGATCGTCTCGTTGGCCCAAACAACATGATGTTTGCGATCGCTGATGATGATCCCCGAATCGAGCGTATCCACCGCGGCTTCGATGAGGAACCTGTATCGTGCTTCCGCTTCCATCAAGCGACGTTCCAGCGCCACCAGCTGTCTGCGATCGTGCGCCTCGAGAAGGGCCATCCGGTCGGAAATGCGCAGACCGCGCAATTCAACGGGGATCTGCTCGCGGCGCTCGTTCATGAAACGCGTCTTGATGTCACGGATCTCCCCGCGTTCGAACAACCGCATCAACTCTGTTTTCATGCGATCCAGCTCTTCAGGATGGATGTACTCGGAGAGCTGAAGCGAGCGCTTGGTCATATGCCCGAGAACGCTACGGGAAGCCTCATTCCGACGGAGGATCGTCCCTTCGCGGTCGATGAAATGAAGCGTGTTCAACGATCCCTCGAACACGACGTCATCATTCCGCTCGTCGAGCGAATGGGAGCGCCGCCAATGATCGCGCATCGCCTTTCGCCTGCTTACAACCAGGGTGGTGATGGAAGCGATGCACAGGTTGACGGCGAACAGGGTTCCGATAAGAAGGGCTCCCGATCGCAAGAGAAACGGGATGCCGATGGCGGAGGTCAGGATCGCGACGACCAGCGAGCCGCGGAGCCGCACGTTCGCTGCAACCAAGACAAGCGGTACGGCAAGGGCGACAAAGACAAGCGGGATCGGAAGGGTCTCCGTGATTCTCAAGACAACGAGAACAAGCATGGCGATCACATACGCCGATGCGACAACAACCCCTTTCTCCACAGTGTTGGATCGCGTAGTCAATGGTTCATTCCCCAAACATGGCTATAGGCGGAAGAAACTTGCCTTCCATTGCACAATACGGAAATCGGTGAGTCTCCGACAGGACACAGATCACCTAAGCGGAAGACGTTGTTCGGTTCGCTAGATGATCAAGTTGGGATCAAGATTGACGGAGAACGGCTCCATGATCTTCTGGAGATAATCTTCACGCAAGATACGGATGCGGCGGTTCTCCATCGCAATGATTCCGCGGTTCTCGAGTTCACTCAAGGTGCGGATCGCTGTCTTCGACGAAACCCCGGCCATCTCGGCCAACTCGGCTCGAGACAGCTCAACACCGCTCTTCCCAAGGTGAAGAATGAGTCGGGCGAGCCTTTCCTTGCTGGAAGAATACGATCGCTCGGCAAGCTTGTTCTGGAAAGCCTTCAGCTCCTCTGAGAGCTTCTCGTACAGCCGAAAGATGGTCTTCGGGTGTCGCTCGAGGAAGTGAAAGAAATCCCCGCGCTCGATGAAGCCTACGGTCACCGGATCCAGCGTCTTTGCATAGGCGTTGTGACTTCCCTTATCAAACAGAGTGGTTTCGCCGAGAATCTCTCCTGGGCCGGCGATCTTCAGAATCTGACTCTTGGCACGGGTGCTCCGTTTCACCAGTTTTACCATGCCATCGAAGATCAGGTAGAAGCCGAACGCAGGTGCCCCTTCATGGAAGATGATCTCGCCCTTCCCACACTCAATCCGGCGAACTGTCTGTTTGAGCCTTTCGAGATCTTTGGCTTTGAGATCGGAGAAGATGCGGAAGTCCTTGAGCTCTGCCATCGCTGCCCCCCCCTTGACCGTCCTTCGGTTCCCCGAACGCAGGAGCGATCTGGTACGTGTCGATAGTTACCCCTGGTCACCCTTCAAGCGAGGTCACACGTCCGTTCATTCTATCAGATGAAACGAGGCGTGCCAAGCGGTGCATCGAGCGCCAATGAGCGCTGGAACTGCGTCCCAGACGATGTCGTGCATCAGAGCCGGCCCGCACGCGCCGGGAGAAGCGATATCTTGACAGCGATCATCTAGCAGCATAAACTGACCGCTGTTCACCACGCCGGAGTGGCGGAATTGGCAGACGCGCAGGATTCAGGATCCTGTGGGGATTATACCTCGTGTGGGTTCAAGTCCCACCTCCGGCACACGCGTGTAGACTCGACAGGCGGTGTGCCTGTCGAGTTTTGCCGTCAGCGAACGGCAAGCACACCGACCGTGACGAACAATGCGTGAACAACCCAGAATCGGAGTGTGATCTTGGGTTCCGCCCAGGTGGCCGTAGGAAGAAGGAACGGTCGTTGCGGGCACGCTGTCTCCTCGAAGTGATGGTGCAGGGGGCTCATTCTGAACAACCGCACGCCCGTTATCCGGAACAGCCCCACTTGAGCGATCACCGACAACGCTTCGAACAGCGGAACGGCGGCGAAAAACGGGAGGAAGAGGACAAGGTGGCCGTCGACTGCCAGGACGGCGACGGCTGCTCCTAGTGCAAACGATCCGACGTCTCCCATGAACAGGCGTGATGGATAGCCATTGATCCACAGAAAACCGATGAGAACCCCGATGAGAGGAACAACAGCGGCAGCGGACGCAGAGCCCGGAAGAGCCGCCATAAGGCCGATCGCCGCAAGGATCGTGACACCGGTCGCGAGTCCGTCCAGTCCATCGGTGAGGTTCATGCTGTTGGTCGAACCGTTGAACGCGAACCACGTGAGCGGGAACACGAGCCAGCCGGGAATCCGCACCGGCTGGGTCGAGAAAGGCACCGCGTACTCCGTCTCAAGAAGCTGAGGAAAAAACCCGACCAACAACGCCCAAGCGGCCGTTCCGAGGACGATCTTGTGCCATGGGCGCAGCCCCGGGCCCTCCCGTTCGTGGCGGGGCAGAGACAACAGATCATCAAGCAGACCGATCGCTCCGAACAGCGTCGAAGCGGCGTAAACCATCCACGCCGACGGCGAGCAAAGGCCGAGCAAGGACAGGACGGCAAGGGATCCCCCCCAGACCACGATCACGACGATGCCTCCCATCGTCGGCGTGCCCTCTTTGGAGAGATGTGAGCGCGGACCTTGACGACGGATGTGCTTCCCGACGCCGTAATGCTGCATCAGGCGCGAGAAGACGGCGGAAATCGCAGCACAGGAGACTCCGGCGACAAGCGCTCCAACCCAAAGAGACATCACGATGAAGGGAACGTAAACTCGCCGTCCGTCTCCAGAAGCCTCTTCCGCAAGGCGGACCGGTTTCGGCTCTCGGAGTCGCCGGCCTGCAGAGCAAGTCGGAACAGATCATACGATGTGATCAAACAGAACCCCTGTGACGTGCAGCCACGACGCACGGCTTCCGAATACTCGGTAGATCGTTGTCTGGGGTCCAGATGTCGGAACCCGTTGACCGCAAGAATCCCCTTCTTAGGGTCGGTATTCTCGGTTCGCGCACGATCGATGAGTCCCAGCAACCGACGATACGGCTGGATATCCACCGCGCTTTCCGATGCAGCAAGGAGCATCCGTGCGTCGCCCTCCTCGGAACGAAGGATCAAGCCCTCGCTGTCCAGTTCGGCCTCGAACCCGAGAGCGCGGCACGCGTCTTCTGCCGATTGCTTCAGAGTGCTCCGACTCTGAGCGAACAGGAGCCTCTTCAGCTTGGTTGCAGCATCGTACTTCTCTTGGGCCTCTGCGATCTTGGCAACCAGTTTGTCGCGGCGGCTTCGCAGGCTCGAAAGCTCATCCCGCAGGGCAGGCTCACCCACCGTCTCGTACGAGGAGATCCAATCGGGAGCGCCTTCGAACCCGGAACGGGTTCCGGATTTCTCCACCGCCTCCACCAATGCAGCGGCCTCCGATGCCGGAGACACGCCTCGCGTCGGCGGAACGAGGACCAAGCGGCCTTCTCCGTAGGGGATTTCCACCGAAATGACGTCACCGACTCGGTTCCGGGCGAGGACCGTGGTGAATCGGTCGATCGGCGTCTCCAGAAGATCCTGGTAGATCGCCTCGTATTCCAGCATCCCCTCCATCCGCTTGAGGTACGCCTCAAACGGGCTGTCCGTGCCGGCGAGTCGAACATCGGACCCGCGACGAGGGATGAAACGACCGTTGGCCGGAAATGCAAGGTGATGCTGGCGATCGACCATCGAAACGGACGGCAGCCAACTATAGCGGTCCATCTGCTCTGAAGGGGCGTCGTCGGAGAGGATGTGCAGTGGACGACCTCTCGGACGAAGACGGCAAATCAACGTTCCCCCTGCCTTGAGCAACAGATCGGATGCTTCCCGCCGCCGCCGGGCCATGACTGCAGTCACGGCTCGTCCGAGTCCAAGGTCGTGTCCTCGGTGCGTTCGGCGGTCCCCCGACCCATCGATCGCCACACGGGCCCAATGGGTCGGAATGGACTTCGGATCGATCAATACGGCGTCGAAGGAAGAGAACGACGGTGAATCGAAGAACCCCTCGCGGGCGAGACCTTCATGAGCAAGCGTCCACTCGATTGCAAGCAAGCGTGATATCATCGCGCCGTTATCTTAACGCGACCGATTCACCGTACCAAGCTCGCCGGCCCAAGGGCGTATTGTGTCATACGGGAACTACTCGAGCACGCCGAGGAGGACGGAGCCCAGTTCGGTCGGCTCGATGCGCGCGAGAGCCAGGTCGACATCCGCCATCGGAATCACCGATCCACCCAGGAAGGTGAGACGTTGCTGTACGGCGAGATACACCGAGGGGTAGTCCAGCGGACTCCCTCCTCCTCCACGGTAATCCGCGAGGGCGTCGGCGATGTGCATAACAAGCAGATCGAATCGATCCTGCGGCAGGGCGGTTCCGCCGGAACCTCGGCCTCCGACGAAGATCCCCTTCGAGAAGAGAAGGTCGCGAACTCCGGCCTGTAGCCGGGCACGAACCTCAATCTCAAAACGGATCGCAGACAGAGCGACCCGACGGCTGATCCCTTCGATGACCTTGTCGATCAAGCGCTCCACAGGCAGAGCTTGCTCCAGAGTGGTTGCCAGCGCGACGAGCACAGTTTCCTTGTCCGACTGCAATCCGCTTGATTGGATGAGACGGTCGGTTACAAGAAGCGCACTGTCCGGCGACAGCGTCTCAACGGAGATCCCGAGTTGGAATGCGGCGAGGATTCTGTCCGTCGAAGGGATGGATGCCGATCGGAGAAGCTCTTCGACGGCTTCAAGCGGGGCCTGAGAGAAGGCCTTGGGGGCGAGCCAGGAAGAGACCAACAACAAAACCGTCAGGGATACGGCGATCCGTCCGATCGATCTCCGCGTGATCATCATGCATCACCGCCTGCCAATCCGATGTAGCGTACGGAGTTGTAGCCTCCATAGCTGCGCACGGTCTCGTCGGCGGCCGGATCCTGCCCCCACCATTGCCCATCGACCACGAATGCATACTCATACCGGCCGGGATCCAGTGCCAGCTCCGCCCTCCAGATTCCATCGAGGTCTTCGTCATGGAGCGGCGTTGCCTCCCAGTTGTTGAAACTTCCTACGAGAACAACCTCGGACGCATTGGGCGCGGGAACAAGGAACACCGTGGTTCCAACCGTTCTTGCACCCCCGGCGGACTCGGCCATGAGACCCTGGGGCACCTGGTGAGGCGTGAGCTTGGGAAGGAACAGCCCGCCGACGATCAGGAACACAGCAGCCGTGGCAGCAAGAACGGCGAGCTGTCCAAGCCGACCTGCTCGGCTCGGTGCGATGAGGCTGCGGATCACATCCCGGAAGCCCTGCTTGGGGAATCGGCCTTCAAGCTCCTCCGAGAGCCGAAACTCAAGCCCTTCCAGACGATCGCTATGAACGGAGACTTCGCGTTTGAAAGCCTCTCCTAGTAGGTGCTCAAGATCATCCTTGTTCATGATCAGTTACGCCATCCTTATCCTTCTCCATGATCTTCTTCAGTTGGATCTTCGCTCGGTGGATCCTTGTTTTCACTGTTCCTTCAGGAACAGAGAGGATCTCCGCAATCTCGTGATACGGCAGTTCGTTATAGAACCGGAGCACAAGCGGCGTTCGATACAGATACGGAAGTTGATCCAACGCCTTCCGGACCTGCCCGAGCCGAACATCCCGCTCGTATTCCGCAGCCGGATCCGAGCCACCCGCGATTTCGTCCGGAGGAGGAATCACCGGGTGATATCGACGGTGGCGCAGTCTGTTTCGGCAGAGGTTCGAAGCGACAGTGAAGATCCATGTCGAGAACTTCTTCTCGAGTTTGTAGCGACGGAGGTTTTCGTATGCGCGGATGAACGCGTCGTGCGTGATGTCTTCAGCATCGGCCGGATTGTGGAGAAAACCCAAACACAACCCGAACACGGCGTCCTTGTAACGGGCGACGATTTCACCCCATGCCTCAGTCTCTCCCTGTAGCGATGCACGCAACAGACTCACCTCGTCTAGCAGCCTGTACACGCCGGCCTGACCTCCTGCTGACAAATATACACCGCGGCTTCCGTTTTGTTCCGTGTTTTGACATCGGTCACCTTCTTCCGGGACGAATCCCCCGAGAGATGCGGGACGGCGTTCATCCAAACGCCTTGGAGGCCCCGATAGAATGAGCGGCGCTTGGCCCCTGAGGACGCCGCACGCTGAAGAACAAGGAGGAGATATGCCTGCACTTGGAGAAGCAGCGCCCAAAGGTTTGATCCGTCGGATACTGGTCGCGATGCTGCTTTGCGGGTTGGCCTTCGGGATTGTTGCCTGCCGAGGGTTCTTCGGGCAAGCCCCGATAGCCCTCCTCGACTTCACATCGAACGACGATCAGGAATCCCCGGTGGTTCTTGTGTTCGACATGTCGGACTCAAACGACCCGGATGGCGTGATCGTAGGCTACGAACTGGACTATGGAGACGGGTCCACGGCGGACGCCGGTACAGATGTGACCGACGCGCCGACGCACGAGTATGACGTTGCGGGAACCTTTGAGATCACGCTGACGGTGACGGACAACGATGGACGGATCGGAATGGTCAGTCGAACGATCACGATCGGGCCGGCCATGATCACCTTCTCCGTGGATCGCGACGCCAACGGTGCAACCTGGGACTACGATCTATGGCAGATGGAATCCGATGGATCGGAGCAGGGTGCCGTTTACGTGAATACGGGAGATGAAGAAGTGTTCCCGGCACTGGTGCCGACAACCCGAAACAAGATCGCTTACGCATCCGATGCCGACGGAGATTGGGACATATTCACCATCAGCCTCGCCGGAGGCCCGTTGGGACAGAACCAACTGACCGAGCAGACTTCGAGCGAGATCCAGCCGAGCTGGTCCCGCGATGGAACGACGATCGCCTATGCGTCCAACGTCGCCGATGTGACCTCACCGGATAGTTGGGAGATCTGGACGATGACCGCCGGAGGGCTTTCGCAGGCGAAACTGACCTCGCAGAGTCCGTCCTGGGCGATCGCTCCCTCCTATTCCACGGCGACCGATGACCTGTTGTTCGTTTCGAACGAAGATGCCGAAGGAGAAAGCTCTATCTGGCTCTGGGACAGCGCGACCGAAACTGCGAGCGAGCTGTTCGACGGTCCGGGGCGTGATGGGGACGCTTCGCCGACGGGGTTCGAAGCGTCTCTTGCAACAGCGATAGGCCTTCCCGCCGAGGCAGGGATTTCCAAACCGGTGTGGAACCCCACGGGAACGGAGATCGCATTCTCCAGTGAACGTTCGGGTTTCGGCACAACCATCGACATCTGGGTGATGGACGCGGCCGGCGAAAACGAAGTCACTCTCGAGGAGTACGTCGAGGCGATCGTTGGCAGTGCACTCAGCGGGATTACAACGGATGACGATGAGTTCTGCCCGTTCTGGTTGGAAGACGACACTGGGCTTGTCTTTGCGCGCGTTGAGACGAGCGGGCTGTATAACCTCTACAAGGTTTCGTTCGACGACGGCTCGGTCACCCAGCTGACAACGATCGGAGATAACGTCTTCCCGGCGAGCGAGGAGTTCGAGCCCTTCTAGCAGCACACGACCCGTTCTTGTGCGTGTTGCCGTTGCTTGGCACCGCGAAGCCTACGCGTTCCTCAAGGTAGGCTCCGCGGTGCCTTCCTGTTGATCTCTGTGGCAAGGCGACGTTTGATCCGGCTTCCACCCAGTCGCCACACTCCCCAAGCCACCCATGCACCGATCCAACCCAGCAGAAGAGGAATCTCTCCCCATCGAACGTAGAGGGATCGATCATGACGCAGATCAACGGTCGCCGAGCGAACTGCCTCCGAATCCGTTTCGGCAAGAATCGAACCTCGAGGATCGATGATCCCCGAGATCCCGCCGTTGGCCGCCTGAGCGAGATACCGGCGCGTTTCGATCGCACGGAACACGGCGCAGGCGAAGTGCGCCTCCAATTCGGAGCTGTGGGCAAACCACGCGTCGTTTGTGATGACAATCAGCATTTCCGCTCCGTTCGCCACAAAGCCTCTCGTGATGGCAGGGAAGCTCGACTCGAAGCAGATCGGTGTTCCGTAGACGTCAACCGGAGTGGAATCAGTTCCTCGTGTCACATCGAGTGGCAGGAACGATCGAACCATATCCCCTGCCCCGATCCGATCGAGGAAGCCGCGCGCCGGGATCCACTCTCCGAACGGCACCAGGCGGATCATGTCATAGCGGTCGGTGATCCGGCCATGTTCGTCGAGCAGGACTGCCGTGTTGTAGATCCTTCCGTCACGCAGATCTCCCGTGCCGAACAGCAAGGACGAGTTCAGAGTTCTTGCAAGCTCCTCAAAATCGGGGAGAAGCCTCGAATCCAGCAGGATGTATCCCGGCAGAATCGACTCCGGGAACACGACAAGATCGGGTGAAACGCTGGAAGCGTCCATTCCCAAACTCAGATAGCGGTCTCGCAGTTCGAGAAGGTTTCTCCCCTCCAGCTTGATCTCCTGATCGACATCGGAACCGATGACGGCGACCGTTGATGGGGCCGTTCCCTCCCGGCTTGGAGCGACAGGGACAAGGGAGAATGCGGCGAGCGCACCGACCGTCGCCAGCGGGATCAGCGTGGGAAGAAACGATCGCCGGCGCACGGCCAGCGCCAGACCGCCGGCTGCGAGTAGGATCAAAGCGGAGACGAACCACGGGCCGAAAACGCTTGCACCTTGAATGAGAACCGGAGTCCGATACAGAGACGAGTACAACGTGGAGAAACCAAAACCCATCGGACCTTGTGCACGAATCCACTCCATCAGCGTCCACAGGAAAGGCGATACCAAGAGAAACGCTGCTGCGGAACCCAAGCGGCGTTCAGCGTGCGTGACACAGGATTTCCAAACGGCGATCAGAGCACCGTAGAAGCAAACGAGCAAGATGTAGCCTGGCAAGACCATCGGTGTGAAACGCCACAGCGTCAGAAGCCAACGTAGATCGACCGCGAAGAAGGCGATCCCGAACGCCCAACCGAAGAGAAAGCCGTGACCTTTTCCACGGAGGAGAAGCGCCGGAAGCAGCGCAACGAAGGCGGCGTTGCCAAGCGGATGGAAACCGCTCGGCATCGTCAGCGCGAGCAGTGCGCCTGCAAGCAAGGGGTAGGTTTTTCGAATCCACAGCTTCGCCATATACTCTGGATCATATCGGTTGGGGGGGATCGGATGCACCCGATACTTGTTCAGCTTGGGCCGGTGACGATTCGCTACTACGGCTTGATGTACGTGATCGCGATCTGTGTCGGGATGTGGCTGCTTTCGGTCGAAGTGAAGCGGAAGCGGATCCCGCTTGCCACAGAACGGCTGTTCGACCTGCTTTTGTGGGTGATCCCCGCTGCGATTATCGGGGCGAGGCTGTACTACGTCGCCTTTCAGTGGGACTACTACGTACGCTACCCACTCGACATCCTCAAAATATGGCAGGGAGGGTTGGCCATCCACGGAGGCGTATTGGGGGGGTCCCTTGCGGTGTTCGTCTTTGCCCGCCGGGCGAAGATCTCGTTTTGGCGACTCACCGATGCACTCGCTCCGAGCCTGATCCTCGGGCAGGCGATCGGACGGATCGGGAACCTCATGAACGGTGATGCATTTGGATTGCCGACGTCGCTCCCTTGGGGGATTAGATTCCCAGCCGATTCACCTGCGGGGAGGGCGTTTCCCAACCAAGCAACCCACCCGACGATGATCTACGAGATGCTCGGGAACCTATTGGTGTTCGCGTTTCTGTGGTTTGTGTTGCGCAAGCGACCCCATCGCGATGGCTTCATCACGTCGATGTACTTCGTCTTGTACTCGACGGTGAGGTTTCTCGTCAGCTTCGTTCGGGCAGACAGCCTCTGGCTCGGACCGCTTCGGATCGCACAGGTTGTCAGTGTTGCGTTGATCGTTGCTTTCGGTTCCTGGATCGTGCTCGGGCACCTCGCTTCCCGCTCTACAGGCGGAAACGGGAACCCAGATAGAACTGACGCGCAAGCGGGTTCGTGACAAGATCATCAGCCGTTCCCTCGACGATCAACTTCCCCTCATGAATCAGATACGTGTAGTCGGTCACGGCGAGCGTGTCCCGGACGTTGTGATCGGTGATGACGAGACCGATCTGCTGCTGTTTGAGCTGTGAGAGGCATCCCTGCAGGTCGTGGATGGTCAGAGGATCGATTCCCGAGAACGGTTCGTCGAGAAGGATGAACGACGGTGAAGTGGCCAGCGCGCGGGCGATCTCCAATCGTCTTCGCTCCCCTGACGACAAGGTCGATGCAGCGTGGGACTGTAGAGGGGTCAAGGCGAATTCCTCCAGCAGCCTGTGACGCGCCTGCTCTATATCCTTGTGCGATCGCGTCCATTCGAGGGCAAGATTCAGATTGTCGGCGACGGTTGCCTTCACGAAGATCGAGGGCTCTTGCGGAAGGTAGCTGATGCCCATCCGAGCCCGTTGGTGAAAAGGCAACGCCTCCAGATTCTGGCCGTCCAGCGTGACAGCCCCCTCTTCAGCGCGGATGAATCCGATCATCATTCGAAACGTTGTCGTCTTTCCTGCTCCGTTGGGACCGAGGAGGCCGATAATCTGGCCTCGGGCGACGCTGAGCGAAAGACGATCCACCACGCATCGCTGTTGGTAGTGCTTCACAAGGTCTACGGCTTCAAGCATCGCTCTCCTGCTCTTGGATCGACAAGGTTTCATCGAGTTCGACGTCGAACTCGACATGAACGCTTCCATCCGCTTCCCAGCCGGTCGAGGTCACGCGGAGTGTATCCGCCGTGATCTCTCCCTGAGAAAACGAGGCGGAAACGTTCCCTTCCAGCCGGACCGAAGAAACCTTCGTACCGGCTTCGGGCACGTCCAGGGTCATTCTATCGCAATGATACGTGTCCGATTCGATGTCCACGACAACGGAACCCTCGATGACGACTTCGTTGTCGATGATCGACGCCGTTTCGGCCGAAACCCTGGCGGTCCGATCATCGTCAAGATCGATCTCCATCCGAACCCCGCCGTTGAACCGAAGACGCCTGTCGACTAGATCGAGCTCCATCAGCGGGGCTGTGAGCCAACTCCCTCCGGCTGAGAAATCGAGCGATGCGTCGGAGCCCGACAGGATTTCCTCCTCGCGCCACCAAATCATCTCATGGGCGGACAAGCGATATTCAGAGGCCTGCTCGTCGGGAGCGATGGATCTCAGGGAAGGGGACTGCGTCAGGAATCCACGCTGAGAGGTCAACCCAACCGAACCGGCGACAAGCGACAGCGTTGCCTTGCCGTGTTCGAAGAACTCCAGCGTCGCACGGGAGAAGCTGCCGGTCTGAGTCGATTGCATCAGCTGGCCCGACTGTGCGAACAGCGTCCAGGCGATGCTACCCGCCTCGTCGTAGCCGACCAATCGAAGAGCTTCGATTCCCGCCGGCGGAACGGACGACTTCGATGCCCCCGTCGGAGCGATCGCAACGGCTGCAAAGCAGCCGACAAGGCACAATCCGGCAAGGATCAACCACAGTGTTTTGCGAGACATGCACGCACGAAGCCTACAAAGAGAGGATGGGGACTCACGAAGTGGGATTTGAATTCGGGATGAAACTGAACGCCGACGAACCATGGATGATCCTCAAGCTCGAGGATTTCCACGAATTTGTCGTCCGGAGACGCTCCCGTTACACGGAACCCGGCGTCGGCAAACGCCTCTCGGTACTCCGTGTTGAACTCGTAGCGGTGGCGATGGCGCTCGGAGATCTTCGGTGTCTCGTAGCACGACAGGCTGATCGAACCAGGACTCAGATCGGCCGGGTACGCGCCGAGGCGCATCGTTCCGCCCTTATCCCGAAGCTTGGATTGGGCCTCCATCAGGTCGATCACCGGATACGGAGTCTCGGGATCGAATTCCGAACTGTTTGCCTGTTTCATGCCGAGACAGTGGCGGGCGAACTCGATCGCAGCGCATTGGAGGCCGAGACAGATCCCGAAGAACGGGATCCCGTTTGTGCGAGCGTAAGAGACGGCCTCCACTTTCCCATCGACTCCTCGATCTCCGAATCCCCCCGGAATCAGCACGCCATCGACGCCGCTCAGGAAAGCCTCCGGGCCGTCCTGATCGACCGACTCTGCGGAAACCCAGACCGGATCAATCCCAGCTTCGCAATGTACTCCGGCATGAACGAGCGCCTCATGAATGCTGATGTAGGAATCCCTCAGCTCGATGTACTTCCCGACGATTGCGATCTTGACCCGCTTCACGGGCGACCGCAGCTTCTCGACTCGCCCTTTCCAGCGGTCCATGTCCGGTGTTCGTAGAGGGAGGTTGAGTCCTGTCGAGATCGCTGCATGGAGCCCTTCGCGCAGGATGACCAGTGGAACGTCGTAGATGGAGAACTGGTCGATGTCTTCGATCACGTTTGCCTCGGGGACATCACAGAACAACGCGATTTTACGACGGACATCCGCGGGCACCGGCCGTTCGGCTCGTGCCACGATGGCATCCGGCTGAATCCCGATCCCCCGGAGTTCCTTCACGCTGTGTTGGGTTGGCTTGGTCTTCAGCTCGTCCGTGCTGGACATCTGCGGAAGCAGCGTGAGATGGACAAAGAAGGTGTCATCTCGGGGAAGCTCGTCCTTCAATTGGCGCAGCGCTTCCAGGAACGGAAGGCTTTCGATGTCGCCAACAGTTCCTCCGATCTCCACCACGGCGATTTCGGCGTGGCAGTCCTCCACGGGACGGCGGATCAGCTTCTTGATCTCATCCGTAATGTGGGGAATCACCTGGACCGTTCTTCCGAGAAACGATCCTGCTCGTTCCTGGCGGATGACGCTCCAATAGACCTGTCCGGTCGTGGCGTAGTTTCTTGCCGAGAGGTTCTCATCGAGGAACCTCTCATAGCGACCGATGTCAAGATCCGTTTCCTTGCCATCATCGGTGACAAACACCTCACCGTGTTCATAGGGGTTCATCGTTCCCGCATCGACATTGACGTAGGGGTCGATTTTCTGCAGAGAGACCCGGAATCCGGCCTGCTTGAGAAGGAGACCGATCGATGCGGTGATCACTCCCTTTCCGAGTCCGGAAAGAACACCACCGGTCACAAAGACGAACTTGCGCAAGAGACCCTCCATGGGTTTTGTGGAAGGATACGAGAAACTCAGGCATCGCTTCAACCGGACGCCGGTGACGTGAAGACGCACAGTTGGAGAACACGGGCTCGGTTGCGTATACTCCCCCGCAAGATTGACGGTAGTGAAAGGATCGGTATTCGATGCGTCTGTTCTTGGAAATCGTACTCGTTCTGGATTGTCTTGCTCTTGTCGGAATGGTCCTCATGCAGATGAGCGAACACTCCGGACTCGGTGGCGCATTCGGCTCGGGGATGTCCGGGACCGTATTCGGACGTGACGAAACGCGTGATCCCAAGCGCACCGTAACGTACGTGCTCGCAACCGTCTTCATCCTGCTGGGGTTCATTCTCTCCGTGTTCTAGTCGATGTGCTGTGCCTGCAACCTTCTTGCTTCCGCATCTCATTCAACGATGCTGATCCGTGTGGTTTGGTACGCGTGAAGGAGGAGAGATGTCTCGACATCGTGTCTTGCTTGCCACGAAGAACCCCGGGAAGATCCGCGAAATCCGCGAGATTCTTGCATCGGTCCCCGATCTTGTCCTCGATTCCTTCGAGGAAGTCCCATTCTCGGATGTCGACGAGACCGGACAGACCTTTCGCGAGAACGCGCTCCTGAAGGCACGTGCCATCGGCGAACAGACGGGGATGCCCGTTCTTGCCGACGATTCGGGGCTCGAGGTTGCATCGTTGGGGGGAGAACCGGGTGTACGATCCGCCCGTTACGCAGGTGAATCCGCCGATCACGAGGCAAACAACCGGTTGCTGTTGCAGCGGCTGGCGGAGGCGGATCCCTCCGGGTGTCACCGGGATCGCTCGGCCCGATTCGTGACCTGGATTGTCCTTCGCTTGGACCGCCATCAGGAGTTCTCCTGGCAAGGAGAACTGTGTGGACACATCGTAGAAACGCCGCGCGGAGAACGCGGGTTCGGATACGATCCGCTGTTTGTCCCTGATGGGTGGACAAAGACGCTTGCCGAGATCGAATTGGCTGAGAAAAACAGAATCAGCCATCGCCGGCAGGCGCTTCAACACGTCTTGGCGTTTTTCGAGCGACAGTTCTTGGCCTAGCTGTGTCGAGAAGCTTTCCGACAACCGCCTCAAGCGGCCACTGCAGGCCCAAAGCCGAAGAATCTACGACTCCCCCGCTGACTCGAGTGGAGGTAACAGATCCGAGAGTTCCTTCAGAAGACGCTTCTGAGCGGGCGTAATGTGGGTCGGGATGACAACTTCGACATGAACGAGATGATCGCCCTTTCCGCTGCCTTGCAGGTCCGGGACTCCCTTCCCTTTGATCCGGATCACGGCGCCGGATGATGTTCCGGGTGGAACGGTGATCGTTGTTTCTCCCCATAACGTCTCTGCGGGAACGCGTGCGCCGAGCACCGCTTGAGGATAGTGCAGCTTCAGAACGGAGTGGATATTGCGTCCATCCCGCTTGAACTGAGGATGGGGGATGATCTCGATCACGATATACAGATCGCCGGAAGGAGCGCTGTCGATGCCTGCGTTACCCTGTCCTCTCAAGCGCAACCGCGACCCCTCGGAGACCCCGGCGGGCACGGTGACCGAGATCTTGCTCTTCTCCTTCACACGTCCGGATCCGTGACACCGTCTGCAGGGCGTTGCGGTCACCTCACCTTTGCCTTGGCATTCGGGACAGGTCTGAATGTTCACGAAACTGCCAAGGAGGCTTTGCTGTCGGTACTCGACTTGTCCGCGTCCATCACAGGTCGGACAGGTGGTCTTTGAAGTACCCGGTTCGGCTCCCTGTCCGCTACAGCGGTCACATTGCACAAGGCGTGGTGCCGTGACCTTGATCTTGGTGCCGGTGGCTGCGTCTTCCAAGGAGATTCTCAGCTTATACTCGATATCCTCTCCGCGTCGGACGGTGGCGCGCCGGGACGTTGTTCGCCCGCCTTGCCGGAAGAAGAGATCGAACAGATCATCGAATCCACCGAAACCGAACTCCGAATACGCCTGCCGTGCCCGGCGGAAATCGGTGTCGCCGAAGGTGAACCCCTGTGCAGGACCAGCGTGGCCATACCGATCGTACTGCAAGCGCTTCTCCTGATCGGAGAGCACTTCATAAGCTTCCGCGATGCGCTTGAATTCCTCTTCCGCCCGGCTCTTGTTGGCGGGGTTCTTATCCGGATGCAGTTCCTTCGCCTTACGGCGATACGCACGCTTGATCTCTTCCGGGCTCGCCTTGCGGTCCACCCCCAGGATCTCGTAGTAATCGGTCTTGGCCACGCCGCTCGCTTTCCTTCCCGCTACTCGCTGTCGTCGTACTCGGCGTCGATGTACTCGCCGTCGTCTTCATCCGCCTCGCTGCCGGAGGAGTCGGCCTTTGTTGCTTCCTGAGCCGAGGATCCTTCCGCCGTTTCCCCTTGAGCTTGCTCGTACGCCTGTTGGGCAAGCTGTTGGGCGCTCTGGGACAGTTGGTCCATCGCCTTCTTCAGCTCGTCCGGGGAAGCGTCTGACGCGATCTTCTCACGCAGGGTCCTCAGATGATCCTCGATTTCGCTGCGCTTTTCCTGCGACACCTTGTCGCCGAGGTCGGAGAGGGTCTTCTCGACGCTGTAGACCAGCTGATCCGCTTGGTTTCGGGTCTCGATTTCCTCGGCGCGCTTCCGGTCTTCCTCGGCGTGCGCTTCCGCCTCTTGCTGCATCTTCTGGATCTCGTCATCCTGTAGCCTGGACGACTCGGTGATCGTGATCGAGGCGGTCTTGCTCGTTGCCTTGTCCTTGGCGGTGACGTGAAGGATTCCGTCGGCATCGATGTTGAACGTGACGTCGATCTGAGGAACCCCGCGAGGGGCCGCCGGCAATCCGGAGAGCTGGAACTTGCCGAGGAACTTATTGTCCGCGGCCATCTTGCGCTCACCTTGGACCACCTGAATCTCGACACCGGGTTGGTTGTCCTCGGCGGTTGTGAACGTCTTCGTCTTCTCGGTAGGGATCGTTGTATTCCTCTCGATTAGCGGCGTTGCGATCCCGCCGAGCGTCTCGATGGAGAGGGTCAACGGTGTGACGTCGAGCAAGACGATCTCGTCGACTTCGCCGGCAAGAACGCCTCCTTGGATCGCTGCACCGGCGGCAACGACCTCATCCGGGTTGATCTCTTTGTTGATCTTGCCTGGAACGCGTGAGGCGATGAGTTCCTGCACGCGAGGGATCCGGGTTGAACCGCCGACCAACACGACCTGATCGATCGTCTCGCTTGTAGCATTGGCGACCTGGAGCGTCGAATCGACAACGCGGATGGTTCGCTCAAGGAAGTCTGCGATCAGCTGCTCGAACTTGGCACGGGTGAGCTTCTGCTCAAGGTGCTTCGGTCCGCTCGCATCCGCCGTGATGTACGGCAGATGGATCGTGGTTTCCTTGCGGGTGGACAGCTCCTTCTTCGCCGCCTCGGCGGCATCCTTCAGCCGTTGAACGGCGCTTGGATCCTTGGTCAGATCAATCCCCGTGTCCTTGCGGAATTCGTCGGCCAGCCAGTCCATGATCCGTTGATCGAAGTCGTCGCCTCCGAGCTGCGTATCACCGTCGGTTGCGATGACCTCGAACACTCCGTCTCCGATCTCGAGGATCGAGACGTCAAAGGTTCCTCCGCCAAGATCGTAGACAAGAATCGTTTGCTCGCTCTCCTTGTCCAATCCATAGGCAAGCGCAGCGGCTGTCGGCTCATTGATGATGCGCATGACCTCAAGACCGGCGATCTTCCCGGCATCCTTCGTTGCCTGACGCTGGGCATCGTTGAAGTATGCAGGGACGGTAATCACCGCCTTGGAAACCTTCCCTCCGAGGTGATCCTCTGCGTCCTTCTTCAGCTTCTGCAGGATCATCGCCGAGATCTGTTCCGGCGCATACTCGGTGGTGTTGCCGTTGTCCGCGATCTTGGCCTTGAAATCGGTTCCCATGTGGCGCTTGATCGAGGAGATCGTGTGCTTGGGGTTGGTGATCGTCTGACGTTTCGCCAGCCGCCCGACAAGGCGCTCACCGTCGTCGGTGAATGCAACGACCGATGGGGTCGTGCGTTCTCCTTCGGTATTGGTGATGATCTCCGGTGCACCGCCCTCGAGTACGGCGACGCAGGAGTTGGTCGTTCCCAAATCGATTCCGATGATTTTTTCTCTCATGATGGTTCCTCCTCCTTGGCGCCGCGGCTTACACTCACCTTGCTGGGGCGTAGGACACGGTCGTAGCGGAAGTATCCGGGCTCAAACTCTTCAAGAACCTCGTTCCGAGGACGGTCGCTTGATACGGTGAGGACGGCTTCGTGACGCTGCGGGTCAAACGGGTCGCCGACAGCAGCGATCGGCTGGATCCCTTTGGATTCCAGCCACTGCGAGAACTGCCGTTCGATCTGTTGTAGGCCTTCAAGAACCGCCGTTCCGTTCTCGTCTTTCGACTCTTGATGCAAACGCGCTGCGCGGAGCACGTTGTCGTACAAAGGGAGGATCTCCAGGATGAGGCCGTCAGTGGCTCGCTCTTGAGCCGAGGCCATGTCACGGGTGACTCGCTTCCTGTAGTTCTCGAACTCCGCCTGCATTCGCATAATCCGCTCAACGTATTCCTGCTTTACATCGACTTGTGTTTCTCTGTCTTCGCCCGGCGTCTCCGGCTCGGGCTGCAGGGGTTTCGTGTCGTTGGCGTTATAGCTACTGTTCTCAGGATCGTGATCCGGTCGATTCCTCATCAACTGCCTCCTCCGCATGACGGGCGCGTGCGGCGAGGAAAAACGCCTCCAACCGCGCGCCGACGTAATTCGTTGCGGACAGTGCCTTGCTGTAGTCCATCCAGAGTGGTGCAATGATTCCAAGGACCCCGTCATGGGGGCCGTACCGGGCCGAAACCACGCTGAAGCCTTCCATCCCCTGAAGCGGCAGATCGCCGATTGCAATGGCGACGCCGTGATGGTTGTCTCGATAGGAGCGGACAGCATGAACGAACGCCGTCGGATCCTTCAAGGACCCCATAAGGCCGCCGAAGCGATCCAACGCCGTCTCGGGTTCCACCGTGCGCAGTTCCGGGAGCAGGTTCGCCATCCCCTCGAGAAACAACGGCTGCCGCTGGTCGCGCGCCAATAAGAACCTCAGCACGCGCAGCGCTTGGCGAACGGACGGCTCGTACCATCCGTCGGAACGATCCTCAGACGCCAGTTGCAGAACGCGGTCCAACGTTACGCCGTGAAGCGAGTCGTTGATCAGATGGTTCACATGCGCGATGACCTCATCGCCGATCTGCGATTCGATCGGCACGACCCCGTGCTTCACGACGCCGATGTCGGAGATGACCACCAGGAGCGCCGAATGCGCGGAAAGCCTTGTCAGAACGACGCGGCTGAGACGTGTCTCTTCGGCGCGTGCCGGGATCACGAATCCAACACACCCGGTGATGCTTGCGAGCAGAAAGGCCGTGTGCTGCATGGTCTCTGCGACTTCCAGGTAGGGCGTTTCGTACGCTTCGACCACCGAGTGCTGTTCCTTGTGGGTCAGTTCCGAAAGGTCGAGCAACCACTCCACGAAGAAGCGGTACCCCTTCTCTGTGGGAACTCGTCCGGAGGAGGAGTACGGCTTGCGGATGTACTCCTGTTCCTCGAGATCGCCCATGTCATTCCGAACGGTGGCTGAGGACACGCGCAATCCGTAGTCTTCAAGGATCATTCGCGATGATACGGGTTCACGGTAGCGGATGTACCGATCAACGATCTCTTTTAGAATCAGCCTTTGTCGCTCAGGTAGGTTCATCATCGTATTTAGCACTCAGGATTACTGTCTGCTAATGATAGACTCCGTTGGGTTTCTTGTCAACGTCACCCTTGACAGAGTCCCGGGATCGCCCTATAGTGGCTCCAAGATGATCCAAGCACGGAGTAGCGAACGAGTCCAACCGCGACACGTCTCCTGCTCCGGCTCTTATTTCTATTACTGGTTTACGTCTGGCTTCGACGCGACGCGCTAGCACTACAAGCGCGTTCCGGAGAAGCCAGTTGCCGACTGCAGGCGTTTTGCCTGCGGTCTTTTCTTTTGATGTGGAAGCGAGAAAGATGCTGGCTGTGAAAGGAGGCAGGTCGATTCGAACGAAGACTGCGCGAGTTGGAAAGGCACCGCCCGCGCAACCGACCGGCAGAGATCGCTGCCGCAGGCGGTGCCCCGAGACAGCCCCATGGGAGGGGCTGCAGGAACGATAGCTTACGGGAAGAAGGAGTTGTTGTGAAGCGAAGCATGTGGTTGATCGCCATCGGGCTGCTGGTTGGCGTTGCACTTGTCGGACTGGCCGCCCCTCTGAAGATTGGAATCTGCAAGATTGTTGAACATCCGGCGCTTGACGCGGTGGAACAAGGGACGATCGACGCGTTGACCGCCGCAGGATACGAAGAAGGAGTCGATGTAGAGTACCTTCGTGCCAGCGCACAGGGAGACTACACCGTCGCGGTATCGATCGCCCAGAACTTCCAGGCACAAGGCGTGGATTTCGTCGTAGCCATTGCTACAGCGACGGCTCAAGCGGCGGCCGAAGTGTTCCGTGGGACCGACACTCCCGTGATCTACTCGGCGATTACCGATCCGGTCGGCGCCGAGTTGGTTCCCGATGCCAGCGATCCCAGCGGCAACGAGAACATCACCGGTGTTTCGGACATGATCAACGTCGCCGATGACATCAGGCTCCTTCAGGAGCTTTCCGATGAGATCGAATCGATCGGGATCGTCTACAACCCGGGCGAGGCGAACTCCGTGGTGCTGACGGACATGGCCCGCGTTGCCGCCGAAGACCTCGGGCTGTCTCTGATTGCTGCAAGCGCGGACACATCGGCCAATGTGCCCATTGCGGCACAATCACTGATGGGACGGGTCGATGCGCTGTACGTTACGACGGACAACACAGTGGTCTCGGCGATCGACTCAGTTCTTGCCGTGTCGCAAGAGGCAAAGATTCCGTTGCTTGTCGCCGATCCGACAAGCCTTGCCGGCGCAACCCTTGCCGCAGGCTTTGACTACTACGACCTTGGGCTAACAACCGGGGAGCTTGTGCTGCGGATCCACGGTGGCGTTCTTCCCAACGAAATTCCGGTGACGTTCGTGTCCGGAGCCGGGATACACCTGAACCTCGATGAGGCAGCTCTCATCGGACTCGAATTCCCTGTCTCGGTCGCCGAGCGTGCCGTCTCCGTGCTGTACGGCGGCGCGACCTTCACCAGGAACGAGGAATAGGACGGGAGATCGGCGATGGGAACGCTTTTCATACACGCACTCGAACAAGGCATGGCCTACGGGATTGCCGCACTCGGCATCTTCCTGACGTATCGCATACTCGACTTCCCGGATCTCACGGTTGACGGGAGCTTCGTAACCGGAGCGGCCATCGCCTCTCTTCTCTTGTCCAGGTTTGGATTCGATCCGTTCTCGGTTCTTGCGATCGCGTTTGTCGCCGGAGCGGCGGCAGGAACGATCACGGGGCTTCTCCATACGAAACTGAAGATCACCAGCCTCCTTTCAGGCGTGCTGATGATGATCATGCTGTACTCGATCAACCTGCGGATCATGGGACGGCCGAACCTGTCCTTGCTGCGGATCGATACGGCGACGCGGCTTGTGAATACCGCCTGGTCGGGGCTTGGTCCGGTGGCGATCCTGGCGTTCATCGCGTTGCTTGCGGTCGGCGTCAAGCTGCTGCTGGATCTGTTTCTTCGAACCGAGGTCGGGTTCGCGCTTCGAGCCACCGGCGACAGCGAGACGATGATCACCGCGCAGGGAGTGAACACCAACTCGATGAAGGTCCTCGGTGTCGCTGTTGCCAACGGGCTGGTCGCCCTTTCCGGGGCCTTGGTGGCTCAGTACAACGGATTTGCGGACGTCGGCATGGGAACCGGGACGATTGTGACCGGTCTGGCGGCGGTCATCATCGGGGGTACGCTGATCCGCTCCTCGCGGATCGGATGGATGACCGTCGGCGTACTGGTCGGATCGATCATCTACCGGCTGGCGGTCGTCCTTGCGCTCCGTTACGGCTACGTGATCGGATTCCAGGCGAGCGATATGAAGCTGGTGACATCGCTTCTGGTGATTCTGGCGTTGGTGGCCCCGACGCTCCGAGAGCGTCGGCAAAGGAAGGTGCGCGCATGTTGAGCCTGAACGGTGTCTCCAAGATCTTTCAAACAGGCGCTGACCGCAAAGTGGCGATCCGGCAAATCGATCTCGATCTGCGTGCCGGAGAGTTTCTCACGATTATCGGTTCCAACGGCGCGGGCAAGAGCACGCTTCTGAACCTCATTGCAGGAACGTTTCCCCCCACAACGGGCACGATCCGGCTGGCAGACATGGACATCACCGGTGTGCCGGCTCACATCCGAGCACGGCGGATCGGCCGAATCGTTCAGGATCCGCTGGCAGGAACGGCGCCGTCGATGACGGTGGCGGAGAACCTCGCGCTGGCCGCAAAGCGTGGGCATCGGACGCTACGGCTTGCGCTTCCGGCTCGCATGCATCGCCGAATCCGTGAACAGCTCGAAGTGCTGAACATCGGCATGGAGGACCGCCTTGACTGCAGTGTGGCAACGCTTTCCGGCGGAGAACGTCAAGCGATGACGATCCTGATGGCGACGCTGGCTCAGCCGGAAGTCCTACTGCTTGATGAGCATACGGCGGCGCTCGACCCGAGCAATGCAGCGATGATCGTGCGGATGACTTGCGCGTTTGTCGAACGGCTCGGCCTCACGACGCTGATGGTGACTCACAACATGGAGCAAGCCATCGAACTTGGCGATCGGCTGGTCATGATGCACAAGGGCGAGATCATTCACGAGCTGGCCGGTGAAGAGAAGGCCGAGACGACCGTCTCCGAACTGGTCGACATGTTCTCAAGACATCATGTTGTCGATGATGAGTTGTTGCTGGAACGAGTCTGCTAGGGAGGCGGGAACCCCGAGTTATGCCGGAACCGATCGCAGCCGGCTCATCGTGCATCAGCGGAGATCCGGCTGCGATCGGCTCAGCCGTTCCTGCCGCAGCAGTTCTTGAACTTCTTCCCCGAGCCGCAAGGACAAGGATCGTTTCGCCCGGCCTTCGTCGTGTGGGTGACAGGCTTTGACTTGCCTTGCGGGCGATTTCCGGCACGCTGGCGCGCTTCCCCCAAGGCCGAGGTGCTGTCGTGAACCAGTCGCATGTTACGTCTTGCATCCTTGGCCGCTCCCGGTCCGGCAGGTGCAAGGCGCGCACTCAGCACCAGGCGGACGATCTTTGTCCCGGTTCGTGCCAGCATCTCCTGAAACAGCGAAAACGACTCGCGCTTGAAGGCAATCAGAGGATCCGTTCCCCCGTAGGCCGTCCACCCGATTCCTTCTCGAAGGTCATCCAGCGTATAGAGGTGAGCCAACCACTGCTCATCGATCGTTCGCAGCATCAAGTAGCGTGTGATCATCGGGAACTGCTGTCCCAGACGCTCTTTCTGCTTGCCAAGGGCCGCTTGCATCTGCTCGAGAAGCAGGGTCGACAGATGCTCCCGGGATCCGCTCGAAAGCGTGATCGAGGTTTCCCCTGTCAGCGCCGCCATCTCGCGGCCGAGCCCCTCCATGTTCCACTCGTCCTCCGGGATGGAGGCGTCTGCATACCGGGTCATAAGGTCGGCGACATAGTCCGCGAACAGCTCGTCAAAGTGCTCATCGAGATCATCGAGCGGAATCACCGCTTCCGAATCCTGCGGAGGAAGCAGAAGCCGGTCACGTAAGGAATAAATGGCGTCGCGCTGTTTCGCCATGACCAGGTCGTAGTCGATGAGGCGTTTGCGGATTTCGAAGTTTCGGCCCTCGACACGCTTCTGTGCGCGCCGGATCGCTCCGGTCAGCATCTCGTGCTCGATGGCTTCCCCTTCTTCCATCCCCAGGCGATCGAGCAATCCTCCGATCCGCTCGCCCCCGAAGATGCGAAGAAGATCGTCGGTCAGTGACAGATAGAACTGCGACGAACCGGGGTCACCTTGCCTTCCGGCACGACCGAGCAACTGATTGTCGATGCGACGGGATTCGTGGCGTTGACAGCCGATGACGTGGAGCCCGCCGATCTCGGAGACGTTCTCTCCCAGCTTGATATCGGTTCCCCGGCCGGCCATGTTCGTAGCAACGGTGATGGCACCGGGCTGCCCGGCATCCTGGACGATTTCGGCTTCCTTCTCATGATGCTTGGCGTTCAGGACGGTGTGAGGCAGCTTGCGTGCCTTGAGAAGATGGGAGAGCCGCTCGGATGTCTCGATCGAATTCGTGCCGATCAACACTGGGCGATCCTTCTCGTGAAGCAGCATCGTCTCGTCGGCGATCGCTTCGAATTTCGCCTTCTCGGTGCGGAAGATCCTGTCGGGAAGAGCCTCACGGATCAGCGGGCGGTTGGTCGGGATCTGAAGGACAGGCAAGCCGTAGATCTGCTTGAACTCATCTTCTTCCGTTTTGGCGGTCCCCGTCATGCCGCACAGGCTTCCGTAGAGGCCGAAGTAGTGTTGCAGGGTAATCTGAGCCAGCGTCTGCGACTCCCGCTGGACCGTGAGCCCCTCTTTGGCTTCCAACGCCTGATGCAAACCGTCCGAGAAACGGCGATCGGGCATTAGGCGCCCGGTGAACTCATCCACGATCATGACGCGGTGGTCCTTGACGATATAGTGGCTCTCCTTCTTGAACAGATGGAGAGCGCGGAGCGCGTTCAGGAGGTAGTTTTGGTTTTCCCTGGCTTCTTCGGTTTCATCGTAGAGGTTCTCGACGGAGAGAAGGCGCTCTGCCCTGTGAACGCCGTCGTCGGTCAGTGACAACCGGCGAGCTTCTTCGTCGATCTCGAAATCGACCTCACGGCGGAACGATCGAGCAATGCCAGCGAACTTCCGGTACTTGTCGATGGTCTGAGAGGTGGCTCCGGAGATGATCAGCGGCGTTCTGGCCTCATCGATGAGGATGTTGTCGATCTCGTCTACGATGGCGAAGTCAAGGGAGACCTGCACCTTCCGATCGGCGTATAGCACCATATTGTCGCGCAAATAGTCGAACCCGAACTGGTTGTTTGTGCCGTAGACAATATCGCAGGTATACGCCGCCTTCCGGTCCTCAACCTCCATCCCGTCTTGCAGCAGGCCGACGGAAAGGCCGACGGCTTCATAGACCGGTCCCATCCATTCCCGGTCGCGCTTGGCAAGGTAGTCGTTGACGGTAACCACGTGAACCTTGCCAACAAGAGCGTTCAGCGCAGCAGGCAGAGTGGCGACCAGGGTCTTTCCTTCTCCGGTTTGCATCTCCGCGATCTTCCGGTCATCCAAGACAAGCGCTCCAAGGATCTGGACGTCGAACGGACGCATATCGAGTGTGCGTGCCGCCACCTCACGGATGACGGAGAACACGATCGGGCGGACATCCTGCCGGGAGGAGCCGTCTTGCAGCTGTCGGCGGCACTGGTCGATCTGCGCGCGAAGCTCATCGTCGGAGAGAACGGAAACCTCGTCCGCGCGTTGATGGATCGCTTGGAGTTCCTTGTTATAGCGCGCAAGCTGCTGGGCATCGGTTTGCCCGAGAAGATAGTTGACGGCGTTTCGAAGACGTTGAGTACCCATAGAAGTCACCGGGCCAGTATAGGAACGTGACCGATGGCATTCAAGGAGAATTGACAGTGTAGGGCCGGGTCAATTCGTGAAAGGAGAATTGACAGTGTAGGGCCGGGTCAATTCGTGAAAGGAGAATTGACAGTG
>CAZKPU010000006.1:0-70 GCA_964554715.1 uncultured Thermotogae bacterium | reverse complement strand
TAGGGCCGGGTCAATTCGTGCGTGGAGATTCGCGAAGCGAATCGTGCGTGGAGATTCGCGAAGCGAATCG
>CAZKPU010000005.1:4525-48063 GCA_964554715.1 uncultured Thermotogae bacterium | reverse complement strand
CCGCCCAGCCCGAAGCCCGTGCGCTTGTGCGCGGGCACGCCGGAGAGTTCGCGGTGGGAGCGGGTGCTTGCTCGCTTGCTTGGGCGGTGCTTTGCACGTGCGTATCTAGCGTCTTATCTGAAACGGAACCGATGTGGCGTGACAGATGAAGCCGTGAACGATTGGCTGCCTGTGCAGGCCGCCGCCCGGCTTGCCGAGGAGATCCCCGGCGAACGGCCCGCCTTGCTGAAGATGATTCAACATCGGGATTCCTGAAGAACCCTTTCGCTAACGGTCTTTGAGCGGCAACCCGCTCCATGTTCGAATGCAAGTTCAATGGGGCGTTACGTCAGAATCAACCGGCCGCTCAACCCTCACTTTCACCTCCGGTTACTCGGAGCATGGGAGTGGCAGAGTAACGTTTCAGGGATTCCAGAAACCGTATGAAACGAAGTTCAAAAGGCATGCTCGGGGAGTGGGTACGTGTAATGAGGATCACGTTTGGCGCGAAACGGCAGGAAACGAACGAAAGCGGCGAGATGCTTGGAGCCGATCACGGATGAACGCAACACAGAGTGTCGTTCTCTGCCCCGAATGCGAGAACCCGCTAGAGGAGGGCGATCAGCAGCGTCGTTTTGTTGGGTGGGTTGTGGCGGTGGTGGCGCTCGAACGTCGATGCTTGATGACGCGAAATGCGCGGGAAGACGGGCAATCTGTTTGCTGATGTGCTCGGATGCACTCAGAGCCGTTTTCACGTGGGGCTGATCTGGATGTGTGAAAGGGGGAGACGGTTGACATTCAGCACGAACAGAGTACAATATAAGAACAGGAAATACAAGCTAAAACCAAAGGAGGAGAAGATGCGCACGAAACTCGCAACTGTCATGATGATTCTGGCGATCGCCGCTTTCGGGCTTGTCTGTTCCCCGGCTGGCTGCAACTGCACGGGGACGTGTGGCAACATCACCCTCTGCGTGGCTGTAGGCCATGGTGACTGTCAGCAGTACTGGGAGAACCGTTGCCAAAGCGGTTCGTGTGGTGGGTGGTTTCCGTTCCGCGATGACTGCTACTACACGTGCAAATGGACGAACTATGAGTGTCCACTCGGACAAGATTGCGAATTGATCACGTACTACTGGGAGGCGTGCGTCGGATGACGTCGACGTCCGCGCAGGCGAAGCGGAAGCGGTTCATGGCAGTGGGGCTTGGATTTGTCATGCTCCTCACGGGTCTCGCGTGCGATCCAGCATTGGCCCAGAGCTGCGAGGGATGCGACGATGCTTTTCAGATCTGGGCTTGCACAGTGCCGTTCGAGGGCAGTCAACGCGAATTCCGTCCGACCACGATGGGGCTTCCCGTGGGAGCCCCGGCACCGGAGATCGACGGCGTGGAGCTTAGAGGCAAGCGGACGGTGCTCTGTGTCTGCAACGGGTATGTGAGTGAACGGCTGATGGTATTCGCGGAAACCGTGACCATCGAGGGGCTGCAGGTGGTTGTCGTACTGGCGGGCTTGAACGCCTCGGATGAAGCGAAGGCGCGCGACTGGGCCGGCCGTCAAGCGACGATTGTCGAGGATCCGTTGGCGACCGTCGTCTGCGCCCTGTACCGGGTTGGTTCGGGCCCGGGTGTGTTTCAGTGCACTTTCCTGATCGACGAGTCGCAACAGATTGTGTACCGAAAGCTCGGGAACGTCGAATGGGTCGCTGCGCAAGACGCAGCGTTGGCACGCGTGTTTGCCGCAACCGGACGAATACCCGAAGGGACCGACCTCCAACACGTCTTGTGGTATGGGGATAGCATCCCTTGGCCGGAGTGGACGATCGAGACCTACGATGGAGTCGATGTCGCGTTCCCGGACGGAACCCCGACGCTGATCTACTACAACATCTCAACCGGGTCCGGAGAGCCCGGGAGTGCGTCTGCGGAGATCTTCGCTGAACTTGATGCGTTGCGAAGCGAGTTCCCGGAGGTGCGCTTCATCTGGTTGTTCAAGTGCATCTCTTCGGATGCGGTCGCCGACAACTGGTCGATCTACCGGCGGACGGGTCTTGCTGCCCGGCATCCGGAATGGTACGCGCTGCCACTGGAGGAGTTCGTAGAACTCAACAGACAGCATCTAGACTCCGGGTATGTGGAAGAGATCGAGACGATTCAGAGGGGGGGCGCGGGCTGGGAGCTTTGGTTCGACCCGGACGGACGCCTCGCTTCGTTCTGGAGCATGCTGCTCGCTGGCAGCCTCCTCATCATCGATGCGGACGGAGAGGTCATCTTCCCGGTTGCTGCCTACCCCATAAACGGCATCGGAGGAACGTGGCGGGCGCATCCCGACGCGCTGGACGAGCTGCGGGGAATCCTTGCTGCCCTGATGGTTGCGGAGTGAGGCGGTGACGCCGCGGAGCAAGAAGCCGCGCGGACCACGCCGGGCGGGTCGGGTTGTGTTCGCCGTTGCTCTGGCCACAGTGGCGATGGCGGTGGGGCTATCGCTTCGGGCAGGGATCGAACGCGACATCGACCGTCTCTCGGCTCGATTCGGAAGCGATATCCTGGTCGGTCAAAGCAATCGGCCGCTTTCCGATGCGGCACTCAACAGCTACTGCGGCATCACCGATGTTCGCGTCGTTGCCGCCGCTGGTTTGTCGAGCGAGTTCCATGTGCAGGGCGAGGAGTACGAACTCACGTGGCTGCGCACGACTCCCAACATTCTTCAGGTGCTCCAGCTGGAGCTGGCAAAGGGGAGCGGCTGGCCGGACGGCAGCCACGGTGTCATTCTCGGCAGTCAGGTTGCGGACGCCGTGTTCGGCGACGTCGGTTCGGTCGGTCAGGAGATCGAAGGATTCCCGGTGATCGGTGTCCTCGCTCCGATACCCTCCGACGATCCACTGCGGGAGTTCTACAACCGGCGGATCCTTCTCCTACAGGATCCACGCGCGTCCTTCGCGCCCGGCATCTCCCCGGATTCGGGTACATCGGCGGCGAATGAAGCGGCGTGGCATAGCGTCTATGTGCAGGCGAACGAACCGCTGCCGCAAGTGATGGCGACGTTGGCGAGTATGGACGATTCGGTGACATGGCACGAGGCGGCCGGGTACTACGAGCTTGGCTTCTACGCCGATCGCTTGCTCCACAACGTGCTGATCATCGCCGCGCTCGGCCTGTTCTTGATGGCGGCGGTGCTGACTGCGACGCTGATTTCGCTTTCGGGGATTCAGCGAACGCGAGAAGTCGGGATCCGGCGCGCGCTTGGCTGCACCCAGCGGCGGATCGTGCAACTGTTTGTCGGTGAAGCGGTAGTTGCAGGAAGCCTAGGCTGCTTGGCCGGCTTCGCTGTGGCGGCAGCATTCAGCGAGCTGCTGGGAGATGCGGCGTGTTGGAGTTGGCTCCACCTTCTGATCCTGCCCGGTGTGATCGGGCTGTGCTTGGTGGCGGCGGTCGGACCGGCTGTGGCGGCGGCGACATGTCCGCCGCATGAGGCGATGCGGCGGCGAAGCCTGTTCGGGGCCGAAACGAGCGCACGGGTCGGATTGCGAGCGATGGTCGGCGGGTCGATCGCCGTGGCCGTAGGAAGCCTTGTTCTCGTGTCGGCGTTGATCGCCTCGTCGCGGACGTACGTAGACACGATGTGGGGAGCGATCGACGACCGCCTGCTGCTGGTGGAGGCTCCCGACGAGACGATCCTTGCCGCACCGGATCTGCAAGCCGTAGACGAGGACCGCTTGAGCACCGTGATGGGCGTTGACGAGGTCGTTCCGTTCATGGTGCGGACGCTGGGGGTCGGAGAGACCGCGGTGGCGGTGGGCGAGGCCTACCCCGAGCTCCGCCTGTTTCACCTGGTTTCGGGAAGGGATCTGACAGCGGACGACTTCCATGGACAGGAAGCGGCGTGCTTGCTCTCCCGGTCGTATGTGGAACGAAACGGTTTTGGAGACGGTGTTGGGAAGGAGATCTCCGTGCGCGGCCAGTCGTTCACGGTGGTTGGGGTGTTCGAGGATGGTTCGGTTCGACAGGTGATCGCAGCGGACATCGTGATTCCGTGGAGCTTCCGCCGGCTCTTCGGGTTCGGCACGGTCCGTTTTTTCGCGCACGTTTCTGAAGAAGCAGACGCTGCCGGCGTGACGGAAGAGATCCGCGCCCTGTTCCGTGAAGCCTACCCGGATCGTGCGCAGGTGAGCGTTTTGCAGGTCAACGCAGGCTCGGTGAAGTGGGCCGAGCTGTTCACTGCGGCCGCCGTACGGCTGGGGCTGTTGGGGGTCATCGCTCTGGTGCTTGCAGTTGGCGAGTCGATGGCGCTTGCCCGTTTCTTGCTGGCGCTGCAGCAGCGCGATTTGGGGATCAGTCGGGCGCTGGGAGCCAGATCGAAGTGCGTGTACCACGTGGCTGTTTCGGTGTGCGCCAAGGAGTTGCTGGTCGGCGCGGCCGTCGGCGGTCTGCTCGGATGGCTTGCCGTTGCTGCTCTCATGCGTTGGTTCATCGTCCTCGAACCGCCGGGCGGATGGCTTTCCTTTGCGATCGCGGCGGGCGTGGCGATCGCGATGCTTGGCTTCTCTCTGCTGTCGGCAACGGGGATGGCGGCAAGATCGCCGGCGGAGCTTCTGGCAAGGAGGTGACGATGATCGAGCTGCACGCGTTGCACAAGACCTACGAGACCGGGACGGTGCGGGTGGAGGCGTTGCGGGGGATCGACCTCGCCGTCGGCGAAGGAGAGTTTCTCGAGATCAAGGGGCCGTCCGGATCAGGCAAGTCGACACTGCTCAACATGATCGGTCTGCTCGATGAGCCGACATCGGGACAGGTGGTGCTGGACGGTCGCCCAACGGGGGGGCTGCGCGACGTGGAGAGGTCCCGGCTGAGGAATCGGACGATCGGATTCGTGTTCCAGCGGTTCAATCTGATTGCGCAGATGAGCGTATGGAAGAACGTTGCGCTTCCGTGCCGCTACGCTGGGATCGGTCGTGCCGAAAGGCGGAAGCGGGCACTCGATGCGCTGGCGCGGGTTGGGCTGAGCGATCGGGCGAACCACCTTCCGGCGCAGCTTTCGGGAGGGGAGGAGCAGCGGGCGACGATTGCTCGGTCGCTGGTGATGGAGCCGCGGCTGATCCTTGCTGACGAGCCGACGGGGAACCTGGACACGCAGAGCGGGCAAGAAGTGATGGAGTGGTTCGCTCAGGCACACGACGGGGGGACGACGGTGATCGTGGTCACACACGATCCGATCGTCGACCCGTACGTGAAGCGGCGCATCCATTTGCGCGACGGCCGGCTCCAAGCGGACGGTCGCTAGAAGAAATCGACCAGCAACGTCGTTTCCTTGGGCAGATCCTCGTCGTGGTAGCCCGGAAGCGCCTTCATCTTCGCGCAGGCGAGCATCTCTGCGACGTTCGCGAAGCCACTCAGTACGGCGGAGAGCGGTCCGATGCCGGATTGCAGCACAGGAACTCCCCCTTGCTCCACATGAAGAACGCCATCCTGCACGGTGAGGGTCCACCGGCCGTTGTTCCACGCGGCCTGTGGGTCCGTCACCTCGATGCGCAAAACGGTGTCCGGGGCAGCGACTTGCAGACCGTCGAGCATGGCAAGGTCGATGATGCGGATCATGGCAAGCTGCTGCAGCTTGATCGCCGATGCGTAATCGTCAAGGTACGGCCACAGCGCCTCGTCTTTCGGCAGGTGGAGTTCGATCTTCTTCACTTGGTGCGATTGGCGTTTGAGGTAGGCGAGCAGTGCCTGCTTGGCCGACGCATCGCCTGCCGCAAACAGACTGATGTTGAGCACAGGATCGTGATCGGTGTGCCTGTGGAAAAGCTTGTATCCCATCAATCCAACGACGTGTCCTTGCCGCTCAGCCTTCACCAAACCGCTGGCGATCTGCTCGTCGTCCCACAAACGGAACCTGGACTTCCAATGGATGTCGTCCCGGAGAGCGAAGTTGTAGTGAGCACGAGCATAGTCGTTGTAGAAGGCCTGTGATGCTTCGTCAGCGAATGAGAGTTCCTGGGTAACCACCTGATGATCGTGATCCGGTACGCCAAGCGTGCCGGGTGAGAACTCGTAGCGCATCCACTCCGTGAAGCTCTCCCAACCGTACTTGCGGTAGAAGTCGATGTGGAACGGGTACAAGACGGAGACGGCGTGACCGGTTTCGCGCATCGTCTCGATCGCGCGGGTCATCATGAAACGAACGTTCCCTCGCCCTCGTTGATCCGGTCGCGAGCTGACCAATCCCAATCCTCCCATCGAGACGAGGGAGTCCCGCAATCGCATGGTATACGGATGAAGCATCCAGCACGCAAGAAGCCGTGTCGCCTCGGCGTCATAGACGCCGAAGATCCGCTTTCCGGCCTCGACGGCCTCGGCCAGCCACTTGGATACGCTGTTGGATTCCGAGGGTCGCAGGCTGTGCGCGTATCGTGCCAGTGCAAGAACTTCCTCGATGCAAGTCGCAGGGACTTCTCGGTGTGCGCGTGTGTCGTTCATGGTTGGTTCTTCGGATCCGCTCATCAGCCCTCCGAACAGTCACCGTTTCTAGAGACTCACAGGATGATCTCCCCTAGTATCCTCTTTGCCGATCTACGGTTCCATGCAGGAGTTCGTTGTGATCATAGCGGCACAGATTCTCGAGGAAGAACGCGGCGATCTTCTCGGGGATGTTCAGCCCGGCGTGATGAGGCGTGATGGTGACGTTAGGTATGCTCCAGAGTGGGTGATCGGCCGGCAGCGGCTCGGTCTTGAACACGTCGAGAATCGCCGCTCCGATCGCTCCCGACTGGAGGGCATCGACCAGCGCGTCTTCGTCCACGATGGCACCACGAGCCACGTTGACCAGCACGGCGTCTTGCTTCATCACGCCAAAAGCCTCGGCATCGACCAATCCCATCGTTTCCTCGGTGAGCGGCAACGTCATCACAGCAACGTCCGCTTCGCGCAGGAAGTCGAGCCATTCCGACGGAGCATAGATGCGTTCAAACTCCGGCAATTGCGAGGTCGTTCGGGCATAGCCGATGACACGCATCTCCATGCCTTGCGCCCGCCTTGCCACGGCACGCCCGATCGACCCGGTTCCGGCGATGGCCATCGTCGTTCCGGCAAGCCAGCTCAACGTTCTCGGCTCCCATGTGCGGCTCGTTTGGTCCTGATGGAGCTCTGCGACGCGCTGCGTTCGTGCAAGAAGGTGAGCGAATACGTACTCGGCGATCTGGTCGCCGAAGCCGACATCGGCACGCGTTAAGACAACCTTCTCGGGAATCACGGCTTCGGAGAGGAAGCGATCGACGCCGGCGCCCGTTACCTGGATCCAACGCAGCCTCCGGGCACGTGGGAGAAGCTCCGCCGGAAAGCGAATCGACCCGAGGATGATCTCCGCATCGGCGATATGCTGCTTGACCTCCTGGATCGAGGAACAGAACTGGGTCCGATAGCCTGCGCGTGGATGCTCACCGAGCAGTACCCTGTACGGAGCATCGGATTCCCGGAGGTGAACGAGGATCTCTCGTGGTTCTGCTGTCGGATCAGGATGAGGTGCGGTACCTGTCATCGTGTCTTCCTCCGAGGATCTAGGATGGATATCGATAGGATACTCGACGGCGGCTGGCCAGACAGCACGAATGGGACCCTCCGTGTTTGGACCGATCGGCTACACTGAGAGCATGACCCGAAAACTGTTGATTCTTGATGGCTCGATCCGGCGGGCGGTGTACCGGCCCACGGATCAATGGTCGCGAGCGATCTTCGAAGCCGAGGTCGAGTCGGTCCATCTGCCGTCGGGAGGCAGTGTCCCCGCTCTCGACGGGTTCTCACACCTCCTTCTCACCGGATCAGAAGCATCGATCCTTGAGCCGAAGGAGTGGTTCGAACCAGAAGCGAACGCGGTTCGTGAAGCGGTCCGGCTAGGGATGCCGATCCTCGGCAGTTGCTTCGGACACCAGATGCTCGTGTACGCGTTGTCCGGTGCGGACTACGTGGCTTGCGCAGAACCACCGGAGGTGGGATGGATTGCGGTGGAGCAGACGTTCGAAGATCCACTGTTTCAAGGGATCCCCAACCCATGGCATGCGTTCGCGTTCCATCTGGATGAAGTCATCGATCCGCCTGCTCCGTGGCGAGTCTTGGCGCGATCTTCTCAGTGCGCGGTCCAGGGCGTCCGCTACGGCGAGGCGCCGATCTGGGGGATCCAGGCTCATCCGGAGATTACGGTTCGGGAAGCTAAGAGGTATCTGCGTCTGGTGAAGAGGTTCTTGGGAACGATCCCCGAATCCGTTGCCGCGGCGATGAATCAGGTTCCCCGGGATGATGAAATCACCGAGACTCTGATACGGAACTTCCTGTTCGTGCCATCACCTACGATCTCCTGAGACGGTCCACTCGGAATCTGCTCCGGAACGGCACGAAGATTCGGACGATCATCGTGCCGGTAACAGCGGCCCACAACGGACTCAGAGTCCCGATCATGCGCGTTCCGTCAAGGCAGATGGCAAGAAGAGCAGTTGCGGTGATGAGAAGCTGCGCCGAGGCGATCCGAACTCCGGAGAGCGGCTTGCTGTCTCGGTCGCCTACGGAAACGACACGAACGGACCCGAGCACGCCGGGAAGCGACAGGAGCGCCACAGCGATCACGGCCCACCCCCATCCGATTCCCGGGAGCGCCGCCGAATCTGGTGGCGGAAGAGCCGGGCGACGCAGGATCCACAGCGGGATGACCGCTGCTGTGATGAGGCCTGCCCCAACGAGATGCACCTTTCTCGGCGGGCGGACGATTCCATCGACAGCGAATGCAGCGGCGAACGTCCATCCGACCGCTCCGTAGCCCCGCCAGACGAGCACGGCGGCAAGCAACCCCAACACGAGGTCATCGCCCCAGGCTGACATCCTTCCCACCGAGCGATTCATCAGGCGACAGAGCAGCAGAACCCATAGCAGCAGGAGGAAGTCGGGAGGGTGAAGGAGCAGGGAGCCGGCCATAGCGATCGGTATGGCCACGAAAGCAGATGCATCGTGGTCGGGATCCAGCTCCCGTCCCAGCGCCCAGGCAAAGAACACGACAGCGGATTGTCCGAGGGCGTCCAACGCAGATGCTGCACCGGATTGCCCAAGACTCCAGAAGGCGGGAAGCGCAATCAGGAAGGCTCCGGACATCAACGCAAACAGTGCGCGATGCGCAAGAAGGTCTGTCCCGAGAGTCCGTCCTAGGGTCAACGGGAACCTATATGGGTCACGAGCCATGGGATCCAAGGCTAGTCAGCAAGACTTCCTCGGACAAGTCATCGGCAGGTCCGAGCGGGACAGTCAGCTCTTGAGCGGCTGGCAGGTGGGGCAGACAAAGCTTGCAGTCGACCCGGTCTTGATCCTCTCGACCGGCGTAGCGCAGACAGGGCAGGGCTTCCCTTCCCGGTAGCCGATGAGGAGATCGTCCGCCGTGAACCCTCCGCGGTTGCCGAACAGATCGAGTTCATAGAAGGCGCCGCCTTTGGCGATGCTGCGGCCGAACTCATCCCGGATTGCGTCATAAAGGGATGCGACTTCGTGTTTGCCCAGCGACGGGATCGGCCGTAGCGGATGGATGCGGGCGCGAAACAGGATATCGTGGATGTAGGCGTTGCCGATGCCTGCGATGTTCGCTTGGTTCAGCAGGAACGGCTTGATCCGGCCGTGCCGCCGCGCCAACAGATCGGCGAATACGTCTCGATCGAGCTCCAACGCATCGGGACCGAGCTTGGCGAGCATCGGATGCGATGAAAGGTCGTTCGATTCGGCGATGTGAACGTATCCGAACCACCAGAAGTTGATTGCCAGCTGATGATCATCCTCCATTGCCAGTCGCACCCGCCACTTCTCTGGAATCTCTCCGGAATTCAGCCAAAGGAGCTCCCCGCCCATGCCGAGGTTGAGCAGGAGAGCGCTTCCTTCCATCTCGCAGATCAACCACTTGCCGTGATGGGTGACACGCAGGAAACGGTTGTCGACAACAGCAGTCCGAAACTCTTCCACAGGGCGATCGAGGCACTTCGGTTGAGCGACCTCGATCTCGCTCACCCGGTGACCGATCAAGGTTTCGTTCAGCTCGCGGGCGCGGCAGGTGATCTCAGGGAGTTCGGGCATAGCACTCGATCATACAAGGTTCGGATTCCAGATCGAACCGTTGTAGGAGAGGAGGGGAGTCACTGCGGATCATAGGATCGGCACTTGACCCGTCATACGAGGAGGCATACTCTGGCGCGGGAGGACAGTCCTGTGGTGAGAACACGGGCGGGAGCGTGGATTGCGACGGTAGTCGTTGGCACCGCCGGTGCTGTGGGACTCTTCTTTCTGAGCGAAGTGAGCTATCTTCTCTTCCACACCGTCGTCGAACTCTTCTCCATTGTGGTTGCCATGGGGATCTTCATGCTCTCATGGAACGCTCGTGGCTACCACCAGAGCGGCTCGCTAACCCTTCTCGGTGTCGCCTACTTGGTTGTCGCAGGGATGGATCTTCTTCACGCATTGGCCTACGAAGGAATGGGGATGATCCCCGGGGCGACAGCCAACCTGTCGACTCAGCTTTGGATCGCTACCCGTTGGATCGAGAGCGTGACTCTGTTGTTGATGCCGTTCTGGCTGGAACGTCGGATTCGAGACCGCTTCACGCTGGGGCTCTATCTTGCTCTTGGCGGAGCGATGACCGGATTGATCCTGGGCGGATGGTTCCCGGCGTGTTTCGTTCCGGGGCAAGGGCTCACCGGGTTCAAGATTGCTTCGGAGTACGTGATTTGCACGGTATTGCTGGGCGGATTGGTCAGTCTATGGTGGAAGCGTGCAAGTGTCGATCGTCGAGTTGCCCAGTGGCTCGCCGCGTCCATTGGGTTCACGGTAGCCTCGGAGATCGCATTCACGCAGTATGTGAGCGTTTACGGCTTTGCGAATTTCCTCGGGCATATCCTGAAAGTTGTCTCGTTCTTCTTCATTTACAAAGCCATCCTCGAAACGGGGATCGTGCGTCCTTTCCAGCTTCTGTTCCGGGATCTCAAACGGCATGAAGCGTCGCTTGAGGCGGCTCGGGACAGGTTGGAGGACCAGGTTGAGCGGAGAACGGCAGAGCTGCGCCAAGCCAACGTGCGGCTGACGGAAGAGATCGTTGAGCGGACCGAGGCGGAGACTGCGTTGCGGGCTCGAGAGCGGCAGCTCCAGGCGACGATGAGACGTGTCGTGACGGCTCAGGAGGAAGAGCGGACACGGCTGTCTAGAGAGCTGCACGATGAAGCCGGGCAAACGCTGACGTTGTTGACACTCTGCCTGGGCGGTGCCGAAGCGAAGCTGCCGGTCAGCGACAAAGGTGCAACGCAGGAGATCCATCGTGCCGAAGATCTGGCACAGCGGACCATGGAGCGGCTCCGTCGAATCGCACACGGCCTGCGTCCCCCTGCACTGGAAACGCTGGGCCTGCAAGGGGCGCTGGATGGGATCTGCCGAGAGTTCGAAGCGCAGAGCGACATCCGCATCGACTTCTCGGCATGCTCAGAGCTTGATGGTTCGGTTGCTCGGGAGATCGCAACAGCGGTCTATCGCGTTGTCCAGGAGGCGCTCTCTAACGTCGCAAGACATGCCTGCGCGGATCATGTGGGGGTGGAAGTGTGCCTCTCGGAAGACGAGGAAGCGCTTCACGTTCTCATACGAGACAACGGGTGCGGCTTTGATGTCCAGCATTCGACGGTAGGGACCGGAGTCGGCTTGTTGGGCATTCGGGAGCGCGTAGAGAGTCTCGGCGGAGTCCTCACGGTGACATCGGCCCCCGGAACGGGAACACGGATTCTGGCCTGCATCCCGATGCAGGAGGGGCGATGATACGCGTGTTGCTTGCGGATGATCACCATCTGGTACGCAAGGCGCTTCGAGCTTTGCTTGAGACCTCGGTAGGGATTGAGGTTGTCGGGGAAGCGGAAGACGGACGCGATGCGGTGCGGGCCGTGCGTTGCCTGCAGCCTGATGTCGTCGTCATGGACATCGCCATGCCGCGAATGAACGGGCTTGATGCAGCGGAAGCGATCGCGAACCTTCCCGCGAACACCCGCGTTGTGATCCTGTCGATGCATGATGACCCCGTGTTGATCCGCCGTGCGCTGGATAGTGGTGTTCGAGGCTACCTGCTGAAGAGTTCGATCAGCGCGGAGCTGTCCAGGGCTGTTCGCGCTGCGTTTGCTGATCGCCTCTTCCTCAGCGAAGCGATCAAGAGCGATGTCACGGCGGCGCAGAGAAGAGATCAGGCTGTGGATTCGTTCCGGCTACTGACTCCCCGGGAGCGGGAAGTCCTCCAATGGGTTACTGAAGGGCGAACCAACCGGGAGATCGCAGAAGTCTTGGGGATTTCGGTGAAGACCGTCGAGAAACACCGCGCGCGACTCATGCACAAACTTGGGGTTCACGATGTCCCCGGATTGGTCCGCTTGGCCATGAAGCACCGGCTCTTCATCGCTTCCGATGAGCAAACCCTGCTGGATACCGTCATGGATCGTGATGGGAAGCAACCTACAGATGATCCATCGGATAAGGTTTCAGGGCAACAAGCGTCGAGTCCATCAAGGTAGGGTAACTACCCATAGATTGTTGAAGTTACTGAGCCGAGAATGCGGTACGGCTGCGGGAGTGCTCGTCGATGGGAAGTGCAGCCAAGGGATCGATGCAGCGGAGACCCCAAGGGGAGCCAGGCACTCCCGGCAGTCGGGGATGTGGATGCATCCGGCAGACGGGTGCTGCGTCGATTCTGAATTTCGGACGCGAGAGAAGATGAGGGAGTGCCACCACTGCACAACTGTCCTCCGAAGAGGGGGGAGGCCGCTACAAGGCTTCCCCTCTCTCCATTTCTTGCCCGGACACGTGAGTTGCCGTTGGACTACCTACCTGGGGACAAGGGCGCCGGTCGGGAACACTGCCTTTGCCCCCCATGGAGATGTGCAAGAAGCGCTTCCACGAACGCATCTGAACCCTGGACGAGATGTTCGGCAAGATGGTCATTCACAGGCAGCCATCGGAAGTGGTACGTAAAACCGGCATCCTGCCCGTTTCCCGTGACTTGATGCCGGAATTCGGACGGCGCACTTCCTTGAAGCTCCATCACGAAGAACCTCTGTGTCTCATCAAACCAGCGATGGGTGCCGATGTGATGCGGACAAGACAATACCGCTTCTCCCAGTCCGGCTTCCTCGAGCAGCTCGCGGTACGCAGTCTCCTCGGGGGACTCGCTTCCTTCCGCAGCGCCCTTGGGAACTTCCCATCCCGGTTCATCATGGCTTTCGAATGCCAGGAGAAACCAATCATCTCCGCGCTTCCGCACGACATACACGTACGCTTTCTCGATGGACGCATTCATCGAACTCACCCCGTCATCTGTCGTATCGGCCAAGAGAAACCCTCGCCATGCGCGGATACTATACAACGCATGGCGGATGCATGTAACGAGGACCGCCGCTTTGGAGACAGATCATGAGACTGCTATTGGTTCGACACGGAGAAACACAATGGAACACCGAGCGGCGGTTCATGGGACAGGACGACAGCCCGCTTACGGATCGTGGTGAGACACAAGCGATGGCCGTCGCCGAAAGGTTGCGTCATGAAGCGGTCGACCTGCTGATGAGCAGCGATCTCGGACGCGCACGCTCGACGGCCTTGCGGATCGCTCATGCATGCGGCCTGGACGTGCAGCTGGATCGAAGGCTCCGGGAACGGCATGTCGGAGTTCTCCAGGGGCTTCGCGTCGAAGAGGCAAGGGAGCGGTTCCCGGAGGCCTTCACGGAGCTTCGACAACTCGGGGCCTGCTTGCGGATCCCCGGAGGAGAGAGCGCGGAGCAGGTCGAAACACGGTTGCAGAGCTTCCTCGACGAGATGTGCACTTACTCGCCGGATACGACGGTTGTTGCCGTGACGCACGGAGCGATTCTCATGACCTTCCTCCGGATGGTTCTTGCGATTCCCCGGGGCACGGAAACCCGCGTTGCGTTTGGCAACACATGTATCTGTGAGTTTCGCTCACGGCAACGCGTGTGGGAGCTTCATCGATGGAACGACACGTGTCATCTTGGGGGACTGGACAACGGGATCGGCCGAGCACAACATGCACATCGGCTCTGCTCGGCCGATGGAATGAAGACATAGAATACATCGTTGCTCGCGGAGAACCGACGTGGAATCAGCCATGAGATCTGAGAGACGATCGAATCGGGCAACCATCCTCGGATTGATCTCGCTCGTCCTGTGGGTGAGTACGGTGGGGGTCGGGCGTGACCTGCTGGAATCGATCGGACCTTTTCTCGGTAGCTCACTGACGTTTCTTCTATCGGGGGCGTTTCTGATCGTGGCTGCGACGGTCCGGTGTCGCGGTGTGGGATGGTGGTCCCGCGTTTCGAAGCGGCACCTGTACATCGGCGGGCCGTTCTTCGTGGCCTACTTGGGTCTGTTTTACGTGGCGTTAGGGCTTGCGGTCGATAGGCAGCAGGCGGTTCTCGTGGGACTTGTGAACTATCTGTGGCCGACGTGGATTGTGATGCTTGCCGTTCCGCTGCAGAGGATGCGGCCTCGTTTCCTCCTGTTCGGCCTTGGGGTCATTCTCGGGTTGGCCGGCGTTGCGCTTGCCGCATCGGTCTCCGCCGTTGGAGTGGATGGCTCGTGGTCCACGGTCGCGGCTTCTCTCATCCGAGGGTGGGTGCCGTTGACGCTTGCCGGTGCCGGAAGTATCGCGTGGGGCGTGTACTCCAACCTTGCAAAGCGTATACCCCAAAGGGAAACGCCCGCTGCTGTCGGGTTGCTGATGTTGGCTGTCGGATGCATGCTTCTTGTTCCGGCGCTGACCCGGAGCGAAGCCGCTTCATGGAGCTTGCGAGCGGTGGTGGAACTCCTCTACATGGCGGCTTTCCCGACGGCCGTAGCTTACACCTTATGGGATCGTGCGATGCGTGATGGGAACATCACACTCTTGGGGTCGATGTCGAATCTGTTGCCGCTTGCCTCGGTGGCGCTTGCGGGGGCTTTTCTTGGAATCGCGCTACATGGGCGGCTTGTCGTCGGAGCGGCAGCGGTGGCGGCAGGCTCACTGGCCTGTCATAGGAGCTTGCGGCGGGTGGGACCGGAGGAGATGATCGGGTCGAAGCGTGGAGTGAGTGGCGGCAGGTGAGATTGCGTGCAGTCGGTCTCGATGCTGTGCCAAGTGGGACGGATCGACCGCACTCGAAGCCGGAATGTGGGGTGCATATCCACATTCCGCGCGTGGACCTTGGTAGCTACGCAAGGCGAGGGAAGAGACGATGTTCGAGATCCTGATCGAGGTTGAGTCAGCGACCGTGCCATGTCCGGCAGTGCCGCCGATGAAGCCGGGGCTTGGATTCGTGGTTCGGGATGAGAAACTGTTCCCGAGAGATGCCGCCCCGATTTGCCTCTTTGCATTGCAGTCGATGATGCCCTTTCTGACTGCGAAGCAGCGTGGAATCGCTGCGGATGACTGGATGGCCCGCGTGCACCACAGCCAGTGCCCACATCCTGAGCATCGAGTCGCTTGGCGGCTCGAGCAACGTCCCGTTGGAACAACAAGGTGGCTTGGCGCTGACGTTCGATGGCAATCGCAAGACGTAGGAGTTGTGGTCGAGGACATTCGAGGACTGTGTACATCGGGGACGGCGATCGGGGACGCTGCGATGGTTCGCGACGGGCTGCTGTATCTTCCGCAGCCGATGTGTTTATGGGCGGTTCAGGTGTCTCTGCCGGCACTGGCAGCGCGCACGGCTCCCTGTTGCTTTGAGTCGGGGGGCGGGTGCCGTGGGGGTTCCTCCAAGACCTTGGTCTGCCCGGATCCTGCAGGATCGGTGATTCTGCGGATCGAAGAACGTAGCTGAGGTGATGCGCAGCGACTGGCCTTTGCGGCAATCCACAAGAATCAAGCTACGATTGTGAGCCGGCGGACATGCTCAGATCGCACCGCGGGGAATCGGTATCTGTGCAACGCCGATGGTCCCTCCACACAACCGTTCTTCCTCCGCGGTCTTCAGACCGGAGCGTTCAACAAGCCCGATCATCCCACCGCGCTTGATGAAGTCGATGAATCCGGCGTAATGAGAGCTGCCGGCGAGTTTCTCGATGCCGCGGACGATCCACCACGCAGGGTCGGTTGCGGGGCGAGACGGAACCACATACTCAGCAAGAATCAGCATGCCTGCAGAACGAACGACCCGGCGAGCCTCGTCCAGCATCGTTTGCCGTTCACTCTCCGTATGCTCATGGAGCGCCAGAGCTAACACGGCGGCGTCAAAAGACCCTTCCGCAAACGGAAGATCGAAGGCGGAGCCAAGAACATAGCCGATCGAGGTCCGACTGTGTCGGCGCGCCCATCGGATCATCGCTTCGGACAGATCCAACCCGGTTGCGCGAACGCCGGCGGCATCCAGGTTTCGGCATTGTGATCCTGTTGCGCAAGCGATGTCGAGAACCGTTTCCGCTCGCGCTCGAACGCACGTTTGAGCCACGAATCTGTGAACAGCTGCAAGGATCGGATCGATCACGGCAGCGTAGACGAGTGCGGAAGCTGGTCGATCGGCCGTGCCGTCGAGGGGGTGCTTCCTAGGGACAGGGATCCGATGCATGGATCGATTGATCGATGGTACGGAATTGGCTTCGCTCATAGCCCTGCTGTTCGAGCCTGGAGAAGATCCCCTCAAGAGTCTCCGAGGACAGGACCGGCGTGCGGCTGAGAATCCATCCAAACTCTCTTGTCGGGTGGCCGACCACGGCATAGCTGTAATCATCGGCGAGATCGATGACCCAGTACGGGGCTCCAAACCACCACAAACCCAGGAATCGAACGAAGCTGACCTTCAGTTTGGAGGGTTCGGCCGGATCGGGAAGCCACGCGTTGCCGCGTGCAACGTCGACCTCTCCTTCTTCATCGTAGCAGGTGTTCGTGACTTGGATGCGTCCGTTCTCGAGCAGCGCATACTCAGCGGTCGTGCCCTGAACGCACTGCCGCTCGAAGGATGTGGGGATGCTTGCGATGGCGAACCACAGCCCCATGTATCTCTCCACATCAAGATCAGGAACAACCTGCACATCCGGGATCTGTTGGGCCGACAACCCGTGCAGGGCGAGACCGCCAACAATGAGAACCAGAACCGTGCTGACAAGCGTCCTTCGTATCACTCCGTCCTCCTTTCCGCTGCCGATCGGAGCCCCCCCTGTCGCAACACTGTATCACGAAGAGCCCCCCAAGCGAACTCCGGTTGTAGCGACTGGAACTTTGCCGCTAAGCGATTAAAATCATGGGTCCCGTGTGGCGGTGTTTCACGGTGGAGCCCCGGCTGCGATATGAGTCGGCGAAGTCGCTGGAACTTACCCCGTGAGCGCCGTGTGGCTGTCGTTTCGACCGTCTCGGGAAGGACCATGACATCGCCCCCCTCTTCAAGACCAGAACGGCGCGATCGAACGAGGCAGGGAAGCCGATTAGGGAGGCTCGCGCTGCGAATCTCGCCCAGGCGCCGCCGGAGTGGGAAGTCGACAGGAGGAATCGTGCAACAGCAAGTGATGGATCGAGCGCGTGGCTATCGAGATGAGATCGTCGGCTTCATGCGTCGCTTGGTCCAGGCGAGTAGCCTTTCCGGGCGCGAGCAGGCTGTCATCGAAGTCATTCGAGCCGAGATGGAGCGGACAGGGTTCGACGAGATCACGATCGATCCGCTCGGGAACATCATCGGGCGCGTGGGAACAGGATCAACGATTCTGGCGATGGACGCGCACATCGATACTGTGGACGTTGGGGATCCTGAGCAATGGACGGTTCCGCCGTTCTCCGGGAAGGTCGATGGTGAATGGCTGTACGGCCGTGGAGCAGCGGATCAGAAGGGCGGAATGGCATCGATGGTCTATGGGATGCGCGTCCTGCGCGATCTCGGGCTTCCGGAGAACGTCTCCGTCTATGTGGTCGGCTCGGTTCTCGAAGAGGATTGCGACGGTCTCTGTTGGCGCTACATCATCGAGCAAGACAAGATCCGCCCCGACTACGTTGTGATCACTGAGCCTACGGCGCTTCGCATCCATCGCGGCCAGAAGGGAAGGATTGAAGTGGCCGTGCGGACGTCCGGGCGATCGGCGCATGCCAGCGCACCTGAGCGCGGTGACAACGCCGTCTACAAGATGGCTCGTTTGGTGACCGAGATCGAAGCGCTTGACGCACGACTGACCGTGCACCCGGTTCTGGGAAAGGGAACGATCGTCGTTTCGGAGATTGGTTCCGGATCGCCGTCCGTGAATGCGGTCCCGGATCGGTGTTCCATCCATATCGATCGAAGGCTGACCGCCGGGGAAACGAAGGATGAGGCGTTGCAGCAGATTCGTGACGCGATCACACGTGCCGGAGTGGATGCCGAGATTGTCGAACTCACGTACGACCAGCCGAGTTACACCGGCGTTCGCTACCCGACCGAGAAGTACTTCCCCGCCTGGCTCGAGCGGGAAGACGCTCCGATCACCCGTGCAGCCAAGACAGCGTTCTGGACCGCCTTCGATCGCCACGCCGAGATGTCGACATGGGTGTTCAGCACAAACGGAACGGTCACGCGGGGCGTGTATGGCATTCCCACGATCGGCTTCGGCCCGGGCGACGAAGCGTACGCCCATGCACCGAACGAACGGGTGCGGATTGACGAACTGGTGAGCGCGGCTGCGTTTTATGCTGCATTCCCCAGACATCTCACAGATGTTCGATAGCGAATCCATCAATTACGGAAGAACGCAAGGAGATCCACCATGTCGACCTTTTTTCGAGGAAGGCACTTCATCACAACGGAAGATTTCAAACGGCAGCAGATCGATACACTGCTCAACTTGTCGCACGAACTGAAAACGGCGTTCGCTCACGATCAAGCGACGCCGTGGTTGCTGTACAAGACCGTGTTTATGATCTTTTATGACAGCTCGACGCGGACCCGCAATTCGATCGAAGCGGGGATCACCCAACTTGGGGGACACGCGCACTTCCTGACGCCGGATCGGCTTCAGCTGACACACGGTGAGACGCCGGAGGATACAGCCAAGGTGCTCTCCCGATTCGGCCATGCCATCGCGATTCGGGCATGCGAGCATGGGAAGGGCAACGGCTATCTACGCCGGGTGGCAGAGCACTCTCGTGTGCCGGTGCTGAACCTCCAGGATGACGTCTACCATCCGATGCAGGTCCTTGCGGACCTCATGACGATTCAGGAGAGGTTCGGGAAGGATCTGCGCGGGCTCAAGGTGGGCATCAGCTGGGCTTATGCGGACAGTCATCTCAAGCCTCTCTCAGTCCCGCAATCCCAGATCCTGCTGTTTGCGAGGTATGGCATGGATATCACGCTCGCGCATCCGAAGGGGTTCGAACTGACGCCGGAGATCGTTGCCAAGGCAGAGGAGAACGCCGCGAAGCACGGTGGCAGGATCTCGCTCTCGAACGACATGGACGATGCGTTCCGTGATGCGGATATCGTCATCCCCAAGAACTGGGGCGGCTTCTACGCGGCATCGACCGCCGACGGCATCCGCGAAGAAGCGAAGAAGCACACGGATTGGATCTGTGATGAGAGACGGATGGAGCTGACAAACCGTGGATCGATCTACATGCATGCCCTTCCGGCGGATCGCGGCAAGGAAGTGGTCGACTCGGTGATTGACGGAGCGCACTCGGTGATCTACGACGAGGCCGAGAACCGCCTCCACACGGCCAAAGCGGTGATGGCGTTGAGCATCGGGGGACGATAGGCTCGCTTGCGGGATCGTCGGAGACTCGTAACGCCGTGTTCGGTGGCTAGTCGTGAGCGAGGCGCGATGGCTGACTGACGAGTGGGCGATCCGATTGCGCTCGCTTGCGCCGGTACAGCATCGCGTCGGCATTGCGGATGAGATCGCCTACGGCTTGAGGCTTCTCCGGAAGCCACGTCGCCCATCCGAAGTCGATCCCCACAGCGATCTCGGGTGCGTTCTCTCGGGTCCAGGCGGCCACCGAATCGGTCAGGCGTCGAACCAGATGATCGACGTCCGGACCGGTCTCCGGAAGGACCAGCAGGAACTCATCTCCGCCGTACCGGATTCCCCAATCGCTGTCTCGCAACGACTGCTTCAACACATCCGCGATCCCCACCAGAACTCGGTCGCCTTCTTGGTGGCCGTGGAGGTCGTTGATCTGCTTGAACTGTGTAAGATCGGCAAGCATGAGCGTGAGAGGACGCCGGTAGCGGATCGATCGCTGCATCTCAAGCGGAATCGTTTCATCGAAATAGGCGCGGTTCCGCAAGCCGGTCAGAGGATCTCGAAGGGCCTTCTGTCTCAGAAGCTCCTCGGTCGTAATCCGATCGGTGATGTCGTAGAACTGGAAGGCGATCGCCTCCAGGGTCTCGTAGACCATGCGATGAGTGCACATCGAGAGCCAGATCGTCCGCCCGTCGTTGCGGACGGAGCGGATGACTTGAGCGTTTGCCTGAGGATCGATCATCTGCTTGCGGATGATCTGGCGGTCATCGGGGTGGACGAAGGTCCACCAAGGTGTGAACTTGCTCAGTTCCTGCTTGCTGTAGCCGAGGATGGCGGCAAGCTGATCATTCGTATATCGCACGTGGTCGTCTTGCACGACAAGCAAGCCCATCATCCCGCAGTCAGCAAGAAAACGGAATAGCCGGTTTGTCTCCGTGATCTCTTCCAGGCTGCATGCATCTTGAAGAGCCAGTGCCGAGACGGAAGCGAGTTCCTCGAGGAACGCCATGGTCGCCCGGCTCGGCTTCGAGCCGTCGAGCGGATCGTCGGCGGAGATATGCCCGAGGATGGTCCCGTTCGCCCAGAACGGGACGACAAGAACGTCCGTCTGATGCCAACCGTGACGGCCCATGAAGCGGCGGGTGCTGGGAATTACTGAGGGGAACCAACGTGGGTTCCCCTCGCCCGGGTAGTAGTACGAACGGCCATATCGATGAGCCTGTTGGTAGCTCAACCCCGATGACTTCGTTGCGGAGACAAGGCGTTCGGCAAGCTTGCCATGGGAGTCGCCGTTGAGTCCGCGCACGGCGATCCCGAGAACTCCCGCGGTCGGGGAAGCAGCGCCGGGAACAAGGGGCGCATCGTAGCACACCGCGAGAATCCTCTGGAACGGGGTCTCGCGGACCGCTCCTTCGACAACACCCTCAAGGACTTGCTGCACCAAATCGCGGTTGCAGCTGGCTTCCGGTGAAAGATGGTCTCTATTCATTCCGCTGGGGCACGTCCCTCGTTTGTAATAGGTTAGGTCTTACGAGCTGTGTCGTCAAGTTGCGAACTGTAAGGACGCGTGTCTCGATGTTCGGTGACGATAGACGTTCGACGTCTTTTGTGCCCGTGAGACACTGAACAAGATGCCGGAAGATGATGTGAGGGGGAAGCATGGAACTGGACCAATGGGTTGCCGTCTTTGCCGCGGTCTCTCAAACAGCGGGTGACCGCGATCGAAGCAAGTGGGGGTTGTTCATGAGTGGGCTCGTTGCCGCAAGCCTGCTCGTTGCAGTGGCGGCGTATACGCTCCTCTCTAGGACAGCGGTTTCGCGTCCGCTGGGACTGGGTGCGTCATCGCTGGGGTTGCTGCTTTCCGTGGCATGGATCGCGGTTCAATCGGGAATGGCGGCCGAGTGTGCTCACTGGCAGCGCGTACTTCGCAGCATCGAGAGCCAGTTTGCGGGTGCGGAGTTCTACCGTGGTCTGCATCGGCTCATGCGAGGAGAACAGATCTGTATCCGTTCTTCGGGATGGCTGTGTGATGAGTGGCAGTCCGAGGGAGTCCGGCTTTCTTTCCTGCTCCGCTCGATTCCGAGTGCGATGACCGCGCTTGTTCCGCTGGGCTTCAGTGTTGGGTTTGCCGTGTTGCTCGTTGCGTTGGCTGTCGGGGTGTGAGCCAGGCAGCCTGCTCGTCGCATGAAGCGCGGAGCTTGTAGCAGAGATCCGTGTCCTGCTGCTTCCACGGCTGTTCTCGCACAAACTGCGGGCTGTTTCTTGAGGGCCTACGGTTCTCGCCAGTAGCCGAACTCGGGCTCGAAGCAGGTTGAGTCGATTTCGGCGATCGAGCCCTGCACGAAGCTTTGCGCGTCAGCGATCGCTTGATTGTAGACACAAGGGCCGATCTCACTCAGGAAGAACTCCAGGAGGAGCTTCGCCTTGAGATCGCCGATCGTCTGGTCGAGCTGCTCTTCGAAGTAGCGCTTGATCGACGCGATCAGCCGGTCACGCACTTCTTGCTTGAGTTCGATCGTCATCTCACTTCCTCGCTCTTTCGAACCCTATCCGGTCTCTTCGATCACCGTGAGGCGATTCCGTCCGTTCGGTCGGCGATCTCGCTTGGATCGAGATCACCGTGAGGCGACTCCGTCCGTTCGGTCGGCGATCTCGCTTGGATCGAGATCACCGTGAGGCGATTCCTAGTCCGTTCGGTCGGTGATCTCGATGAGGTGATAACCGAACTGCGTTTCGACGGGTCCGTGTACAACGCCGATCTCGTCCTGGAAGACCACTTGATCAAACTCGGGGACCATCTGGCCTTGATCGAACTCACCGAGATCGCCCCCCGAGGAGCCTGACGGACACTTCGAGTATTCGGAAGCCAGCTTCGCGAAATCCTCTCCGCTCTCGATGCGTTGCCGAAGCTGCTCACATTCGTCGTAGCTATCCACCAAGATGTGTCGTGCTGTTGCTCTTGCCATCGGTCCTCCGTTTGCTTTGTGTGCGTCAATTCTCTTGCCGATCCGCGAGACACCTGCGTTCGCCGGAAACCGATGGTACCTCGTTCAGCGGATTTCTCCACGTGTGCCGGGCGGTTGGCGAGCTCTGTGCTGCTAGTTTGCAGTTGGTTGTGTATGGGTGCGGGGACCCTGATGGAGAACCATACGAATTCATGTACCGCTATGTCTTCACATCACGTCACGCGATCAAGATTCACCATTCCCTGGTGAGGAGCAACACAAGACGCGGAGTCTCGGAGTTCCTGCTTCGATCGTCGGGAAATCCGTAGGATTTCACTCGTGATCCGTTCAGGTGTCGGCTTCGCACTGCCACTGAGACCGCAAAGCTCAGGACAGTACTCCACCGATGGGCCGATGAGTTTGCCCATCGCGCCGATCAGAAGTCGGGTAGCCCCTGTGTGCGATCTGGCATTGGCTTTCTCGCCGTTTCCTCTTGAGGCGTGCGCCAGTGGGCCGTTGCAGGAGTGTTGCTTGACTGCCGGAATCCTGAAGGAGACCGCCAAGCCACGCGTGGCGGATGGGGCCGCTGCTTGTCCTGACATCGCGTCGATTGTGTTCAAAGACTCTGCACGGAGTGGAGGAGTTTGCCGCGGACAGAGTATTCTTGGTGGCGTAATCGAAACGCGGGGATGATTGCGCGGATTGGCAAGACTGATCACAAGGCATGTGGAGACGGCCGGAAGCGATCTTGCGGTGCGAGAAGAAGGGAGTGAGCGGGAAGTGTATACGTGGGTGTTCCTCGATGCGGATCGGACGTTGTTCGACTACGACACAGCGGAGTGCGGGGCGCTGGCAGCGGCGTTGGCCGAGGAGGGAATCAAGGCGTCTGCGGAGCACGTACGTGTGTATCGAACCGTGAATGAAGCTCTGTGGAGGCGCTTTGAGTTGGGAGGCGTCACGCAGGACACTGTGCGAGTCGAACGTTTTCGTCAGTTTGCGGAGAAGTTCGGACTGACATTCGATCCGGCCGTGTTCAGCGACCGATACGTCAAGCGACTCTCCGAGCGCGCCGATCTGATGGAGGACGCAGAAGATGTCGTCCGCGCACTGCACGGAAAGGTCGGCCTGCTGCTGTTGACCAACGGGATGCCCGAGGTTCAGAGGTCGCGGCTGGCAAACTCTCCGCTTCACAATCTCTTCCAACACGTTGTCATCTCCGAGGAAGTGGGCGCCGCCAAACCTGATCGGCGGATCTTCGACTTCGCCATGCAATCTGCCGGATCTCCATCGGCCTCCCAGGTTCTCATGGTCGGTGACAGCCTCAGCTCGGACATCGAAGGAGCTGTTCGCTACGGGATCGATTCGTGTTGGCTCAATCCAAACGGAAAGAAGAACGGCACCGACTTCCACCCTACCTATGAGATCGGCTCGCTCCCAGAGCTTATCCCCTTGCTGAACATCAACGCCGAGTAGCCAGCCGTAGGGTTGGTTGTGGTGTGGATTTTCCGGCGGTCAGAGTAAGCTCAAGGTATTGGCGTTTCCTGGATGACATGGTACCGTGGATCTACCGGATCCAGGGAGCAAGCCAATCATGAAGCGCAGGCCGAGAGTGAATGTGGGAGGAGAGGAAGGAAACCATGCGAAGGGACAATCGAGCACTGAGGAATTCAGCATCAAGACGTGTAGGGGTTGTGCTGTGTTGGCTCCTGGTTGCAGCGATCCTTCTTGTTGTGGCTGGATGTGGCGGCAGACGAAGCGCCGAGGACGCGTTGTCGGGTGAGCCGTCGGGGAGCAACGCGGTATCGACAGCGACCCCTGATGAACCATCCGCAGATGCAGCGGACGGCGAACCGTCTGGCGGCGAAACGATCGCTTCAGCCGAGAAGCCGGCTGCAGCAACCGACACGGGCACAGATGTGCCAGCAAGCGATTCCGGACAGGATGTTGCGCTGACGACCCCGGCAGTCCCGTCCAAGCCCACACCGGATTCAGGAAGCTTAGAAACGCCGGGCGTGGAGACCGTGCCCCCTGGCGCGGAGCAAGCTCCGGCTGCCGGTCCGGGAAAACCCGCGACTGGATCGCAGGCGGGCACGCCTGCAGGATCGCAGGCTCCTAGCACGCCTGCAGGATCGCAGGCTCCTAGCACGCCTGACGCTTCGGCTCAAGTTCCGGGTACGTCGACAACGCCCTCTTCGATCGGCAAACCGGCCCCGAGCTCGTCTGCCGGATCCGAGGCTCCCAACACGCCTGACACAACGACCTCGATCGGCAAACCTGCCTCAGATCCGTCAGCGACTCCGACACAAGCTCCCGGCTCGTCTGTCACGGGATCCGAATCGAGCCCTGGGAAGCCATCCCCGGTTTCCAGTGCGCCTGTGGCGGAAACCACGGCTCCCGTGGATCCGCCGGCAACGGCACCTGGAACCGGCAAGCCAGTTCCGCCTTCTCCGGATGTGAGTCCAGACGCGTCCGATTCAGCACCGGCGTCAACAGGTTTGCCTTCCGAGGCGACACCTGAGACGCCCTCAGAGACGGCCCAAGAAACGAGTGCACCAAGTGATCCTCTGCCTGATGAGTCGATGGATGTAGCGATGTCCGGAAGCATCTTCGAGCAGGCCGAGCAGGCGCTGGATGATCTGGGAAGCTACCGCTACCAGGCGACCGTGTTCTTCCGTGGAACGTTGTACGACGAGTTCAACGAAGGCGAGTTCGAAGTTGAGGGCGAGATCAGTGAAGGTGAACGCAGCAAAGTGGCATGGGTTGATCAACTCGCCAACCAGCGGTTTGAGGTCATCCAGATCGCAGATCAGGCCTGGGTGCTCCGAGAAGGCACCTGGCAGAACGTGCCTGAGGCGGAAGCTGAAGACATGATGGGGCTTGTCGCCTTCTACGCGCCAACGTACACCTGGGAGGCGATGGTGGATGATTTCCTCGAGGAGGAAGCGACGTATGTCGGCACGGCAACTGTCAACGGGGTTCCTGCGCGGCATTACTCGTCGGATGTTTCCCTGTCTGAGGATGGAGAGACGCTTGACTCCGAGGGGGATGTGTGGATTGCAGTCGATGGAGGATATCCGGTCAAATACGAGTTCGATGCCGAGATCCGCGATGCCTCCGGAGGACGCGCGACGATGCGCATGTCGACCGAAATCAGGGATGCCAACGCACCGATCAGCATTGAAGCACCGAGGTAGCCGGAGAACAGGAGCGGCGATCCGTCGGGCTTGATGTGCATACAGAGTCTGGGGCTAGGTTTGACGCCCCACTTCAGGAGGGCCTGGCTCGAAAGCGTTTGGGGCCGCACTGGCGCCCAATGGCATGACACGAAGCAGACGTCAGGCCAGGAACCTTCGGAAACACAACCGGTACGCTTGCCCGGTCCGTCCGCAACAGAGTGGAGTTGAATGAACCGATGATCACATCTACGGCCAACCCGCGGATCGTGCAGGCCCGGAAGCTTCACCAGCGGAAGCACCGCATCCGGCAGGATCGATTCATGATCGAAGGTCTACAGCTTCTGCGGATGGCGATCGAGCAACAGCGTCTTCCGACGTGGTCCGGCAAGATTCGGCCGGTAGAGCTGTTTTACTGCCGCGACCGTCTTCACGGTTCGCTGGCCGATGAACTGGTCGAGGGATACGTTGCCGCTGGAGCGACGCCGATCGCTGTGTCAGAAGATGTCATCGACGCGCTCTCGTCGCGCGACGCCTCTCAAGGGGCGGCGGCGGCGATGTCGCGAACTGCGACGATGTGGTCGCTCGACGAGGTCGAGGAGTTGCTCGACGATCCGGAAGCAAGAAGACTTCTTCTTGTACTGGATCGGCCACAGAACCCGGGCAACGTGGGAACGCTGATCCGAACGGCCGATGCCGTCGGAGCATTGGCGGTGGTGATGCTGGAGCCTTGCGTCGACCCGTTCGATCCCGGAACGATCCGAAGCTCGATGGGATCTCTCTTCTCGGTTCCCGTTGTCAGGCTCCGCGACCCGGCGGACCTGATTCCGTGGCTTGTCGAGCACGGGTTCCGTGTTGTCGGGGCCGACGGAAACGCCGATCGAACAGCGTGGGAGAGTGACGCTTTCGATCGTTCGGCTGCGTTGGTGTTGGGGAACGAAGCGGATGGACTCGGCGATGTTCTTCGTGACCAGCTGCAGGATTGCGTCAAGTTGCCGTTGCTCGGCCGGGCGGAAAGCCTCAACATGGCCGTTGCTGGTGGAGTTCTGATGTATGAGTGGTTGCGGGCCTCTCGTGCTGCTCTTGACAAAGCGGACACCGGCGATGGGCTCAACGGTCGATGAGCATGCCAGTCAACAGGTGAAGGGTCATCCGAAGCGGAAACCCTCTCGAAAGGGTGTTGTCGATCGAGTCCGAATACCCGCAGCAGCACGGTAGGCTCGGAGAAGCTACCGGACCGCCGCGGGGTTGAAGCTGCCCACTAGAGAGCGACAGAGCTGCCGCGCGAGCAGTGGCTTACGATCGCCCGGCACCGGCGCCGGCCGGCTGCGGACGGGTCCGTGTGCGGCCGCTGGGTCGGAACGACCGGGTACTGGCGGACCGTGATCGATAGGATTTTCCGGGTCTTGGCGACGACGCCTTGCGTTGCGGGAATTGTCGTTCAGGCTGAAACTCGCCGTAGTCGAAGTCGACCGCGCGCCGACGATCGATCTGTGCCCCGAGGGTCCTTTCGATCTGGTTAACCATCTGGCCGTCTCCGTAGGACGCAAGCGTACATGCCTGGCCGCTGCGATGCGCTCGGCCGGTGCGACCGATGCGATGTGTATAGGCGTCGACCGTATCCGGCATGTCGAAGTTGATCACATGGGAGATCTCGGGAACATCGATTCCCCGTGCGGCGATGTCGGTGGCAACGAGGATCTTGTAGCGACCGCTTCGGAATCCGTCGATCGCCTTCTGACGCTGCGGCTGGGTCATGTTTCCTTGGAGAGCTGATACGCGGAAGCCATTCGAGCCAATCTTCCTTGCCAGGTTCTTGGCCTTGTGCTTCGTCCGGGTGAAGACAAGCACACGGTCGACGCTCTCTTCACGGAGCATGGACAGCAAGAGTTCGGTCTTGCGCTCTTGAGGCACCGGATAGAAGGCATGAGATACCGTCTTTGCCGGGGCGATCATTCCGATCTGCACGGTGGCCGGATCGGTCAAGATGCTGTCGGCAAGGCGGCGGATCTCGCTGGGCATGGTTGCAGAGAAGAACAGCGTCTGCCTTTGCGCAGGGAGGCGTTTTAGAATGCGGCGGATGTCCGGCAAGAAACCCATGTCACACATCCGATCCGCCTCATCGAGAACGAGAACCTCCACGTGGGATAGGTCGATGGTCCCCGACTGCGCGTGATCGAGCAGTCTGCCGGGGCAGGCAACGACGATTTCCGCACCGCGGCGGATCGCCGAGATCTGAGGCCCCTTGCTGACGCCTCCGTACACGGTTGTGCTCCGAACCTTGGTGTGCTTGCCCAAATCCACCGTTGCCTGGTGAATCTGCTCCGCCAGTTCGCGGGTGGGTGCAACGACGAGCGCACGAACCTTCCGAAGCGGTCCCTGGGTCAGGTGCTGGAGAATCGGAAGCATGAAGGCGGCCGTCTTGCCGGTGCCGGTTTGAGCTACGCCAAGAACATCCCGTCCTTGGAGGACGAGCGGGATGGCTTCTTGCTGAATCGGAGTGGGATGGGTGTAACCAACAGCATCAATCCCCGCAACGATGCGGGGATCCAAAGAGAACGGTTTAAAACTCAATACAGAACGCTCCTTGACTATGGTGAGCCAAGTCGCACTCTTAGCTCAAGTGTTGTGCTATGCAATTGATGAAACGATAACAATGCGAACCCATTGCTAGCGGGGTATGTAGGGATCATACGAGATGATGCAGTCGAAATCCAGTCTGCAACAGCTGAAAACGTGCCACGGCAACACGTCGCGTGGCGAAGAGAGGGAGCTTGAGCGGAGACGGATGTCGATCTACACTGCGATCATGAGAAGATCCGATCGAGAAGTCACCGACTTGCAGGAGATCGGACAGATCCTTGAAGGGAGCGCTGTTTGCCGCGTTGCGTTTTCCGTCGACAATGCACCGTACATCGTGCCGCTCTCGTACGGATACGATCCGGAGACGCAGAGCCTCTACTTCCACACGGCGGATGGCGGCAAGAAGATTGACTGCATCGCAAGGAACCCTCGCGTGTGCTTTGAAGTGGAGGGAGAGATCCGTCTCCGAACCGGCGGCCGCCGGGGATGCCGGTGGACGGTCGCCTACGAAAGCGTCGTAGGGTACGGAACGATCTCCGAGGTCTGCGGTTCATCGGACAAAGAGAAAGGATTACGCTTCCTGATGGACCAGCATTCGCCGGATGGACTCGAGTGCACGTTCGGCAGGAAGATGGTCGAGACGGTTCGGGTGTGGCGGCTGAAGATCGATGTAGGCACCGTGCGCGGGAAGCGGGCGAGATGAGACGCGGGCGATGCGTACGCGATGAAGGAGATTCCACGTGATTCGGGCGTTGATCCTCGATTTCGACGGGCTGATTCTCGATACGGAGACGCCGCTTCGTGACTCGTGGTACGAAATCTACGAGGAAGCGGGAATGTCCGTCAACGACGAAGTCTGGGCCGGATTGCTCGGCGCAGAGGCCGACCCCCCGGGAGCGTATCTCTTGCTAGAGCAGCATCTTGGCCGCCCGGTCGACCGAGAGGCTTTGCGGGAAAAGCGATCCGCACGCGAACAGGATCTTCTTCGCCATGAGGTTGCGATGGATGGGGTAGTCCCGCTGCTCTCGGAAGCGAGCGACCAGGGTTTGATGCTGGCGGTTGCATCGAGTTCGGACAGAACATGGGTGGAGGGACACCTGCGACGACTCGGGTTGTACAACCGGTTCCAAGCGATCGTCACCGCAGATGATGTCGACCGGACGAAGCCGTCCCCGGAGGTGTACCGCCATGCCCTACGGATGCTGGATGTGGCTCCGCGGGATGCGATTGCCTTCGAGGACTCTCTGCATGGTGTCCGGGCGGCGAAGCTGGCTGGGCTCTTTGCTGTCGCGGTGCCCAACCGAGTGACACGGCATCTTTCGATGAATGAGGCGGACCTTGTCGTCGGCTCCATCGCCGAGAAGACCCTCGATGAGTACATCGCGTATGCCTTGGCGGGCACGGCGGACGCTTGACGTGACAGCCGCCGCACCGAACAGTGGCTGATCAAAGCTCGCCAGCCGTTCGCTCTTCGCGCAGCCCCGGCCTATCCGGGGTTGCGATTGCCGCTCCTTCCAGCTGCTCTAGGTGACGTATCCGACGTTGCGGAGGATGCGCACACCGTGTTCGACATCCTCGACCGGGAACAGGCGATCGAGATCGAGAGAGAGAAGATCCGCGATCTCCTCCGGGGTGTGGCGACCGTCACACAGGTTGAGGATCGCCTCGATCGGGAACCTGTGATCTGCACTGAGCCTGCGTTTGAACAGCGTAAGATCCTCTTCGTCGAGCTCATCGGTAAACGCGTAGACGAGGGGGCCTTCAACGGCCCTTACAGGGCGGTCCGGTTCCGGCTGTTCGCTGGGCAGAAGCGGAAGATCCTCGCGGTCGAGATCGAGGTAGGCGACGATCATCTCAAGCGTCGCTTGGTGGGGCCTGACGGCGAATCCGGGTAGAAACCTCGCAAGTCCCTCCGCTCGATCCTGTTCGATCTGCAGTGCAGTGCGCATCAGTGTCGCCGCCCGGGTCGGCTCGGCACAACGCGCGAGGCGATGTGCATCGGTCAGCATGCGCACGCTGTAGGTCAGAAGCCACTCCGCGAGCTGAGGAGCGTTCTGCCCCGCAATCGAGGGGATCGCCGCGCATGTTGCGGCAAACAAGGCCGCTTGCTTCAGTCGTGTCGCGTCCACCTTGTCCGGTGTATCGAGATCCGTGTGCCAGAATGGATCATCGTGTCCGATCATGAGGGCAGGGACATGGTGCGGGGACGCAGCGAAGACGAGATGGTCGCTCCCGCCGGTGGGTGGCGCGACCTGCCAATGCAGTTTGCGCCTCGATCCGTGAGGTGAGAGGGTCCTCTCATCGGATGCAATCGCATCAAGCAGTGGCTCAATGACGGCGTTCACCGTTCCCGACGTATACCGGGGAACGCGGAAGACTTGCAGGGGTTCGCCGATGATCTCCGGAGACTGACCCACCATGTCGAGATTGAGCGCATAGTGCGTGCGGGAGAGCGATTCCGCATGACTCTCGGCCCACGGAAGGGTTCCGTAAAACTCAGGCATCCAGAGACATCGGATCGTGTGATGGAGGGGCAGTTCGAGGTGAATCGCCTGGAGGGCCAGCGCGACTTCGATGAGTGCGGCGCTGCCGGATGCGTTGTCGTTCGCCGATGCCGCGGGATGGCAAAGATGGGCGGAGAGAAGAACTTCCCCGGCATCCGTTGTGTCACCTGCGATGGTGGCTTCGAGAACCCTCAACTCGTTCTCGATGAACTCCGCGTCCACCTCGCCGGCGAGCCGCACCGGGCCTTCTTCCATCCGTCGAAGAAGGCGATCGGCGATCCGACCTGAGATGGAGAGAGCGGGAATCAAGCCGGGTATCTCGGATGCCGACGGAAACAGTCCTTGATACTGGACGAGATCATACGATGCGGCAGCACGAGCGCTGTCCGGATAGATGAGGATCGCCTCAGCGTGACGAGCGGCGGCATGCTTCATGACCTCGGACGCGCGGCCGTGGGCAAGAACGATCTTTCCGGAAACATCGATCGACTCGTAGTCGAGATCCTGCGTCCCTTTTCCGACGTGGACAAGCTCGCCCTCTCCGGAACCACTCGGTGAGTGGGCGATGACCGTCTGCGGGATCTCCTCGAACGTTGCAAGGACCTCCTCGGTCGGTTCGATCAGCCGGAGAGTTCCCGAGCGCACATGCCATGCTGGAGGAGCCGTCCAGTTGTAGGTCCTTGATCTGCCGTCGGCCGGGTAGTTGTAGACCTTCGATTCAATGCCGGCGGTTGTGAGGATCTCCTGTACGGCTGCAACGGCATCATCATACCCGGGCGAGCCTTGGATTCGATGGAAGCGGGAGATCTCACAGACGTTCCGTTTCGCTCGAACCCCCGAAACCGAATCCGTCAATCGTCGAAGCAGCTCCTCGATCGTCATCGGAACCTCCTCACATCCCTTCCACCGTCTGAGACCGCTCGCTTCGAGGGCGAGGACCGGCCTACTCCCCAAACGCCTGCCGGAGAACGATCAACTGCCCGAGATGGTACACGTTGTGATCCGCCAGGAAGAGGATCTCACGCAACACCGTGCCGCCGGATCCCCTGGGACTGGCGGCATAGAGGTTCGTCTCGTGCGAAGACACCAACGCGCGAACCCCAGCGAGCTCATCAAGGAAACGTTCCACACTGCCTGTCCATTCCGCCGAGTCAGACGGGGATCGTGTGGACGGCCAGAACCCTTCCGGCCACACAGGCGACACATGCCCGGGGGTCTGCAGGACGTCAATGACATCACGTTGCGCGAGCCTCATGTGCTCGAGGATCTCCCACGGTGTGTGGCGGATCGCCCCCGCTTGTGTCCCTGCATGCGCTGCCGGAAACCCGCGAAGGACGGGTTCGATCGCCAGATGAGCGGCACCCCACTCAAGAAGGTCGGTCAGGTGTTTCTTCAGAGTCTGATCTTGCATCGTCCTGTCGCCAGACATTCTCCCTCCCGTACGCTCTCGTCGGCAACGATCGCAAATCGTGAGGCTTTGTGCAACCGGTACGGCGGGAGCATTCCGTGCGTGACGGCTTCCGGCTCAGCCTGAATCGGGTGCTGGCCGGTCGCGAGCTCCGACATTGACAAACGGATCTCTCGTCTCTACCCTGCATGATTCGTAGTCTGTATCGTCGGGGTTCGTCGGGACCGAGAAACGGGGGATTGTGACAACATCGACTCGCAACACGCCACCGACCTGGCTGCTGGGTGCGATTGCAGCGGGGATGCTGCTGGCGTCAGGGATCTACATCGGCGCGATCCGCGCATGGGGAGCAAGCTCCGGGCGGATTGCCGCTGCGGCGTTGTTCGGGATGGCGGGTGCCTTGCTCGTCCGGATGACGGCGGCTTCGGCACGCGTGAGTTCTCAGACGGACGACGCGAGCCGCGGATCTTCCGAGCCGTCTTCTCGGGGGCGCTGACCTACGATACGCTGGTCAAGCGAGAGGGATCCAGCGAGCGTTCGAGCGTTGCGAACACCAGACCGTTCCTGTCTTTTTGCTGTCCCGTAGGGCGAAACCCGAGGTGCTCGTATACGGATACGACGGGCAGGCACGCGTGCACTCGAAGAACCTTCCGCTGGCCGTTGCTCGACGAGAGAACCGCTCGCTCTGCGGTGTCCAGGAGACGGGTGCCGATTCGCTGGCCTCTGCATGCTTGCTCGACAAAGAACAAGGTAATCTGTGCTGGGTGTCTCAGCTCGAGGACACCGACAATCTGGTGCCCGCTCTCCGCCACCCAGTGATGATGATGGGATCCGAATCTTCGCTTGACCGACCGAGCATCGATGTACTGCTCAAACTCCCGTACAGCAGCCACAGGCCAAGATGAGGCCAGAGACGTCCGGAACGATCGCTCCAGCAGGCCTGATACTGCCTCCGTGTCCTGAATGCGCATCAAGCGAATCATTGCCGATCCGTTTCCCTCCTCCGATTCGGGGAATTCTCTCCCATCCCACGGAACGATGCAACGAATCTTCTCTAGCGGTTGCCTGGAAGGGTGTTCTGCAGCTAGGCTGGATGGATTGCGTTGGGAAACGGAAGAGGTGCGTCGGGCCGCTCGGGCGGAGGAGGATCGATGGATGCAGCAAACCCGAAACGAATCTCCGTTGTTGATGTCGAGCGTTGCGTGGGCTGCCAGTGTTGCGTGTTTGCCTGCGCTCGCAGGAACGGCGTGGGCGGTACGGCCGATGCTCGGATCGATGTTCGATCGGCGGGAGGGATGCGCAAGGGTTTTGTCGTCATCGTTTGCCGTGCGTGCCAGGATCCTCCATGCGCTCGCGTCTGCCCGACCGACGCGCTCACCCGGCGAGACGGCGGCGGAGTCGTTTTCCGTGCAGCAGCGTGCATCGGGTGTGGCAATTGCCGGGAGGCGTGTCCGTTTGATGCGGTCCTCTGGGATGAGGCGCAACGGAAGCCGTTGATCTGTGTCTACTGTGGCGTGTGTGCTTCCTACTGCCCGTATGAAGTGATTGCGTTCGAAGACATCGAGGTGGGCAATGGTGCAGGGCGATCTGGCGAATAGCCGTTTCGGGCGAGTGCTTCGGATTGATCTTGGCAGGAGGCGGTTCGAAATCCAGGATCGCTCGGATCTCCTTCTGGAGTCTGTCGGGGGTGCCGGGGTGGCGATCCGGCTGCTGGAGGAAAACGGGGGGCTTGATGCCGAACCGCAAGATCCGGCGAACCCTGTCGTTCTCGCTGTCGGACCGCTCGTCGGGTTGTACCCGATGGCTTCGAAGACCGTGGCGATGTTTGTCTCGCCTCACAACGGGCAGCTTGGCGAGAGCCATGCAGGGGGGCGGAGTGCGGTATCCATCCGCATGGCGGGCTATGCGGCGGTTGTGTTGACCGGCACCAGCTCGACGCCGGTTTACCTGGTCATCGACGAGCGAGGCGCCGCGTTTCGCGATGCATCCGCGCTGTGGGGGCTCGAGAGCAGCTACACCGTCGGCCGTGTGATGCGCGAACGTGAAGCCGGGTCGGGATCGCGCTCGATCCTGCGCATCGGCCGAGCCGGTGAAGTGGGGGTCACATACGCCTGTGTGATCACCGAGACCTACCGTCACTTCGGACGCTTGGGACTCGGAGCGGTGTTCGGAGCGAAGAAGCTGAAGGGGATCGTGATCATCGGACGCAGGCGCGTTCCGGTAACCGATTCGAAACGGTACCGGGAGCACTACGAACTTGTGTTCCGGCATGCCGTCGGTTCCGAAGTGATGAGGAAGTACCACGATCTGGGAACACCGATCAACGTGCTTCCGCTCAACGAGCTTTCCGCCCTGCCTACGAGGAATCTGCAAGACGGGAGGTTTGAGGGGGCGGAGGAGATCTCCGGAGAAGCGATGGCGGAGCGCTTCCTCGGTCGGCGGTTGGCGTGCGCCCATTGCCCCGTCGCATGCATCCACTTGGCCGCGCTTCGCACGCGGCACCCTCGCGAGCCGTTCTTCTACAGCACGTCGATGATCGGCTACGACTACGAGCCGATGTTCGCTCTGGGAAGCATGCTCGGAATCGCTGACCCTAAAGCGATGCTTCGGCTGATGGATGAGGTCGAGATCCAGGGACTGGATGCGATGAGTACGGGCGTGACCCTGGCCTGGTGTACCGAGGCGTCCGAGCGACGATTGATCGAGCCGAGGGAGCTTGACGGTGTCTTGTTGACATGGGGAGATGCGAAGGCGTACCGAGCGGCAGTCAAGAAGATCGTAGAACGGCCCACCGACCTGTATCGTGCGATGGCTCGCGGTGTGGCCTACGCGGCTTCAATCTACGGCGGAGAGGAGTTCGCACTCGCGTTGGGGGGCAACGAGATGCCGGGCTACCACACCGGTCCGGGGGCGTACCTGACGTTTCTGACCGGATCTCGGCACAGCCACCTAGACAGCGCAGGCTATGGGATCGACCAGCGTGCGCTCGATCGAGGAGAACTCCCCCCACCCGAAGAAATGATTCGTCAGCTGTTCCGCGAGGAGGCATGGCGTCAGGTCCTATCGAGCCTCGTGGTGTGTTTCTTCGCTCGAGGTGTCTACACGCCGTCTGTCGTGTGCGAAGCGTTGGCGTCTGCGGATGAGCGGCTGTGTTTGGATGAGAGGGATGTGCGGAGGATCGGCCAACAGATCCTGGCGCGTAAGCAGCGGTTCAACGCCGCAAAGGGCTGTGATCCTTCCCAGATGAGAATCCCCGCGAGGATTCTCAAGACGGAAACGCCGTGGGGAAGGATTGAACGAAGCTACTTGCGGGAAGCGCTGATGTACGCGTCAAGGGTGTGGGGGCAAGAAGACGCGGTTGGCGAGTGAGATGGTCAACGAATGCGGGTATGGGTCCGATAGCCGGATCCATCCGCTTGTCTATGGGGAGCTGGATGTGTGCATGCTGAAGCGGGGGAGGGGGCAGCATCAAGCCCTTCTACGTTTCTACGGTGAACTCAACGATCATCTGCCTTCGGAAGCGAGAGCGTGTCCAGCACAGATCCGATTCGACGTTTCACCAACAGCGAAGTCTGCGATCGAAGCGTTCGGAGTTCCTCACGTCGAGGTGGCACGGATCGACCGGGCCGGCGAGGAAATGCAGTTCTCGGATCGGATTTCTCCGGATGACCGGATTGCAGTCTACCCCGTGTTCCGCACATTCGAGATCGCAAGAGCAGGCATCGGCTGGGGCGGGCTCTCTCATCCGTTGCGGTTTCTCGCCGATATCCATCTGCGCAAGCTTGCCCGCTTGTTGAGACTGCTCGGAATCGATACGGAGATCGGCCAAACCGACGCGGATCTGAGTTCGGAATCGATCTTGAGTCGAAGGGTTCTCCTGACGCGGGATCGGCAATTGCTCATGCGTCGCGAACTCGCACACGGGTATTGGGTGCGGTCGACCGATCCGATCGCTCAGGTGGTTGAAGTTGCACGGCGGTTTCGACTTGCACCGCAGATGAAGCGGCTTCAACGCTGCTCGGTCTGCAACGGAGTGCTTCATCCGGTGGCGAAGAACGAAGTGGAATCTCGATTGCCCCCGAAGACCGCACGGTGGTTGGACCGCTACATGCAGTGCGAGAGGTGTGGCAAGCTCTATTGGAGAGGGACGCACATGGAGCGGATCAACCGGATGCTCGACCGGGTCGCCTCGGAGCTGTCAGGTGTGGGGTTGTGCAACCGAACCAACCATGCTAAGATGCGAAATCTCAGAGATCTGTGAAACATTAGAAAGCGGGGACGTATGGACAAGAAACGGGAAGCGTTCATCGAAGCGGCAGGAGCACATCTTCTCCGAGAACACGGTGTCTCGCCGATGGCGGCGAGGGTGGCCGCGTTTCTGCTTGTCTGTGACCCGTCAGAGGTGACCCTTTCCGCGATTTCTGAGCAACTCCGAGCCAGCAACGGCGCGGTGAGTATGGCAACGCAGTCTTTGATCGCTCTGGGAGTGGTCGAACGGATCGGATGTCCGGGGCAGCGAGCCAAGCGCTACCGGATTGCCGAGAACGCATGGCCGCAGCTATTCTTTCACAATGAAGCCAACTTCCGTCTTTACTGCAGCATTGCAGATCGAGGGCTGAAGATGATCGATGGGGAGCGGGGACGTCCGGGGTTCGATCCTCGAGGCCGATTGGTCGAGATGAAGGCGTTTTTCGAGTTTCTAGAGCGGAAGCTTCCGGAACTCATCGCGGAATGGGAGCGGATCGGCGTTCCGCAGGCGGAACGTCGTGCAGCGGAAGCGTTGTGAGGATCACGGTGTAGAGAGGGTGACATGAACGGGGCAGCGCGTTTCAACGGAAGGGGCGGATCATCCGTCGAGGGGGAGGGGCTTCCGCAGAGCTGGAAGGATGTTCTTGCCAGATTCGGGCAAGCGCTGAGCGAAGAAGGCTCAGCGGGACTCGCCTCGGTGTACGACAGTGTTGCACAAGGTCCGATGCGGTTCCGTGCGGCGGTTCGGGCGATCGAATGGGTCTTTCCTCTCAAGAGAGTGGTGACGATGGGGGCGGAGTTCAACGCTCGGATCGCTCGGAACGGACTGAGCGAAGCGAGCCGCTGGCTTCTTGCAGACTCCGGTGTTCCATGGAAGGCGGAGTTTCCGGAGAGCGGGCGCGACCTGCTCGATTCCGGCCCGTTGGTGATCTATGGGAACCACCCTTCTTTGGCTACGCCGTTCATTCTGGCAGCCGTCCTGGAGCATCCTCGATTGGGGTATATCTCGTCGGCGTACGTCAACAAGCTCCTTCCGGCGATGGTTCCGCACCTCTTTGCGGTGGAACTCATCCGGCACCAGCAGGTGCGAAACCGTCCCGGAAGCGGCGCCGCGCATCTCATTGCTCATATGCTTCTGGCGGACATCTATGAGCGGCCGAGCCGAGAAGTAGCTCGAGCGGCAAACCGGGAGGTGATCAGCAACGCTGCCAAGCATGTCACTCAGGGAGGCGCGCTTGTGATCTATCCCGCCGGCGGCGGAAAGGACCGGCTGTGGTACCCGGGGATCGGCCGGCTGTGTTCCGATCTGCTTCGAGAGGCCGAACACACCCTGTATCTTGTGCCGGTTCGAGTCGATTACAACTCCCACGCACGGGTGTATTGCGCGCTCTCCGACAAACGCTACGCCCGGCGGAAGACGCGCCGGTTCAACCGTCGTCCTGTCTTGCTCCGTCTTGCCAGGCCTCTGCCGTTCCGGGACCTCGAGCAGCTTCAAGACGCATCTTCACAGGAGATTGCGGCGGTCCTCCAACAACACTACAACATGCTGTTCGGCGTTCGCGGGAAGCGCCAAACCGAGAAGGCGATCGAAGCGACGCTTCGAAGAATCCGTGAGGAGCGCCGACTTCGGCTTCCGTTGTTCCAGCCGGGCAGAGGCGGGTAAGTCGGCAGGCCCTGGTCTCCTGCGAGACGGCGCAGGTGACGCTCACAGGCGATATCGCTCAGCGATCCGATTCCGTGCCGGAGGAAGCCGACCTGCGGGCCACCATGCGATGAAACCCCATGTATCTCCCCTGATCGGCGAGCAGGACAGCGGCGTCAGGGCCGGGATCGTCTTCGGCCGCCTCAGGGTGTTCCAACGCATGGACCGCACGTTCCCACGCCGCCCACAACTTCCAGCCATCGGTGAGGCTGTCGGCTGTTTCAAGGGAGACAAGCCCCGTCCGTTGCCACAACCATCGCCACCAATCCACCGTATGCCAGCTCCAGCACTCCTGGGCCCAGAACGGGCGGAGATGTTCGGGGAGTGTGTCCCGAACTTCCTGAGCGAATCCGGGAACCGTGATGCCGATCTGACCTTCGGGATGGACAAACTCAACGAGATGGTCGAGATAGAGATCATCGGTTCCGAAGTAGATATAGGCATCCACGCAGAGGATCGCATCGAAGAACCGCTTGGCGAACGGAAGCTTACGAGCATCGGCATGGATCGGGAAGACCCGATCGGATAGCCCCGCGGCAGCCACGTTCTCGGAGATCTGTGTCGGGCGGATCCAGAGATCGGCAGCCCAGACCTGGACCCCGTATTCCTGCGCGAGGAAGATGCTGGACAGACCCATTCCGCATCCAAGGTCGAGCACTCGCATCCCCGATTGCAGCTCCATCCGCTCGCACAACCACTCGGTGAGCCATAGCGGATTCGGACCCATCGAGTGATGGAGAATCCATTGGATGTCGTATGCAGATGCCCGCGGAAAGCGATCTCCGGCGGTCTCTTTCAGGGTGGCGAGGGCCGATTCTTGCACTCGATTCATTGTGGCCTCCGGGACGGCATTGGGTGAAAACCGGCGGGATGATACCGGATGGATCACGCCCGTTCATGCGGATTTGGCCCTGATCAACACTCGGTGCTACAGTGAGAACAAAAGGAGGTCTGGAATATGAGAGGAGGATGTAGGGTAGTGGCCGTGGCGGCCGTTTCGCTTGTTCTGTTCTGTGCAGTGGCAGCGGTGGCGCAGGAAACGTACACGGTAGCATCGGACATTCCGTGGGCACCGTTCGAGATGATTACGGAAGGAGGAGAGTTCTTCGGATTCGATCTGGATCTGATCCGGGCGGTGGCGATTACGGCCGGCTTCGAGGTCGAGATTCAGAACATCGCGTTCGATGCGATCATCGAGACCGTTCGTACCGGACGAGCGGACATCGGGGCCTCCGGCTTCACGATCACTCCGGAGAGGGAGGCAAGCGTCGATTTCTCGATCCCGTACTACCTGTCCAATCAGGCGGTGGTGATCCAGAAGGGAAGCGATCTCAATATCGTGACCGCGCTGGCCGGGCTGGGACCGAACGGAGCCGTAGGAGCGCAGAACGGAACGACGGGGTTGTGGTGGGTGGAAGCGCTGCAGGAGAGCGGTGTTGATGTCACTCTACGCGGGTACGAGACCTATCCTGCCGCGATCCTCGATCTTGTGAACGGACGGATCGACGCCGTGGTTCAGGACGAGCCGGCTTCTGTTGCATCGATCTCCTCGTATCCGGATCTGCTGGCTGTGGCGGGAATCATCAACACCAACGAGTACTTCGGATTCCTTGTCCGGGAGGGCGATCCCGAGGGCCTTCTCCCACGGATCAATGCGGCGCTCGGAACGCTGGGGCTCACGGTTCTTGACGGGCCGGGGGGGATGCAGGAACTGGTCGTAGAAGAGGGAAGCGTGATCGATGACCTTCTTGCCATCTACTTCGGACCGGATACCGAGGACATCACGGCGGCGTGGATTCAGTGCAAAGATCACATCCTCGGTGGGGACATCGAGGGGTTCCTCGACTGCATGAAGCAGCAGTTGGCTCTCTAGTCTGTCGGCTTATCGTCATCAACCGCGGGGACCGCGTCCGAAAACCCGGTCCCCGCAGTCCCATGTGAGCGGAGGAGATCATCGAGACCTTTCTTGAGATGTTGGCCGTGACGCCGACCATTCTTCGCGCTTCGCTTGTCAATCTTCACCTCGTCTTTGCCCTGCTGGGTGTAGGGCTTGTTGTCGGAACCATCGTCGCTGTCCTGCAGGTCTACGGCGGCCGTGCGGTCTCACGGATTGCCTACGTCTATGAGTGGATCTTCCGAAGCATCCCGGCGCTTGTCTTGATCTTTCTGTTCTATTACGGACCGGCCAAGTTCGGCTGGTTCATCAGCGCCTTCCAGGCGGCGGTGCTGGCGTTGGGTTTGCGGTCGTCCGCGTATCAGTCGCAGATCTTCCGTGGGGCGATCGAGGCGATTCCCGCGGGACAGATGCTGGCTGCTCGATCGATGGGCATGGGGAGGTTCCGTGCGGTTGTCTCCATCATTCTGCCGCAAGCGTTTCGCCTGTCGATCGCCGGGTGGACGAACGAGTTCTCATCTGTGATCAAGGATACCACCTTGGTGTACGCTGCCGGCTACACCGAGATTCTGAGGACGGCTCGCGCGATCTATGACACACGGATCTACCTGACGATGCCGACGCTGATTCTGGTGGCGATCGTCTTCCTTGTGTTTACGTACGGAGGGCTCGGGCTGCTCGAGCGGAAGATCTCAACCCCCGGTCTACAGATGCCGGGTAGAGCAGGAAGAACGGAGCGAATCTGATGTCGTTGCTGAAAGCGGAGGGGATTCACAAACGGTACGGCACGGAAGAGGTGCTCAAGGGCGTATCGATCGTTCTGGAGCGTGGCGAAACGAAGGTTGTCATCGGGCCATCGGGCACCGGGAAGAGCACGCTGCTCCGCTGCATCAACCAACTCACCATGCCCGATCAGGGCAGGGTCTGGCTGGATGGAGAGGAACTCACGCGTGCGCACGCCGACATCAACGCGCTGCGGGCGCAGATCGGGTTCGTCTTCCAGAGCTTCAACCTCTTCTCTCACCTCACAGCGCTTCAGAACGTGCGCATCGGACCGCGCAAGGTCCGAGGAATGAAGAAGGACGAGGCCACGAAGCTGGCGATGGAGGAACTGGATCGAGTCGGACTCGCGGAAAAAGCCGCGGCGTATCCGGCGCAGCTTTCGGGTGGTCAACAGCAACGCGTTTCGATCGCTCGAGCCCTTGCCATGAGCCCGAAGCTGATCCTGTTTGACGAACCGACGTCGGCGCTTGACCCGGAGCTGATCGGAGAAGTTCTCGAGGTGATGATCGGACTGGCGAAGGATGGGATGACGATGCTCGTCGTGTCGCACGAGATGGGCTTCGCTCGCTCTGTGGCCGATGAGATCGTGTTCATGGAGAACGGCGTTGTCGTGGAGCAAGGCACGCCGGACAAGATGTTCCGGGCATCCGAGCACCCTCGAACCGGCGAGTTCCTCCGCAAGATCACGGAGCTGTACGGGGAGGCCGAGTCATGACCTTTGCATTCGATGCGTCGTATCTGCCGAATCTGGCGAACGGTCTTCTGATCACGTTGGAGGTGACGGTAGCTGCGATCGCCATGGGGTTCGCCCTCGGGATCTTGCTCGCTCTCGGGAGGGTCTACGGCCGGCGGTTCAGCTGCGGAGTCTGTAGCGTGTACATTCAGATCTTTCGCGGAACCCCGCTGCTTGTCCAGCTGTTCATCATCTACTTCGGCCTTCCGACCTTGGGGATCCGCCTCTCGGCGCTGGCGAGTGGGATCCTCGCACTGGGACTCAACACGGCAGCCTACCAGGCCGAGTACTTCCGGGGCGCGATCCAGGCGGTCCGTGGCGGGCAGATGCTTGCGGCGCGCTCGCTTGGTATGACCATGCCCCAGACGATCAGGTACATTGTGTTGCCGCAAGCGTTCCGCATTGTGATCCCCTCATGGTCGAACGAGCTGATCCTGATGCTCAAGTACTCGTCCATCGTGTTTACCGTAACCGTTCTCGACCTGATGGGAGTCGGCAAGAGAATCGCCTCGAAGCACTTCAACTACTTCGAGACGTTCCTCGTTGTCGCGTTGTTCTATCTCGCTCTTGTGTTCGTCGTCTCCCAGTTGCTGCGGGCCTTGGAACGGCGGGTGCGGATTCCCGGCCTTGGACGGGGCGAACTCCTGCGGTAGGCTGCGTGCTCCGGCAACCTTCGTTCTGTCCGTGCGCGCATCCTGTTCCGCCGGGATCTTGACGCAGCGCGTCCCGGGAGTGCGGGTCATCCTTGGGCTGCGGAGCGATCAACTCACCGGGGCGGGGTTGGTGTACAATCGCGATCAAGACGGGGGGGCTCTTGGACTGGATTGCGGTTGGTTTGGGGCTGGGAACGGCGCTGTCGTGGGGGATCACCCAGGGTGTCATGAAGCTGGGGCTCCTGCGTGTCGATGGGATCACCTTCGCATTCCTCCGACCGGTTGTTGCCCTGTTGTTCATCGTCCCGTTCGTCGCGTTCGCCGATGAGTTCGTCTTCGTTTCGCTTTCGGTGTCGGCAGTGGCGGTTGCGGGGGGCGTGCTGAATGCGTTTGTGGGAACGGCCCTCTATTACTACGCGGTCAAGCGCAGCCCCGTGCATCGGGCGGCGAGTCTGGCGAATACGTCACCGTTTTGGAGCGTCGTGCTTGCGATCCTGTTCCTGCGCGAGTCGGCGACCGCGGCGACGTTGGGCGCCGCCGTCCTGGTTGTGGCGGGAAGTTACCTCTTGATCCTGCGAAACACCGATGAGAAAGGTGCATCCGGACATGTTCTTCCCCTGCTGGCAGCGTTGGGAACGGGCTTGCTGTGGGGGTTCACGGCAGCCGTCCCCGCCAAGTACTGCTTGACGCAAGGGATGAACGGGGCGACCTACGAGATGATCCTTACGGCAAGCGCCGGCGTTTGCTGGGCGGTTCTTGCCGTGCCGAGGATCCTGAGGCACGGGCTCCATGTCGGACGTGCCGGGTGGTTCTATGTGATCGTATCGGCGGTCTTCGGGTTCTTCATCGGGTGGATCCTGTGGTTGTCGGCGCTTGCCCGGGTTGATGCCAGCGTGCTCGGTCCGATCAACGGGGCGACCGCGTTGTTTGCGTTCGTCTTCGGGATGGTCTTCCTCAAGGAGAAGCCGACTCCCCGTGCCTATGCGGGGTCGTTGCTCATCTTTGCCGGCGTCGTGCTGGTCTCGCTGCTTGGCTAGCGTGAAGCTTCGGCGAGGGAACGGGGCCTGTCCCGCTGCTCGATCATCTCGATCATGAGCACGAGGTCGAACGTCTGGTCCACGTCGTCGAGCGATCGGTAGTCGCACTGATCCTCGGGATCGACGTTGAGGGTCTTGACTTGGAGGTCGGGCAGGCGCTCTCTCATGCCTTGCCAG
>CAZKPU010000005.1:0-4515 GCA_964554715.1 uncultured Thermotogae bacterium | reverse complement strand
CCCGCGAAAAGTCCTGGCCGTCGGGCCAGACCCGGTTGTCGACGGTCTGCTCGACCGTTGCGGCGATCACTCCTTGAGGACGGTCAATCCCCTTTCCGCGAAGCGACAGCATCGCGGCCAGGTAGGCCTCATGGGCCGCCGTGCCGACCTTGAGAGCGCAGCCTTCTTTCGCTCCGTCACAGAACATCCCCGCCGTGCTGGCCAAGAGGGTGCGGATCGCTCGACTGGCGATCGGTGCGTCGCCGTCAAACAGCCGGCAGATCCCCGCCGCCGCTCCGGCTCCCGCCGCGACGACACAGCCGCACACCGGGGCAAGGCGACCGATCCGGTGCTTGACGTAGCTGGTGACCAGGTGACTGGCCAGAAGCGACTGAGCCAATGTCCGATCGCCGACCGAATGCTCACGCGCAACGCGTGAGACGGGCAGAATCGCAGTAATTCCGGCGTTTCCACTCCCGGAGCTGCTCATTACGGGAAGGGTTGAGCCCCGCATGCGGGCCTCGGCGGCAGCGACACAGTCGATACGGACTTGGAACCCCAGATCGGGCTCGGGAACTGTAGCGGCGAGGGCGCCGGCAAGACTGCCCGTATCGCTGGATATCAGAGAAAGCCCTTCGTCGCAGATGGCACGGTTCATGTCGACGCCTCTCAGCACATAGCGCTCGATATCGTCATCCACCGAGTCGGCCAGCGCATACAGCTCGTTGAACGTGCCTTCGAACGCCGCCGGCTCTGTGGGAGGTGCGTCGGGACGGGAGCGCTCGTCCGACTGCTGGATGACCTGACCGTCGAGCGTGACGTCGGAGATCTTGCCGTGTTCGTGAAGGATGACAGCGGTGGCGGAGTGTGCGGCCGTCGTGACGGTGGCTTCGACGAACACCCCCTGGTGCTCGGGAGCGCTTTCGACCGTGACGGCTCCTGTATCGATCCAGGAGAGCGCATGGCGAACGTGTTGTGCTTCGCAGCCCTCCAGCGACTGCAGTCCCTTCTGATGGCATCCGCAGAAGACCGCAAGAGCCGCTGCGACCACCGACCCGCGGGCGTCCCGGACACCGGGGATTCCGACATCGATTCCGTTCTTGTAGACACAGTCGCTCAGGCGAACGCGAACAGCGGTGACTTCACTTCGGTCGCCGATCGCCTCACATGCCCGGGAAACGGCGAGTGCAACCGCTCCGGGCTCGGTACATCCAAGAGCCGGAACCACCTCGGCAGAGAGAAACTGCATGATCTTCATTCGATTCCTCCGCTTTCCTCTTGTCCAGCAAGAGATGTGACGATACCGCTGATCCTCCCAAGATGCAATCAACGGGAGGCCGTCTGGGAGTGCATCTCTGTTTGGAGGATCCGCCGTTTGAGGGATAATGCTCTGTTGCGTATGCTCAGGCAATGGCAAAAGGAGGGTTTCCATATGGAATCGTGGCTGCTCAAAGGCCTTGCTGTAGCACTGGCGATCGTGCTGGTTGTGTTGGGAGTCGGGATGTTGACGGATCCCAAGGACGAAGGGAATCTTGCACCTGCAGCGGACGCTGTGGATGTGGTGGCTGAGCCCGCTTCGCCCGCAGAGGATGTCGTTCCATTCACTGACGAGGATCCCGGCACACCCGACGCCGATGCTGATGTCGCTTCTGCTTCGCCGATCTTGCAGGATGACGAAACGGTCGCAGTGGAGCGATTCGTTGTAGCCACGGTGGGCGATCAGGAAATCGACAACGAGCAACTGGCTGCGTCGTATGCTGACGTGTATACGTACTACGGGAACTTCTACTCGCAGTTCGGGATGGATATCGCCGAGTTCATGGCGACGCTTGACGGACGCTATATGGATCTGGCGATCGAAGGTCAAGCACTGGACATTCTGGTGCGGGTGGCGGTGTATGAACTTGAAGCGGAGCAGCGAGGGATTACGGTCAGCGACGCCGAAGCCCAGCAGCAGTTCGACATCCTGTACGGAGAGTATCTGGCGTCGAACGGGATGACGGAAGAGGATCTCGCCTACTACTTGTCTCTTCAGGGCTCAACGCTGGAGGAGTTCAAGACGGATGCACGGATGAACATCCGACGGGGGCTTCTCGAAGAGCGCGTCCGTGACGAGGTTGTCGGGCAGATCGATGTGACCGATGAGGATCTCGAGGCCTACTTCGCCGTACACCTGTCGGAATTCCAGACCGAAGAGCAGGTCCAAGCGTCCCACATCCTGGTCTCGGATTCGGCCGCGGCCGAAGATGTGCTGGCGCGGCTGGAAGCCGGTGAGGACTTCGCGGATCTGGCCGTGGAGCTTTCGGAGGATCCCGGGAGCGCGTCGGCTGGCGGCGATCTCGGTTGGTTCGGTCGCAACCAGATGGTCACCGAATTCGAGGATGCGGCGTTCTCGCTTGGAGTCGGGGAGATGAGCGGCATCGTCGAAACCGACTACGGGTTCCACATCATCCTGGTCACCGACAAGCAGGATGCTTACACACCGACGCTGGACGAGATCCGAGAAGAGGTGCGGGCTGCGGCTGAGGTCGAAGCGTCCGAGGCCGCCTTCATCTCCTGGTATGACGAGAAGCGGGCGTCGGGAATCCTCAATGTCTTTAGCGAGCCGTTGGGCGCGTTCTATTGGTACACCATTAACCCCGAGGAGGGGCTTGCTCGTTTGCAGCAAGTGGCCTCTTCCGGTGAAACCGACGATCCCTACGTGGACTTCTATCTGGGACGCCTTTACGAGGAACAGATCTCGATGGTGGATGGAGAGCTGTCGGCACTGGAGACGCTCGACGAGCCGACCGCCGAGGAAGCCGCGCGCATCGCTGAGCTGAGCACACAGCTTGACTCCTACATCGCTGGTGCCGTTGCAGCGTATGAAGCGTTTGCCGAGGACAACGAAGTCGATGAAGCCTACACGTTGAACGTGGAGCAGCTTCAGGGGCTGAGCCGAACGGCGACGGTGCCGGTGCCGTAGAACCGGGTAAGAGTTGAATACTGTGTGAGTCCGCCTCACTCGAACCGCCGATCAAGGGCGCATCGAGTGGGGCGGATTGCTTTTCGGGTTGTTTCGTACTGTGGTTGACAGGCGAAGGGCAACGCCAGTGCCTGGCGACTGTTGACGACGGCGGCGTGTCTTTCTATACTTGGTGTATCGCCGAATACTGCACGATTGCAGGTGCTCCGGATGGAGATAGGCGCAGCCATCTAAGAGGTTGTGGGCGGACCTTCGACGATGGGTAGCCCGGTCAAGACAGCCGGGCTGTTCTTTTTCTAGCGAAGGATACCCTTCTTCCTCAGAGCCGATTCCCAAGTTGCTGCCTTCTCGTTGCCCTCTTGCGCGCTTCTCAGCATTCCAGCAACCGAATCTGCAAGGCGTACAGAGATCCAGTTCTCATCTTTCTTTGCTCCGCGAACCTTCTTGTACCTGATCCCGTGTCTCTTGAGTGACCGAACCATGCGACCTTTCTCTTTGTCGTTGAGCGCGTCTACGATGATCGTCGCTCTGTATTCGTCTTCGCCTGCGTATGATCGTATCGTGTTGACGATCGCTTCTGATGTCATTGCGCTGTAGTCTGTTCGGTCGTTGAAGTAAGCGCCGTATATCTGGGTGCTCCTGAAGTCGTTTGCTGCAATGCAGCGCATGTATTTCTCGCGGTTCGGCGTGGAGGATTTCGACCACTTCCGCGTGTGTCGATCGCTGTGTTCCTCGGCGAATAGCAATTGCGCTTCAAGCAACTGCCGATCACTTGCCTTGACTACGACTGAAGCAACCACGAATAGCTTGCCATTTGTATGTTGGCCAGATTCATCTACATACACGAGGATCTTCTTCACGCAACGATTGAACTGCCAAGACAGCTGCTTTTCAAGACAACCGCTGGTCTAAGGGGATCAGCGTGAGGTCTGTCCGGCGATCGGCACAGGCTCAGGACATCGGCGCTTCCTCACGCGGCGGGAGACGTCGGCAGAGTACGCCGGGCTAGGGTGCGTCCGTCGGCCAACACAAGGCGCTGTCGAGATCCTCGAATTCTCTCATCGTGTGCAAACGTCCATCGGCACAGCGAATCCCCTGGATCTCTCCTCCCTCTACGAGAATCACCAACGTGATATCGTGCACGCCCTCGACCAGGATGTGAGCTTCGTACCACGGTCCATTGCGAAACAGAGAATCGACCTCGGCGCTGACGCCGCGCGAATCCGCAATCGATGTTGCGACCTGAGCGGCGATGTCCAGTGCATCGGACCGTCCAAGAGGCTTGCTGCGGCACCCGGCGAGCAGTGCAGCAATCAGAAACATCAAGCAGACAACGGTTCCCAGACGACGAAGCATACCGGCCTCCTTCGATCCTTCAGCACAAGCTTACGATACACCGTATGTCGTACCGTCTCCAGTGGCCGGACCCCCACCTCCCAGCGGAGTAGCGTCGCCCCCCCCTTGCGGGCGACGTTCTCGATGGTGGGCCGTAGCGTTGCGCCAATGGCAGGATCGAAGATCCTGCGCGATAGCAGGATGTCGGGTTTTCATCCTGCGCCTTTGTGGGCGAC
>CAZKPU010000004.1:25768-48250 GCA_964554715.1 uncultured Thermotogae bacterium | reverse complement strand
ACGGGCTTAAGAACGGCTACTGTTTGTTTAGATAAAAAACATATAATCACAAAACATATGCCAAGAATCGCACGTGTGGTGGTTCCAGATTGGCCACACCACATTACGCAGCGTGGTGTGCGAAGGATGGACGTCTTCTTCTCGGATGGCGACCGGATAGACTATCTCGCGCTTCTTCGTGAGCAAGGTGCGAGGTTCGGTGTGCAGTACATCGCATGGTGTTTGATGGACAATCACGTCCATCTGATTGCCGTGCCGGAAAACGAATCAAGCCTTGCCAAGGGTATCGGAGAAGCACACAAGAGATACTCCCGGATGGTCAACTTCCGGCAAGGATGGAGGGGATACCTGTTTCAAGGACGTTTCTTCTCTTGCCCTCTGGATGGGACATATGCCATTGCAGCGGTTCGGTATGTGTTGAGAAATCCTGTACGTGCGGGTCTGTGCAATGCGCCTTGGGAGTATCGGTGGTCAAGTGCTGCATGGATGGTTGGACAGAAGGAAACGGATCCACTCGCGACGGTTTCCCCGTTGCTTGACGAAATCGACGACTGGGGGACTTTGCTGGTCTCAGATCCCTACGGCATCCAGGGAATTCGCAAGCATACACGTACAGGAAGGCCACTCTGCAGCGATGCGGCCCTCCAGTACCTTGAAGGTTCAACACAGCGGGTGCTTCACCCTCTCAGGTCTGGGCGGAAGAAACAGAACCGGCAGAGCAATCCCTATGATTGATCTATATCCGGGGACATATACCGTATTTCTATGCCGTTGTGCACGCGCACGCGATGGAAATGGGGTATGTGTCCCCGTATTTCCGTATAGTGGTTTCACAGCAGGAAGGGAGGGAATATCGTGCAGCGTCGTTCGATTTCGGTTGGGAAGCTTGTGGTTGTGCTGATGGTGGGTGTTGCCTTGGTGCCGCTGGTGACGGGGTGCGATCTGATCGACAAGATCTTGGATGCGATCTCGCCCGGAGGTGGAACGACTGGTTCGCCTCAGGCGGTGATGACGGCGGTGATTGATGATGATCTTGTCGACATGGGGCTGAATCCGGATCTGCGGCCTCCGCTGCTGTACCAGTTCAGTTGCGACGGTTCGCTGAACAGCGAGGGGATCTCCATCTTCGACCCGCTGGCGGGGATGCATGATAAGGCCTGGGACTACGGTGACGGAACGACGCGAGGATTCGAGTGGAGTGACATCAATCCCAAGCACATCTATCGGGAGGAAGGAACCTACGTCGCAAGCCTCACCATCCGGGATGCGGCCACCGGCGCAACAGACACGGTTCAGCAGACGATCACGATCGGCGCCGGATGGCTGGAGATCGTCAGCCTCACCACCGAGCCTTGGCCGGACGGCAGGGCGACGCTCAACGTTGTCGTGCGCAACCAAAGCCAGCAGGATCTGCGCGTGATCGTTGTCGACTTGCTTGTGGATGGGGTTCTGTGGCGCTCCAACGTTGGTGAGACGCTGGGACCCGGAACGACGCCTGAGCGTCTCTCTCCTAACGCGACCTACACCATCACGCGCGTGATCAGCGACTGGACAGGGACGCTGACCGCTCGGTCCGGCGGGTGTACGCCGTGGGTGGCTGGTCCGTAGAGCGCCCCTTTCGGCTCCGGGGATCGGGTGGAGCTGAAGCATCCCGAAGCGGGGCTTTGCGTTGTTTTCCGCTCTGCGTGCCGGATTGAAATTGGCTCATTGGCTTCCCGGATACGGAGAATCAGCGGTATCGGAGCAAGAACAAGGAGCAAGATGGCCGAGAACGTCCCAAGACCGCAGTCTTCGATCACGTGGTTCTACTACGACGATGTCGCCATTGCGACGTCGTTCTACGGTGAAACGCTTGGGTTGGAACAGGTTCTCGACCAGGGATGGGCAAGCGTGTTTCGCATCGCGCGGGATGCGTTTGTCGGGCTTGTCGACGCACAGGCCGGCAAGGGCACATGCCGGCCTCAGCCGACCAACGCGGTGTTGTTGACGCTGGTGGTCGATGATCTGCAACGTTGGTTCGACAAGCTCACGGCGGCCGGTATCCGGCTCGACAGCGGCATCACGAAGATGGCGGATCTGGAGATCGAGACGTTCTTCCTGACGGATCCCGGCGGCTACCGGTTGGAGTTCCAGCGGTTCCTGCATGAGGCGGCACGGAAGACGTTCCACGGCAGCTAGGCATCATCCAATGGGAGTTATGAGAAAGCCGGGCGCTTGTGGGGCGTTTTGAGCTTGTTTACATTATACGAGAAAAGAAGCATAATGCGCAAAGCTCCCGACGGCCGGCGCCCGACCGGCTGTTGGCCCAAACATCAGGCAAGCCGCTTCTCGTACAATGGCCGTCAGGCCACAGGACAATGAGACGATCGGAACGGGCAACGGAAAAGGAGAGCGATCCGATGGCCGAAGACACGAGCCAACCGGCAGTGAGCACAGACAAGAAGGATGAGAAAACGCGGAAGCTTCTGGGAATCGAACCGATCGAGACGCAACACGAGATCATCGTCGGCGGTCGGAAGCTCGCTTACACCGCCCGATCGGGTGCCCTTGCGTTGAAAGACGAGTTCGATGAAGCTGAAGCGGAGATCTTCTTCACGGCGTACGACCTGGATCTGCAACCCGGGGAATGCCGCGCCGATCGCCCGCTTGCGTTCGTGTTCAACGGAGGGCCGGGGTCTTCGTCCGTTTGGCTGCACATGGGGGCGCTTGGCCCGAAGCGCGTTTGCATGCAGAAGCAAGGGTGGATGCCGCCGCCGCCGTACCGTTATGAGGACAACCAGCACACCTGGCTCGACCGAGCCGATCTGGTGTTTATCGATCCGGTGGGGACGGGATTCAGTCGAGCGGCGAAGGAGGAACTCGACAAGAAATTCTGGAGCTTCCAAGGGGATCTCGAATCGGTGGGAGAGTTCATCCGGCTGTATCTGACGCGATACGAGCGATGGACATCGCCGCTGTTCTTGGCCGGGGAGAGCTACGGAACCACCCGTGCGGCGGGGCTTGCCGGCTACCTGGTCGACCGCGGGATTGCCTTCAGCGGGATTATCCTCATCTCCACGGTTCTCGACTTGAGTGCGATCCGTTTTATGGACGCCAACGATCTTCCGTATCAGCTCTTCGTTCCAACGTATGCCGCGACCGCTTGGTTTCACAGCAAGCTGGACGAGTCTCTGCAGAAGAAGCCTCTTGCCGAGTTGATCGCCGAGGTTGAGGCGTGGTCGGAAGGCGAATTGACCCTGGCACTGATGAAGGGCGATCGACTGAGCGGCGACGAGCGGCTCTCTGTGGCCGAAACCCTGGCTCGCTACACCGGGCTCGATCGCGAGTACGTGCTCGGGAGCAACCTTCGGATCGAGATCCACCGCTTCTGCAAAGAGCTGCTGCGTGGGAGCCGGCGGAGCGTCGGCCGTTTGGATTCACGCTTCAAAGGAATCGAGGCGGTCTCCGTGAACGAGCGGCCGGAGTTTGATCCGTCGATGTTGGCGATTACGCCTCCGTACACGGCGGCGTTCAACCAGTACGTTCGTTCCGAGCTGGGGGTGAAGACCGACCTCGTCTACGAGACGCTGAGCGTCCGGGTTAACGAGAAGTGGGAGTGGGAGAACGGAACGCTTCCTGCAACGGGCGAGGCGCTGCGAGGCGCGATCGCCAAGAACCCGTTCATGAAGGTGCTGTTCGGCCAGGGAACCTACGACCTGGCGACACCTCAGTTTGCAACGCAGTACATGATCGCTCACATGAACATCGATCCCGAATTTCGTGCAAACGTACGGCTCAAAAGCTACGAAGCGGGTCACATGTTCTATCTGGATGAGGAATCGCTGGCGGCGTTCAAGAACGATATCGACACCTTCATGACTGCATCTGTCTAGGTGAGGTTCCATCTCGTTCTTGCGTGAGGGCATACGGGCAAGATGGGCCCGCTTCGGGAGCGCGCATGCGGCTGCGAGTGCATCAGATCGTCGTTTGTTTGGATTACACGGAAGCCGACGTCATTGGCGTGACCGCTCGACGGCTTGCTTGCCGAAAAGAGGATCTCCGTGACATCGCGGTGATCCGCCGATCGTTGGATGCGCGTCACCGTGAACAGCCTCCACGCTTCGTCCTCACGGTGGATGTCGAATACCGTGGGGTCGCGGCGGTCGCCCTTTCGAAGGGGAAGATCGAGGTCGTACAGCCGGAACCTGCGGATCTGCATCCGCCGGTGTTGCCGATCCGATCCGGCCACCGTCCCGTCGTGATCGGGACCGGTCCCGCCGGACTGATGGCGGCCCTGGTGCTCTCCGAAGCGGGGCTTCGTCCGAGGGTGTTTGAGCGAGGCTTGGCGGTGGAAGCGCGCCGACGGGACGTCGAGGCGTTCTGGCGGCGTGGGGTTCTGAACGAGGAAAGCAACGCTCTCTTCGGTGAAGGAGGCGCGGGGCTCTTCTCCGACGGCAAACTGACCACGCGGATCAAGGATCGTGGACGCATCCGCCGATTCCTTCGGATCCTGGTCGATTGTGGCGCGCCGTCCGACATCCTGATCGATGCGGAACCGCATTTGGGAAGCGACGCGCTGGCTGTGATCATGCCGGAGGTTCGTGATCGCATCCAGGAACACGGCGGCTCGATCTCCTTCGGTTCGCGGTTGGAGGCGCTTCATATCGAGCAAGGATCGATCCGAGGCGTCACCGTCTCCGGGACCGAGGTTGACACGGACGCCTGCTTTCTCGCCACCGGGCACAGCGCAAGAGATGTTTATGAGATGCTTGTCTTTGCCGGCGTGACGCTCGAGCCGAAGCCGTTTGCGATCGGCGTCCGGGTGGAGCTCCCTCAACACAGGATCGATTCCGCTCAATACGGTCCCTACGCCGATCACCCGCGGCTCCGTGGCGCATCGTTCCGCCTGACACGCAAAGCGGAACAGGGAGCTCGGAGCTGCTACAGCTTCTGCATGTGTCCCGGCGGAACCGTGATCGCCTGTGCGTCCTCCGAGGGCATGCTGACGACCAACGGAATGAGCTTCTCTCAGCGTGCCGATCCGTTCGGGAATGCGGCGTTCCTTGTGCCGGTACGGCCCGCGGATTTTGCGCACTTGGGGGGCGAACTCTCTCTTCGAGGTGTGCGGTTTCAGCAGCGTGCGGAGCACGCGGCGTTCCGAGCGGGAGGCGGCGATTTCGCGGTTCCGGCGCAGCCGCTGACAGCGTTTCTGGTGGCCGAGCCCCCTCGGGAGATCCCCGATGCACGATCTTGTACCCGCGCCGTTCCGGCGGACCTGACGGACGTTCTGCCGCCGTTTGTCACCGATACGCTTCGCGTTGCGATCCCCCGGATGCTTCGGGACCTGCGCGGTGTGAGGGTTGAGGACGCCTTGTTGTACGGTGTCGAGACGCGCAGCTCCAGCCCGGTGAGAATCCTCCGCAGGGAAGACACGGGTTCATCGGTCGGTCTCGCAGGGTTGTATCCGATCGGGGAAGGAGCCGGGTACGCAGGAGGGATTGTCAGCTCGGCGGTGGACGGGCTACGCGCCGCGGAGCAGTTTCTTCTGCTCTGATTTGCTGGAGCCAGGCCGAGCACGTTGTATCCATCGGCGATCGGCGCTGGACACGCTACCATTTCGATCAGGTGATCTCTGTCGTGATGATGAGCAACGGCTGGCGCCCGCGCAGCTTCGCTCCTCGGTACAGTCATTCTTGAGATGCAATCTCTACCACCGGGAGGGGCTGACGAATGCGACGAATGCTTGGTCTGATGGGCTGTGTGCTGCTGGGCATTGTCGGTTGCTCCCCGGTCGATCACGCACCGACAGCCGTTCTCGAAGCGTCGGCATGGCAAGGCGATCCGCCGCTTGAGGTTCGCTTCTCTGCCGCGAAATCCGTGGATGACGTTGGGATCACGCAGATTGAGTGGGACTTCGGCGATGGCGAAACACTCCTCTCCGACCGGTTCACCATGAGCCACGTCTATGCGGTGCCCGGAAGCTACGAGGTGCGGGTCATCGTTGTCGACGAGCAAGGGGCGATGGACGAGGCGGGTGGCACCGTTGTCATCACGAACCGTGTGCCGGTTGCCAACTTTCGCGCGACCAACGACGCTCCGATCGTCGGTGAGATCGTGCAGTTCGATGCATCCGCCTCGTATGATCCCGACGGAGATCCGCTGATGTACTCCTGGAGTTTCGGTGGGAGGACCGCCAGCGGTGAACGCGTTTCCTATGGGTTTTCGTACACCGGGCTGATCGAGGTGACGCTGACGGTCGAAGATGGACACGGCGGCTGCGGGACCACGTCCCACGAGTTCAATGTTCTCGATCCAAGCGACGTTGTCAGCGGTGGGTGCCGAGGCTAGACGCGCCTGCAGAAGTGTCTGACCCGCCTTTCCCTTTCCCCCGTTTCCGATTGGTGTAAACTCGGAACTCGGAAACGTTTCGAGCGTTCTCGGGAAAGGACTCCATGGGGATGAGGGAGCGTGTTGGAAGAGCCGCCAGGCTCGTTGCTGTTACAGGGGTTTGCTTGTTGTCGGTTATCGTCGCTTTCGCGGGTCCGCCCCAAGCGGCGTTCACCCCGACGATGGCGGCGGATAGCGCCGGATCTCTTTCGGTGCGCCTTGACGCGGCTTCATCTTTCGATGCCGAAGGGAATGTCGTTGTGTATCAGTGGGTCTTCGGCGACGGGACAACGGGATCGGGGAAGGTGGTCGTTCATACGTATCCCCGTGCTGGAGAGTACTCGGTGACGTTGTTCGTTGCCGACGATCAAGGGGAGACGACACGGATCATCGAGGAGATCGCTGTTCCGATCGGCACGGTTGAGGATACTTCCATACGGAATTCCGGCCGACCTGCCGCGGGTCGAACGGATGCGGCTGTAGTTCTGCCTGTCGGAAGTTCTGTGGGTCAGCTTGCACCGGACTTCGCACTTGACGTGCTCGGCGGCGGACGGTTCGTCCTATCGGAAGTCCGCGGGACCGTTGTCATCCTCGACTTCTGGTCGAGCGGATGCGGCGGATGCCAGGCGACGATGCCGGGGTTCGTTGCGATGCTGCAGCAGCTTGCATCGAGTGACGTCTTGGCGGTTGGGGTCTCGTTGGATCGCGATGAGGCGTCGGTCGAGCGTTACGTCGCGCGCTACGGCTTCGAAGGGCTTGCACTGTGGGAATCGGCCTCAGCGAACCGATCGCTGATGTCGCAATACGGGATTACCTCGGTTCCGACGACGCTGGTGATCGACGCGCTTGGCGTGATCCGGTTTCGTGGATACCGATCCGAACTCACGCTTTCGATCGTGCAGGGGATCGCGCTTGCCGGAGACGACACGGCGATCCGGACCGGGGCGCGTGACGAACCTATGGGCCACGACTTGCGATCCGAAGGAGGCTGATCAACGATGCGACGCGCGTTCCTGGTGCTTCTGTGCCTGCTGGTCGGTGGCGGCTCCGTTGGACTTGCTGCCGAACTCAAGCCTGAAGCATCGTTCACACGTGACAGCACGCCGGACGGAGATCTGCTGACCGTCCGGTTTGATGCGTCCGCTTCCGTCGGAGGCAACGGAGAGATCGCCTCGGTTCAGTGGGTGTTCGGAGACGGCTACTCGGGATCGGGTCCGGTCGTGACGCACAGCTACCAACAAAGCGGTTGGTACGTCGTGACGTTGCTGATCACCAACGAACACGGAGCCCGAGACACCCTGGAGGCGCTGATCGATCTTGCGGAGCCGACGGGGGTGTACCCGATCGGGGCCGAGGTGGGGCAGGCTGCGCCCCAGTTCACCCTCGCGGATCTACAAGGCAACGATGTATCCCTTGTCGATTTCTACGGGAGTGTTATCCTGCTCGATTTCTGGGCCAGCTACTGCGCTCCCTGCTTGGACGAGCTGCCGCGCCTGTACGACCTCGAACGAACGTATGGCGACGAGGGGCTTGTCCTCGTTCCGGTTTCCGTCGATCGAACCGAATCAAGGATGCTCGACGCGCTCTCCAGCATGGGGGTGGAAGATACGCTTCACTTGTGGGAATCGAGGGAAGCCTCTCAAGAAGTGAAAGCACTCTTCAACGTGCGCGGGATTCCGCACACGGTTCTCATCGACCGCAGCGGCGTCATCCGGTTCTCCGCGGATCCCGGCGAGCTTACCGAGGAGTTCATCCTGCGGTGGTTGTAGGCCTCTTGTGCCTCTCCAGGCGCCGGTGAAAAGACGTTCCCGGGGTGAACGATGCCGTTCCTATCTCGATCTGCCGCATCGAGGCGGTTGATCCTTGTTCCGCCGCCGCTTATCCTACGTGCAACGAGGAGGGAGAATGGACCTTCGAGTTCTACTGGGTTTGTTGGCGGCGGTGGTGCTTGCTGTTGTCCTGTTAGCACCGACAAACGAAGTGGCACCGGAACCGGATGGGGTGGTGACTCCGCAGGTGTCTTCCGAAGAAAGTGTGTCTCCGGAGACGCTTGCTCTCATCGATGCGATCGAACCTCCCGGTCTCACGGAGTCGAGAACCGATTCCGAGACAGTGCCTTACAGCATTCCTTGTCCGTTCTTCGAGGGCCCGATCGATCCTGTGGGCGCCGTGAACGGAACGGTTCTCTCCTACGACCTGTTCTTCGATGCCTATGCGCGGCTTGCCGAGCAGTACATGGCGTCTCTCGGAGTTCCACCCGAATCGGTCGAGACCGTTCTTTCCGGATCTCAGGGAGCGGAGCTTCAGATGGGTCTTGTGCGTAACACGTTCGAAGTCCTGATTCAAGACGTACTGTTCCGCGCCGAACTTGACGCACGAGGAATCTCGATCGACGAGCAGACCGTTGATTCCGTCTTCGAAGAGCAGTACACGAACTTCCTCGACCGCTCCCAGATCAGCGAGCAACAGCTCGAGGGATATGTGCGCTCCCAGGGTAGCACCCTGGAGGAGTTTCGAGCCACCTACCGGGAGCGCGCCGCGTTGGATCTTGAGTTCAAGGCTTTGGTCAGCGCTGTGTCGAGTGATCTTGTCACCGAGAGAGAGTTGCAGCTCTACTACAACCTTCATCCCGACGAGTTTGTCATACCGCTTGAAGTCCACCTTTTCCAGATCGTCGTCCCCACCGAGGAGCTTGCGCAAGGCCTCCTCGCCTCGCTGTCGGAAGGGAGATCGTTTGAGGATCTGGCAAGGGAGAACTCTGTTCACTCCTCCGCAACCAACGGTGGGGACATGGGATGGATCCGCCGGGGCGAGTATCTCGACAGTATCGAGGATGTTGCGTTCGACCTTCCCGTTGGGGACGTGAGTGATATCGTCGAATCGCAGTACGGGTATCACATCTTGCTTGTCGAGGACCGCCACGAACCGAAGCAGCTCTCGTACGAGGAAGCGCGTGAGGCGGCGAGAGATGAGATGGTTGAAGCGGTCAGTGCCGATGTGTTTGCGGCCTGGTTCGAGAGCGCTCGCGCAGATGCGGCCGTCGAAGCGTTTGAGCCGGTTGTGGATGCATACCTGACCTGGCAAGCGGATCTCGACCGCAGTCTTACCATCGTCGAAACGGCGATCCGCGAAGGATCGACCGCCGATCCGTACGCACCGTATTTCCTTGGGCGCCTCTACGAACAAAAGATCGCCTCTCTGAATGAACAGCTCAGCGCCATCCGGGAAGCGGGACCGCTCACCGATGACACGCTTGATCTTGTCACACAGATCATGATCGACATCGAGACAACCCGAGCGATGGCGATCGAGGCGTACGAAGAGGCGCTTGATGAAGTGGGCGAAGACGCCACGATCGAACTACGGATTGCCGAATTGGGGGGAAGCTCGCAGGAAAGCGAGAACAACCGCGGCTGATCCCAGCGGTCGCTCACGGCGTCGCGTGCTTCGATCGAATCGTGCGCGATGAAGCGGCGGGAACTGTGTTGAGAGGCTTCTTCTCTGTCCTGGACCGGAGCGTCATTCAAGGCGCATCAGACGAGGGTATGATCTGGAGGCGGGACTCTTGTCGGTAAAACGAACGAAGCATCTGCCCGCGTTTCTTGGGAAGGTCTTCCCCCGTTGACCCCACCGCTGGCCTTTTCCGTCCATGTCTTCGTGATCTAGGCTAGGGATGCAACCGCGTTAGATACATGCCTCCTTGAGCCAGGGAGGGAGACGAAACACCCAACACGTTTCCCTCCCGCCCTCCATTTTTACGTACGGATCGGCGTCGACAACGGTGTGCGCCTCATGTCGCGGACGAGCATCGAATCCTGTGGGGTTCCGTGTGCAACAGCTTCGATCGGGAGCGAGTGGTTTTCTACCGGCTAGCCACCCTGCCGCCAGCGTCTCAGCACGTTGTCATCCCCGCAGGTCGGGCAAGGAGCCGGCTCGGGCGATTCAACGAGGTCTTCCGGTTCGCCCTGGGTCGCGATCGTCTCTTCACCGGACGCATCTTCCTGCGCCGATCCAGTCGAGAACAGATCGACGCGGATGCCGAAGAACAGCACCGCCTCTCCGAACTGGATCGTCTCAAGCGGCGATGTCCAGTTCAGCTCGGCAAACACCGAGAACGGGATGCCTCGTTCGCTCAAGCAGAGTTCGATCCCACCGACGGCGAGAAGAAACGCTTGCGTGCTGCCAAGAGAGGAGATCGTGATGGCTTCCATCCCGGCCGCCGCGTACGGCACGAAAACGTCTGCCACCGGGATGCGGAGCTTCGCCTGGCCGTAGTACCAAACCGCCGCCGAACTGTCGCCGATCGACTCCAAGGACTCCCAGAGAACGCCGCCGTCAAGAGCGAAGGCGTTGAACGTCCCGTTCAAAGTGATGAACGTCGCTGTCAGATCCGTCTCGGTATCGATGTGCAGCTTCGCGCCCACACCGATCTGCCCGCCCAGCGCGATCGAAGCGCCGATGATGACGAATACGACCGCAAGAAACGTCTTCTTGATGGCATTCGGATTCATATCACGCATAGTACCTCCGATGGAATCGGAAGAATGCGCCGCACAACGGCGTTGCCGCCGACGCGCCGTCGTATCCCCCCTGGTTTTCCGGTCCACGAAAGCAGTATCGGGCGGGGAGCGTGGCTGTGTGCATGGCAGAGGGCGTCCTATGGGGTGACACGTGTCGCCAAGGGAAGGGTCGTAGGTGGACGAGAACGGATGAACGGCGATCTACCCTACGGTCGGTGAATGTGTCGTTATCGACGCGATCGGCCCGATGATGAGGGGGCCGGAGCAAGAGCGCTGCGGAACGAGCGAGGTGTGATTGTGAATACGACGAGCAGTCTTTGGATTCTTGGCGTTGTTCTGGGAGCGGCTGTGCTTGCATGGGGGGTTGTCGGAACGCAAACGGCTGCGCCGATCGATGAGGCGGCTGTCGTTGCAGAGCCGGCGGTCGTCGACGAGGCCGATGTCGGAACGGTGGGCGGCGAATGCATCGTCATCGCGACGCCGCTCAAGCATTTGGAGCTTCTCGATCCGGTCTATTCGGAGAAGGCCGTGTTTGTCGATGATCAGATCATGATCGCTTTCCACGTGCCGCTGACCGAAGAAGGGGTAGCGAAGAGCGAACTTGCCTTCCAACTCGAGAACCGGAGCCATGACGTGATCGCTGTCGTTTGGGACCGATGCTCGATTCAGCTTCCGGGAGCCGACACGGTCAACGTGATGCACGAAGAGATGGCCTACGACGAGCGGATGGCTCCGACGCCGCTGACGTCCGTTGCGCCGGGCGGATTCCTGCTCGATACGGTGGTCCCCGTGTCGGAAGTCTGCTACTCGGACGAAGGGTGGTACGTGACCAACGACATTCTCGACAACGGACCGTTCTTGTTTGTGCTTGCCGTTGAGGTCGAGGATCCATGCTGTCCCGAGCGACAGATCGAGTACTACACCTTCCGGTTCGTCATCCGCTGATTCCTGCGGGAACGCACCGACAGCGCACGCTCTTTTCCAGCAGGCTGCGTTTGAGATGAGTCCAGCATGCCCCTGCCATCCATGAGATGCGGGGGCATGCTCGCGTTCTGAAAGCCTGATCGCCTGTTTTCGCCTAGATTTTCTTGAGTTCCACACCACTCTATATACTGGTTGGAAGTCTTCCGAAACCGGCGGGTAACGACGATCCATCAAGGAGGGGACTCGTGCGCTCAAGGGCTGTGTGGTGGCGGATGGCGTGGGTGGCAGGATTCGTTGCGATCTGCATGATGACACTTACATCTTGTGAATGGATCGGCAATCTCATTCGCGGCGATCAACCTGTGGCTGTTGGAACCGTTGGCTCTTCGGGCGGAAGTGTTGAAGTCAGCGACCCGGAGTCGGAATTGGTTGGTGTGCGGATCGACGTGCCTGCAGGTTCGATGGAAGCAGGATCGAGAATCGAGATTCTCGAAATCTCGGGCAACCTTGAGAGTCCAACGGGATATGAGACTGATGTCTTCCCTGCATTCTCGATATCATCATCTGTGGAACTCACAGGCGCTGTCACTCTCACAGTGCCCTTCCCCGCGGAGACGCTGGCAGAAGGTGAAGAACTCGTCTTGGTCCATCTCTCAGATTCGGGCGTCTGGGGAATGGAGTTCCCCGTGTTGGAGGATCGTGAAGCAGGAACGGCAACCTTTGTGCTCACCCACTTCTCCGACGCCCAGCTGAAGAAGGGAGTAATCAAACGACCGGAGGATCTGCGTAGCGTGCGGATTCCTGGTTTTGACACCGAACTGGACTCTCTCTGTATTCGGAATAGTACGACCTTCTTTCCACAGTCGAATGGAGAATGTTGGGCGATGTGCGTGTGGGCGCACTGGTACTTCGCAGAAAGACCAGACGGAGCAAGCCAGCGGCTACGCTCCAGGTTTGGATCCGAAGAGGCTACTCAGATTGCTGCCAGATTGCAGGATGAGTGTGAGGGGCAAGCGATTGGGACCTTCCTGGATAGTGAACGTAAGGACATCTACCAAATCATCGAAACCATGCATAGAACCGGACAGCCAGTGGTGGTTGGCCTTTCAGAAGGCAACTTGGGACGAGGTGCATGGCACGCAGTACTTGCCTACGAGTGGAATCGCGACGCGGGTGTTCTGAAGTGCTACGACCCAAATGCAAGCATCAAGCATCTGGACGCAACGCAACTCGATCATGCCGTGATCTACAAGGATGGGTACGACTGGGTTTGCGAGACAGCCACGTGGGATACATACAAGGGAGTCACAAAGGCAATCGGCCTTGAGGAGTACCGAAGCACAGTGGAGAGGCTATTTGCAGAGTGGAATGATACCGAGATTGGGATCGTCTTGGATGATGTTGGGCCCGAGGATGATGATCTCTACGTGCCAGGGGATGAGGTACAGCTTCGGTTCTCGTTTGGAGGGCAGCAGCACCCCATACACCCTGCCGTCTACGTGGAAGTTGGCCCAGAGAGTCAAGCAGAACCATTCACCAATTGGATCACAGGATACAGCGCTCCCATTGAAGAGCTGTCAACCATTTCCTTGACCATAACGATTCCAGAGGATGCATCCCCCGGGAGATGGGGTATCCGAGCCGAAGTTCGTGATCACTGGTATGCACAGGGAGAGGAGTGGGAGGGTGCCTTCCCGATTGTCTACGCAAGTACAGACGACGAAGAAGGTGTAGAAGGCGGTTGGACTCACGCGTTTGAGGTGATCCTAGCACCGGAGACACCCACCGGATTGACAGCATCCGACGGCGAATCTCTCGGCACTATCGCTCTCGACTGGGATGATGTCGAGGGCGCGGTCTTGTACAAGCTCTTCCGATCATCCACGGCCTCGGGAAGCTATACCGAGGTGTACTCGGGCCCGGATTCCGATTGGGAAGACGCGGACGTCCGTCCGGGTAGGAGCTACTTCTATCAAGTCGAAGCGTGGACCGATTATCTGCCAAGTGACGTCCCCAGTGACGCCGTAGAGGGAACAACGGCGGAACTTCTCCCGCCCGACAATGTCCAAGGCGCCCAAGGGACCTTCCCCGACCGGTACCGCATCTCGTGGGACGTGGACCCGGAGATAGATGAGTACGAAGTGGCCCAGTGTCGCTGGGCGACGGGGAATTTCCTGGTGATGGAGCGCCGAACGACCGAAGGTCACTGGGATCAAACCGTTGTGTCCGATGATCACTACTACTACCGGGTTCGTGCTTGGTACAGAGGTGATTGCAGCGACTGGAGCGAGACGGTCGAGAGCTGGATTGATCCTGAGGCACTTGTTCCTGATCCTCCCGAGGGACTCTCTGCGACTCAAGGCGACTACGCCAGCAAGATCAAGTTGCGGTGGGACACGTCGGATGATGGAGATCTATACCGCATCGAGAGGGCTGGGTCTCGCAGCGGGTCGTATGAAGTGCTCGATGAAGTCAGCGATGACCCGTGGGAGGACTTGGAACCCGGACCGGGGGAAACGTTCTGGTATCGCCTGAGTGTAAAGAGAGACGGGCAGTGGAGCGATCCGTGCGATCCGGTCAAAGGCTACACGACCGACCCTGAGGATCCGTTGCCGGATCCTGATCCGGGAACCGGCGGCTCTTCGGCAGTGGGATTTTGGAGCGGAACGGGCGATCTATCCGGCACGATCACGGCTCGTTCAGGTGGTTATGTCGATCAGCAATCGCTGTACGGTGATCTTCACATGCAGCATGATGTCACGGGGATCATCGGCAGTTCGGTGAGCGGTCAGTGGCGGTTCAAACCGGAGACGAACGCGATCGATGACGAGATGGAAGATCTCTATGCAGTCCTCGATACGTTCATGCCCTACACGAGCGGTCAATACATCGGTGGAAGGTTGGTTCTGGTTTCCGAGGATTCGATCAGCGAACAGGCGACGATCGAAGGGCAATCCATCAGGTTTACGTTGGACGCCCGCGTGGCGTTCACCCTTAACGTGAATAGCTCGGGGCACTTGGTCGGATCCGGTGATCTGAACTGGACCCTGAACATCCGCTTACCCAGTACGGGCGAGTCAGCCAGTGCGACCGTATCTGCGACGATTTCGCAGATCGATATGGTTCGTACAAGCCGATCTGCTCCGTGGGCACAGAATGTGTTCGCGTCGCAATCATCCGAGGCGAAGTGGGAGCGAGCCGCTGCGTGGTGTTTACGCAGACTCGAGGGGAGCTAGGTCTCTCCCGAAGGCCGGCTGTGTTGCTCCGGAAGTGACAGCGTAGCGGCGCGATCTTGCACGAAGCGGTCCGTCGAAGTACGGTCACGCGTTATGGAACCGTTTAAATGTGATAAGCCGCTTATCGGGATGATCCACCTCCTCCCGCTGCCGGGGTCACCGGCAGCAGAGACCGGTGGACTGGCACTCACGATCAACCGAGCGCTTCGTGATCTGGAAGCGCTGGAAGTGGGTGGGGCAAGTGCGGCGATCGTCGAGAACTTCGGTGATGCGCCGTTTTCCAAGCAGGCCCCCCGGGAGACCGTGGCCGACATGGCGATCCTTGTCAACGAGATCGTCAAGAAGGCAAGAATTCCGATCGGTGTGAACGTCTTGCGAAACGATGGACTGGCCGCGATTGCGATCGCCGCGGCGGCCAAGGCGGCGTTTGTCCGGGTCAACGTCTTTTGCGGTGTCGCGTTCACCGATCAAGGGATGATCGAAGGAAACGCCAGGGAGCTTCACGAACTGCGCAACCGGCTTCGCTCCGATGTCAGGATCTTCGCCGACGTCCAAGTGAAGCACGCTGCACATCTGACGACGATCGAGGAAGCGGCGCTGGACGCCGACCGGAACAAGCCCGACGGCCTGATCGTCACCGGAATCGGAACCGGCAAGCGAACTCCCCCGGAGCGGCTGCAGGCCGTCAAGCAAGTGACCGAACTTCCGGTGCTTGTCGGCAGCGGCGTGCGGCTCGATAACCTTGCCACCTACCGCGACGCGGACGGTTTCATCGTTGGGAGTTCGATGCACGAGAACGGTTCCGTGCGGAATCCGGTGGATCCAGGACGCGTTCGCGCCATGAGCGAGGCCATTCAAGGGCTGCGGGGAGCGTAGCGGGTGTGATGAATCTGGTCGTGCTTGGGGATGCGAACCTGGATGTTCTCGTTGCGCTCCCGGCCGATCTTCGACAGATGTCACGGGATGACGTCTCCGGGCTTCCGTTGGGAGGCGGTGAGCAAAGGGCTCGGATCTACGTTTTTCCCGGCGGAGCGGCGGCAACGTTTGCCCGCGTCGCTGCAGCCGAAGGTGCGTCCGTGACCCTCATCGCCTGTGTGGGAACTGATCCCGCCGGACGCATCCTGCGTGAAGACCTTGAATGTGAAGGGATCCGATTGCTCTCCAGTGACAGTTCCCGTTCCACCGGGGTTGTGATCAGCACCGACGTCGCCGGTGATGTGCGCGGCAGGCATACCATGATCTGCGATCGGGGTGCCAACGATGACATGGCGCAGGATGTTGTCGGCAGCATTCCCATCGAAACGCTGACGCATCTACATATCTCGGGATATGCCTTTCTCAGCCCGCCGCAACGCGAAGTGGCGCGGGCTGTGTTGGAAGTGTGTACAAAACATCCGCGGAAGATCACGGTTTCCGTCGATCCACCGCCGGCCGCGCTGATCGAGGCGTACGGCCGGGAGAGGTTCTCGGCCGAGCTCGATTCGGTGGATCTGTTCTTTCCCAACGAGGAAGAAGCACGGCTTCTGACGTCTTCCGCCGATACGGAGACTGCCGTGAATGTCCTCGCGGCGCGGTTCGATACCGGAGCGGTCACACTGGGCGACCGGGGCGCGATCGCATGGGAACGAGGAAGACGGTCTCATATCCCTGTTGCCGCACTCCCCGGAGTGAACGCAACCGGAGCCGGGGATGCGTTCGCCGCCGGATTCGTCACCTCGTTTCATACGGAGAGTTCGGCCGTGGTTGCGGCACGGCATGGCCATGAGTGTGCCCGAAGATGGCTGGCGCGGCGCAACCGGACGCGACCCGAGGAGGCAACATGAAGTCGCATCGTCAAGAGCTGTGGTTCGAGATCCCTTCGCGGAGGGGATTTGTCAACATCACCGGGCTAGTTCGTCAAGCCATCGAGGAAAGCGGTGTGCGAGAAGGATTGTGCCTGGTCAACGCGATGCATATCACAGCCAGCGTGTTCATCAACGACGATGAGCCGGGACTGCACGCCGACTACGAACGGTGGCTCGAACAGCTTGCTCCCCACGCGCCGGTTTCCGCCTACCAACACAACCTGACCGGCGAAGACAATGGGGATGCTCACCTCAAACGGCAGGTCATGGGGCGGGATGTCGTGGTTGCCATCACGGAGGGTGATTTGGACCTCGGCCCCTGGGAGCAGATCTTCTACGGCGAGTTCGACGGACGCCGCCGCAAACGCGTTCTTGTCAAGATCATCGGCGACTAGCACCGCCGAACTAATCGGCGAGTAGGTTCGCCGACCCGACCGGGGAGCGTGATCGTCGGCTGAGCTCGTCGAACTGACCGGCGAGCAGAGCTGTCGGCTGGGCTCGCCAAACTGACCGGCGAGCAGCCCCGCCAAATCGATCGTCGAATACGTCTCTTCTGCTATGCGTTTCGGGCAGCATCTTGCCTGCGATCGTCCGGTGCTCCATCGGAGATCCATCCGGACGTTGATCACCCCTTTTCGGCGGGAAGACGTCGTAATCCCCTAGAAACGCATCGTTCTTGTGTAGCGTCGCGCGATGGCACCGCTTGGCGGACCTCCCCCCACCGCCTACCATGGGGATGTTTTTGCGTGGTCGGTTGATCGGTGGGGACCGGGACCCGGATGAGGGGGACAGATGCAGTACATCGTGAAGCGTGATGGCCGGGTCGTTGAGTTCGAGGAATCGCGGATCACAACAGCGATCTGGAAAGCGATGCGCGAAGTCGGTGAAGCCGATACCGACATCGCTCAGCAGCTGGCCCAACTGGCAACGGGTCTGCTCAACGAGCGGTTCATCGATGAGTATCCCACGGTGGAAGAGATCCAGGATCTTGTCGAAGAGATCCTGATCGAAGCCGGCTATGTGCGAACGGCCAAAGCATATATCCTGTATCGTAAGCAGCACGCTGATCTTCGGCAGATGCGTGGTTTGCTGACCGAAATCCCTTTGGTGGAGAACTATCTCAACGATCTCGATTGGCGCGTTCGCGAGAACAGTAACATGACGTTCTCCCTCCAGGGGCTGAACACGCACATCACCGACCGTGTAATCTCTAAGTACTGGCTGAACAAGATCTACCGAACCGACGTCTGCAATGCCCACGAGCGTGGCGACTTCCACATTCACGACCTGGGAACGCTCGGCGCGTACTGCGTAGGCTGGGATCTGCGATCGTTGCTCATGCATGGCTTCCGCGGCGTCCGTGGGAAGATCGCCGCCGGTCCTCCGAAACACTTCCGGGTGGCTCTCCTTCAAGTGGTCAACTTTCTCTATACCCTGCAGGGCGAATCTGCTGGTGCACAAGCGTTTTCCAGTGTCGATACGTACCTGGCGCCGTTCATCCGCGCTGACGGGCTGACCTACGACGAAATCAAGCAGAACATGCAGGAGTTTGTCTATAACATGAACGTCCCGACGAGGGTCGGATTCCAGACTCCGTTCACGAATATCACGTTGGACTTGGTGGTTCCCCAGTACCTGAAGAACGAACCGGTCATCGTCGCCGGCAAGCCCCAAGACACGGTCTACGGCGATTACCAGGAAGAGATGAACCAGTTCAACCGTGCGTTTGCCGAAGTGATGGCCGAAGGGGACCTTGGAGGGAGGCCGTTTACGTTCCCGATTCCGACCTACAACATCACGCGCGATTTCGATTGGGACAATCCTGAGCTTGAACCGATCTGGGAGATGACCGCCAAGTACGGCATCCCCTACTTCTCGAATTTCGTCGGAAGCGACATGAAACCGGAAGACGCCCGCAGCATGTGCTGCCGACTGCGCATCGACAACCGCGAACTTCGTAAGCGGGGTGGCGGGCTGTTCGGGGCTCATCCGTTGACGGGATCGATCGGTGTCGTGACGATCAATCTGCCTCGACTTGGCTACTTGTCCGGCAGCGAACAGGAGTTCTTCGATCGACTGGGTGAGCTGATGGATCTGGCGCGGGACTCGCTTTCGGTGAAGCGTAAGAGCCTGGAAGGGCTGACCGAACGAGGACTGTACCCCTACTCGCGCTTCTACCTCGAGCAAGTCCATCAGGCGACCGGAGGGTACTGGACGAACCATTTCTCGACGATCGGATTGATCGGAATGAACGAAGCGCTGCTCAACCTCAACGGTCTGACAACCGAGGATCAAGCGGGCAGCGAGTTGGCGGTTCGGGTGCTCGATTTCATGCGAGACCGGTTGTCGGAGTATCAAGAGGACACCGGACAGATCTTCAATTTGGAGGCCACGCCCGCTGAGGGAACGAGCTTCCGGCTGGCGAAGAAGGATCGGGAGCGGTATCCCGACATCCGCATCCACAACCTCGAGGCGTACGAATCGACGACGGCGTACTACACGAATTCGTCCCAGCTTCCTCCCGGAGCGACACTCGATCTGTTCGACGCACTCTCCCGTCAAGATCCGCTTCAGTCGCGATACACCGGCGGGACGGTGTTTCACTGTTATCTCGGCGAGCGGCTTCCCGATACGGCGGCGGTCAAGCAGCTTGTTCGCCGGATCGCCGAGCGGTTCAAACTGCCGTATTACTCCCTCACTCCGACGTTCTCCGTCTGCCGGCACCATGGGTACATCAGCGGCGAGCATTCGGTGTGCCCGCAGTGCGGGGAGCGGACCGAGGTGTACTCCCGGGTGGTCGGCTATCTCCGGCCGGTGGAGCAGTGGAACGACGGAAAGCAGGCCGAGTTCGCCGACCGGAAAGCGTTCCACGCAGCTCCCGTTACGCAATAGCAACTTGGCACAAGTTACGCAATAGCAACTTGGGACAAGTTGCGCAATAGCGACTTGGGACAAGTTGCGCAATAGCGACTTGGGACAAGTTGCGCAATAGCAGCCTATGGCTGCGCAATAGCGACTTGGGACAAGTTGCGCAATAGCAGCTTCGGAGAAGCTACATCGGCGAGCGGAACGAGCGGGATCCGGCTTCGCAATCGAGGAGCGGTCAAACCATGCAGATCCACGGGGTTCAGGGCGTGTCGTTGATCGATTACCCCGGCGAGGTTTCCTGCGTTGTCTTCATGCAGGGCTGTTCGTTTCGCTGTCCGTACTGCCACAACCCGGAACTGGTGCTGTCGGAGCTTGATGACGGAGAACGGATCTCCTGGGACGAGGCGCTGTCCCGGCTCTCCGCTCGGCGAGGTTTCCTGGATGCGGTGGTCCTCACCGGAGGCGAGCCGACTGTCCACGCCGATCTGGCCGCGTTTGCAGCTGAGATCAAGGCGTTAGGGTTCGACGTGAAGCTTGATTCCAACGGATCGAACCCCGAGATGCTCGAACGGATGGCCACAGGCAAGCTTGCTGACTACTTCGCCATCGACGTGAAGTCACCGCCGGAGCGCTACTCAGAGTTTGCCGGGAAGAGGATCGATGCCGCGGTCATCAAAGAATCGATCGAGGTTGTTCGCGCCAGTGAAGCGTCCTTCGAATTCCGAACAACGGTTGCTCCCGGGATCGGAATGCGAGATCTGGACGATATCGCTGTATGGATCGGAGAGGGTGTTTCGTGGTTTCTGCAGCCGTTTGTCGTTCCGTCGGGCAAACGGCTGCTCGATCGGTCGTGGGAGAAGCGATCTGCCCTGTCGGTCGAGGCGTTGCGAGAGGCTTGGCCGCGTTGGGAGAAGCGCTTCCAACGTGGCGGCGTTCGAGGTTGACCCGGGCTTGATGCGTCTATTCCGCACCGAGGAATCCAACCATCCGGCGAACGGATCTCATCGTCTCCGAGGCGATTTCCTGAGCGCGCTCTGCACCGCGGGCAAGAATCTTCTCCACATCGCCCGAGGTCTCCAATTCGGCTCGGCAGCTCTGGATCGGCCGCAGCGTGTCCATCAACGCTTCGAACACCGCGTCTTTCAGCGTCGAATACATGAGGTTCCCCTCTTCGAACCGGGCGCGAAGCTCCTTGGCGGTTTCCGTGCAACCCGCGATGTCGAGGATCTGGAACAGATTGGCCACCCCGGAGGACATCTCGAGGCCGGGAGTCAGTCCGGTATCGGTGACGGCGGAGCGGACCTTCTTCCGGATCGAGGATTCAGCCTCCATGACACCGATGTAGTGGGTCTCTCCGGCGCTCTTGCTCATCTTGCACTCGGGGTCGGCAAGCGACATGATCCGGGCGGCTTTCCCGACCAACGGCTGCGGTTCGGGGAAGAACTCCCCGTAGCGGCTGTTGAACCTCCGGGCCACCCGACGGGACAACTCGAGGTGCTGGATCTGGTCCTCTCCTACAGGGACGCCGACAGCGCGATACAGAAGGATGTCCGCGGCCTGCAACACAGGGTAGGTGAACAATCCGGCGCTGACGAAGTCGCGGTTCTCGGATTTGTCTTTGAACTGGGTCATCCGTGAGAGATCTCCGTAGGACGTGACGCAGCCCAGAATCCACGCCAGCTCTGTGTGTGCCGGGACGCCGGATTGAACGAAGAGGATCGTCTTGTCGGGATCGATCCCGCACGCCAACAGGTCCAGCGCCATATTCCGCGACGCCTGGCGAAGCGCTTCGGCCGAGATCTCGATGGTGATGGCGTGATAGTCGACAATGCTGATCACGCATGGATGGGCTTCCTGGAGATCCACCCAGTTGCGAACGGCTCCGAAGTAGTTGCCGATGTGTAGGGTCCCTGTCGGCTGAATGCCGGAAAAGATCAGATTCGTTCGCATCATCGTTCCTCCCTTTGTGGAAGCTTGCGTGAGCGTCGAGTATAAGCAGTTGAAAGCAGCGCTTGCAATGAACTTCTCCTTGATCGTTCCTGTCCTTGTTGCGTACCATCCCTTCAGGGTGCTCGATGGCGGACGAACTGACAGTCGTTGTCCTGGCGGCAGGCAAGGGAACGCGCATGAAGTCGCGCACGCCCAAGCTTCTGCATCCAGTCTGCGGTACCGCGATTCTCACATGGGTGCTACGCGCCGCGCGAGCGCTCGATCCGGCTCAGGTGATCGTGGTTGTCGGCGATCGCGATGGGGAGGTTTCGCGGTTGGCGACCTCCTTCGGAGCCGGTATTGCTGTTCAGTCCGAGCCTCTTGGAACCGGACACGCACTCCTGCAGGCCAAGGATCTCGTTTGCTCGGATCGCCTGCTCATCGTTCCCGGCGATCTCCCTCTCCTTGAAGGATCGGCGCTGTTGCCGCTGGTCGATGCGGGTGTCAATAGCGGTGTCGAGCCGCCGGATTTGACGGTGGTCACGATGCGGCCTCACAGCGCGGGATCGTACGGTCGCATCGTTCGCGATGCCGACGGGAAAATCCACCACATCGTCGAGGCGTGTGATGCCACCGTCTGTGAGGAGACGATCGACGAGGTCAACAGCGGTGTCTATGTTCTCCGTCACGAGGCGCTTCTTTGGCGGGAATTGGAATCGCTTGCCGTCGATAACGCTCAGCGCGAGTACTACATCACCGATCTGGTGCATGATCGGACGCGAACTGAAGTTGATC
>CAZKPU010000004.1:0-25758 GCA_964554715.1 uncultured Thermotogae bacterium | reverse complement strand
CTGGTGGCCGCCTACCGACAGCGTGGCCGTTCGGTGTCCGCAGTGGTGGCAGCGGATGCAACAGCGTTCCTTGGGATCAACTCGCGGGCCGACCTTGCGCGGGCTTGCGATCACATGTATCGGCGAACGGCCGATCGATGGATGGAGGGGGGAGTGACGATCCCATCTCCGGCAACGACATTCATCGAACCGGATGTCGTATTGGAACCGGATACGACGATCCTGCCGGGCACTCACCTTCTGGGAGCGACAACGGTTGGATCGGCGAGTGTCATCGGCCCCGATGTCTGGGCGGCCGATGCGCGGATCGAAACGGATTGCGAAGTGCGCTACTCGGTCGTTGAGCAGGCGACGATTCGATCGGGAAGCCGCATCGGTCCGTACGCGCATCTGCGTCCGGGAGCCGATGTCGGTCCCAACGTTCGGATCGGGAACTTCGTGGAGGTGAAGGCATCGCGTGTCGGCGACGGCGCCAAGGTCGGTCACCTCACGTACATAGGTGACGCCGACGTCGGCCAACGCGTGAACATCGGTGCCGGGACCATTACCTGCAACTATGACGGCAAGAGCAAGCACCGGACGATCATCGAGGACGGGGCGTTCATCGGAAGCAACGCCTCACTGATCGCCCCGGTGACCATCGGCAGAGGTTCGTTGGTGGCTGGAGGATCGACGATCACCGAGGACGTTCCGGAAGGCGCTCGTGCTTTCGGACGAGCACGACAGGTGATCAAACCGCAACAACCGGATCCTGGGGAGGAAGAAACGGCATGATCGGACGCGAACTGAAGTTGATCGGCGGCAACGCAAACCCGGCGCTGTCACGGGAGGTCTCCGAGGCGCTGGGTGTGGATCTGTGTCGCGTTGACATCGGGCGGTTCCGAGACGGAGAGATCCGGGCGCAGATTCAGGAGACCGTCCGCGGTGCGGATGTCTTCATCATCCAACCGACATGCCCTCCGGTCAACGAGAATCTCATGGAGCTCCTTGTGCTGATCGATGCTCTTGAGCGTGCGTCGGCTCGCAGCGTTATTCCCGTCATCCCCTACTACGGGTATGCCCGCCAGGATCGCAAGCACATGGCTCGGGTTCCGATTACGGCCCGTTTGGTCGCCAACATGATCGAGACCGCCGGAGCGGACCGTGTTCTGACGATGGATCTTCATGCCGGACAAGTTCAGGGGTTCTTCAATATTCCGGTGGACAACCTCCGCGGGGATCCGATCTTCTCCGAGTACTTTCTTGAAGCGGGGTTCTCGAAAGAGAAATCGGTGATCGTCTCTCCCGATGTGGGGGGAACCGTTCGCGCGCGGATGCTTGCCGAACGGCTGAATCTTCCGTTGGCGATCCTTGAGAAACGCCGCAGTCAGGACGGAGGAACGGTCAAGGTGATGAATGTCATCGGCGATGTCGAAGGCCGACATGCCGTCTTGTATGACGACATCCTCGCTTCGGGATCGACGATCGTCCGGGCGGCACGATTGCTTCTGGAACACGGCGCGATGGACGTGACCGCGTTCTGCACCCATGGCGTGTTTGCGGGCGATGCGGTGAAGCTGCTGTCGGAAGCGCCCTTGAAACGCGTCGTGGTAACCAATACCATCATTCATGAGCAAGCGGAGAAGAGTGATATCGTCGACTATATCCCCGTAGGTGAGCACCTAGCCAAGACGATACGGCGGATCTTCGAGCAGAAATCAGTGAGTCACCTTTTCCCTCATTCCTAAACGTCGGTGAGGAGACGAGTATGGCAACACTTAGTGCGGATGTGAGAGTCCCCGGTCATCCAGGGACGACGCGAACGGCGGGTCAGGTGCCGGCGGTCGTCTACGGTCCGAGTATCGAGAGCATGCCGTTGGCGGTCGATCGCCGCGCGCTTCTGTCCTTGTTCTCCAAGATCACGCGCAGCTCCCGGATCGATATGACCATCCATGATCAGGGCGAAGAGACGAAAATGAACGTCTTCGTGAAGACGATCGACATGGATCCGGTTACGGACGAGCCCGTGCATGTGGACTTCTATTGTCCGCAGGCCGGACACTCGTTGAAGCTGCATGTCCCGGTCAAGTACGTCGGTGACCCAATCGGCGTCAAGAACGGAGGGGTGCTGAATATCTCGTTCAGCGCGGTGCGCGTCATCGGCTTGCCGGAAAGCATCCCCGATCTCATCACCATCGACGTGTCCGAACTCGATCTGCATGATGCGATCCACGTCTCGGACATCGACTTCGGCGAGGCCGAACCGATGTTGCCTCCGGAGCGTGTTCTTGCTGCCGTTCTTGCTCCTCGCGGTTTCGGCGCCGAGGAAGAAGAGGCGGAGGAACTCGAAGGCGAAGAGCTGGAAGAAGGCACCGAAGCCGGAGAGGGATCTTCGGAGCCGGCAGCCGAAGGGGAGTGATTGCGAGCCGTTATCGGGCTTGGGAACCCCGGCGAGGAGTATGCGCTCTCTCGCCATAATGTGGGATTCAACGTCATCGATCTGTACCGTGACGTCTTCAAGGGGCCGTCCAAAGGGCGGCTCCGTTGTTCTTCCTTGGTCTATGATGCCGGAGGCCTTCTGTTGGTGAAACCCCTGACGTACATGAACGCCAGTGGGGAAGCCGTCCGAGCCCTTGTGGATGCGTATAGGCTTGATCCGAAGGATCTCCTGGTCGTTTACGATGAGCTGGATCTTCCGTTGGGAAGAATGCGGATCGTTCCCGGCGGGGGAGCGGGATCGCACAAGGGAATCCGCTCCATCCTCGAGCGCCTGGGCACGGAAGACATTGCCAGGGTCAAGATCGGGATCGAGGATGAAAAGCGGCGGGAAGACGCTGTTGAGTTTGTCCTGGCACCGATTCCGCCACAGGAGTGGAGCGTGCTGGTGGATGTGATGAAGCGGGCGGTGCACGCCGTCGATGCGTTCCGTGATCGACCGCTTGATTGGATCATGACGCGGTTCAACACGGCCGCTCAGCAGGAACCGCAAGTGCGCTCCGACGGCGGGAACGGCTCGGGCTAGGCTTCCGTGCCTTCGGGTTCCGGTTGCTAGAGGGGTTCCGGCAGCTATACTCGTACTGCCCTTGCGCCGGAGGAAGCTGAGCACACGCCGACGTTGCGGGTGTGAACGACGGCGTATTCGCGCCTTACACCACGGTGTGAGGGGTGCGTCCACAGAGCGGACGGAAGATACAAGAGGATAACCCGCCTGACCGGGGCTCCCGGCGGTGGTGGAGGAGCGATCGATGTACGACCGATTCTCGCGCGAATCGAAGGAAGTCATTGTCGTTGCGCAAGAAGAAGCCGAGGAGTGGCGTCACAGTTTTGTCGGAACGGAACACCTGCTGCTTGCGTTCCTCAAGCTGAAAGGAAGCGACGTCTACCGTTTCCTCACGTCAAACGGCGTGACCTACGCCAAGGTCGCCGCGTTGCTCGAGGCCGAAAAAGGACGCGGTGACGTAAAGCTGTCGTCCGATGACCTCGAGCCGACGCCGAGGCTGAAGCGCGTGATGAAGATCAGCTTTGAGGAAGCTCGTCGCGCAAGTCTGAACACGATCCGTCCCGAACACCTGCTGATGGGGATGCTGCGCGATGGGGAAGGCACCGGCGCGGCCGTCCTTTTGCATTTGGGTGTCGATCTCGCCAAGACCCGCGCTTACTTCCTTCCGTCCACGGGAATCGGCATGGCGGTCCGTCCTGCAAAAAGAGCTCAGAAGACCACCGATTTCAGCGAATTCGGCCGCAACCTCGTCGAAGAAGCGCAGGCCGGTCACCTCGATCCGGTCATCGGTCGTGACGACGAGATGGAGCGAATCATCCAAACACTCACGCGGCGCAAGAAGAATAACCCTGTGTTGATCGGAGAATCCGGTGTCGGGAAGACGGCGATCGTTGAGGGGCTTGCTCAACGGATGGCGACCGGTGATGTTCCTTCCATCCTGCGTGAGAAGGAGATCCTCGAACTGGATATGGCGTCGGTTGTTGCCGGCACGAAATACCGCGGCGAGTTCGAGCAGCGGCTCAAGGCGTTGATCACGCAAGTTGTCGAATCCGACAACGTCATTCTGTTTATCGACGAACTGCAAACCGTGGTAGGTGCCGGGGGCGCTGAAGGGGCGATCGATGCTTCATCGATCCTCAAACCACCGCTCTCTTCGGGAGCGATTCAGTGCATCGGTACGGCGACACTGGACGAGTTTCGCAAGTCCATCGAGAAGGACCCCGCGTTGAAGAGGCGGTTCAAGACGATCCTTGTCGACGAACCCGGCGTAGAGGAGACCGTCCGCATCCTCAAAGGGCTGCGCGCACACTACGAGAAACACCACGGCGTAAGGATTACCGACGAAGCGTTGCAGCAGGCGGCGCGGCTCTCCGACCGTTACGTGACCGACCAGTTTCTTCCCGACAAGGCGATCGACCTGATCGACGAGACGGCGGCTCGGGTCAAGCTTCAGCACACGCGAACCCCCGATGAAGTCCGCGAACTGATCGTCGAGATCGACGGTCTCGAGGAACAGGAGCGCGATGCGGTTGCCGCACAGGACTACGAAAACGCGGCGCGTCTTCGCGACCGCAAGAAGGAACTGATCGGGCGGATCGAGGAGCAGACCAACACTACCTACACGGTTGGCGACCTGAAGGCGACCGGGAAGGACGTTGCCCAGGTTGTCTCGATGTGGACCGGCGTGCCGATCGGCCACATGCAGGAAGAAGAAACGGCTCGCCTTGTGGACATGGAGCAGAAGATCCACGAGCGGATGGTCGGGCAGGACGAAGGCGTGCGCGCCGTTGCCCGTGCGATTCGACGTGCCTACGCCGGCGTCAAGAACCCGCGCCGGCCGGTGGGCGTGTTCATGTTCCTCGGACCGACAGGCGTCGGCAAGACCGAGCTTTCGAAGACGTTGGCGGAGTTCCTGTTCGGCGATGAAGACGCGATGATCCGCGTGGATATGTCCGAGTACATGGAGCGGTTCGCCGTGTCTCGTCTGACCGGTGCCCCTCCGGGATACGTCGGCTACGAAGAAGCGGGAGAGCTCACCGAAAAGGTGCGCCGCCGTCCGTATTCGGTGATCCTGTTTGACGAGATCGAGAAGGCGCACAGGGATGTGTTCAACATCCTTCTACAGGTGATGGAAGACGGATTGCTCACCGATGCACAGGGGCGGCGGGTCGATTTCCGAAACACGGTCATGATCATGACCTCCAATGCGGGAAGCGAAATGATCACCGACCGCGGGACGCTCGGATTCAGCGACAACGCCATTGATTCCCAGGAATCCTATCAAGACATGAAGGATCGTGTGATGACGGAGGTTCGCAAGGTCTTCCGCCCGGAGTTTCTCAATCGGCTCGATGACACCATCGTGTTTCATCAGCTGACCCAGGATGAAGTCGAACACATCGCCGAGCTGATGATTGCCCAGCTGTGCGACCGGCTTATGGAGGAGCACCGCATTACGCTGAAGCTGAACAAGCCGGCGCGGAAGCTTCTCATCGCCAACGGATACGATCCGAAATACGGGGCTCGACCGATGCGGCGGACGATCGAACGGCTGATCGAGAATCCGATTTCGGAACTGATTCTGGAACGCTCTTTCGCACCCGGGGCAACGATCACCGCGACGGCGAAGAACGGTGAGATTGTCTTTGGGGTGAGCGAAGCCGGAGCCTAGCGTGCCGTATCGCTGTCGGATCTGCGGCTACCATTCCGTGAAGTGGCTCGGACACTGCCCGAGCTGCGGCGAATGGGACTCGTTCGGCGAGGATGCGGTCGACGAAGCGGACGGATCCTCCTCGTCATGGCTGGGGGAACCGCTCCAACGGCTTCCCGAAATCGGTGCCGAGAACGTATCCCGATTCTCCAGCGGCTCGGCCGAACTGGACCGCCTTCTCGGTGGTGGACTGGTCCCGGGTGCGGTTGTCCTGTTCGGCGGCGAGCCGGGGATCGGCAAGTCGACGTTGCTGCTTCAGGTGGCTCGCGCGGTTTCGCAGCACGATGAGGTGCTGTATGTGTCTGGCGAGGAGTCCGCGGCACAGATCAAGCTTCGCGCGTCTCGGTTGGGCGTGGACAGCGAGCGGGTCTATGTACTGTCCGAGCAGAACCTCCGCCGCGTGGCCGAGGCGGTGGAGACCGTCTCGCCGCGCATGCTGATTGTGGATTCGATTCAAACGATGCGCGTCGATTCCGCGCCGGGCGAAGCGGGAAACGTTCGTCAGCTTCGGGAGGTCAGCGCAGAACTTGCTCGACTGACCAAACGTGGCAACCTGTGCACGTTTCTTGTCGGACACGTAACCAAAGATGGAGGGTTCGCAGGACCCAAGGTGGTTGAGCATCTTGTGGATGTGGCTCTCTATCTCGAAGGGACACGGGGTGAAGACATCCGTGCGTTGCGCTCGGTGAAGAACCGGTTCGGGGCCACCAACGATGTGGCGCTCTTCCAGATGACGGCGGTGGGTCTCAAGGAGATCGCCGATCCATCGAGGTTCTTCTTAGAGGAGCACAACGCAGAGGATCGGGCCGGCGTGGCTGTTGTCCCGGTGCTCGAAGGATCGCGGGCGGTGCTTGTCGAGGTTCAGGCGCTTGTCGCACCGACCGGAGGCTATGGGGTGCCGCAACGCCGATGTACGGGGCTTGATGTCAACCGAGTCCTCCTGCTGTTGGCGGTCGCGGAGCGCCGACTGGGCGTTCAATTGGGCGGCGCGGATGTCTATCTCAGCGTTGCCGGTGGGCTTGAAGCACGAGAACGCGGCGTCGATCTTGCGATCGTGGCCGCGATCATGTCCAGCCTTCGCAATAAGCCGATCGAACCGCGCACCGTCGTCGCAGGGGAAATCGGCCTTTCCGGGGAACTGCGTGGGGTTCGCCGGCTGAAGGAACGGTTGCTCGAGGTGGAGAAACTCGGCTACAAGACGGCGGTGGTCCCCGAGCGGCCGGCGCCACCCAAGGGGCTTGCCACCGATGTGAGAACGGCGGCGGACATCAACGACGCGATGCAGCTTCTGGGCTTGGCGTAGCCGACGAAGAAGGAGCGACGATGAGCAAACAGGCGAACAGATGGGTCGAACTGGAACAGGCTGCTGAGGTTCTCGGCGATCGGATCGAAGGTGTTCCCGAGGTTGCGATCACCTTGGGGTCAGGGCTCTCCAACGCCGTGTCCCTTTCCGCACAGGATGAAGAGGATCCAAGCCAGAACGGTGGAGTGACGATCCCGTGGCAGGAGATTCCCGGATTTCCGCTTCCTACCGTGGAGGGACATGCAGGCGATCTGTGGATCGGGCGCTTGTGCGGCAAGCTGACGCTGGTTCAACGGGGAAGAACGCATTTCTACGAAGGCTACGACATGACGTCGGTCACGTTTGCAGCCAGATTGTTCGCCCTGATCGGGATCCCGACAATGATTGCGACAAACGCATCGGGGGCGATCAATCCGGCGTTGGATGCCGGCGATCTCGTGCTGCTGCGCGATCACATCAACATGCTTGGCGTCAATCCGCTGAGAGGAGCGAACTTCGACCGTCTCGGACCACGGTTTCCGGACATGTCGCGTGCGTACACGCCGGAACTGCGCAAACTCGCCCGAAGCGTCGCCGAAGCCGAAGGGATTCGCTTGAAGGAAGGGGTGTATGTTGCCACGTTGGGGCCGTCGTATGAGACGCCGGCCGAGATCCGCGCGTTCCAGGCGATGGGGGCCGATTTGGTCGGGATGTCGACCGTTCCCGAGGTCATCGTTGCGGCCCACGCCGGGATGCGGGTGCTTGGAGTCTCTTTGGCGACCAACCTTGCTGCAGGGGTCAACCCTGATGCAACCCTTTCCCACGAAGAAGTGATCGAGACCACCCGACGGAAAGGCAAGGAAATGCGCCGTCTGCTCCTGGGGGTCATCGAGCGTTTGTAGCGTTCTGAAGACGCATTGCATTGTCCCTGGCCGTCTGTATAATCTCGCCGCCATGCGGCGGCCCGATCGGAGAAGGGCCGAAGCGAAGCAACAGACTCTAGGAGGTTTGGGCAATGGCAATGTCTCCAACGTTGAACCCGTTTGAGATTTCTCAGCGGCAGCTGGACATGGCGGCCGAGAAACTTCATCTGGATCCCCAAGTTCATGCGTTCCTTCGCGAACCGATGAGAACCCTCGAGGTTCGCTTCCCGGTTCGTATGGACGATGGAGCCGTCAAAACGTTCACCGGATTCCGTGTTCAGTACAACGATGCGCGCGGTCCGACCAAGGGAGGACTGAGATTCCATCCTGAAGAGACGATCGACACCGTCAAGGCGCTTGCCGCTTGGATGACATGGAAGACGGCGGTCGTCGACATCCCCTACGGAGGAGGGAAGGGGGGCGTGATCTGCAACCCCAAAGAACTCTCCGTGGGAGAGACGGAGCGCGTGGCACGCGGCTATATCCGTGCCATCGGCCGGTTTATCGGACCGGAGAAGGACGTTCCCGCTCCAGATGTCTACACGACACCCCAGATCATGGCCTGGATGATGGACGAGTACTCGACGATCGTTGGTCACAACGCGCCGGGTGTAATCACAGGCAAGCCGCTCCCGCTTGGTGGGTCGCTCGGACGAGGTGACGCAACTGCGCGCGGAGCTGTGTACTGCATCCTTGAGGCGGCGAAACTCCTCGGCATCGACCTCTCTGCAGCCACTGTCGCGATTCAGGGCTACGGAAACGCCGGATACTACGCGGCCAAGCTGATGCAAGAGCTTGCCGGTAGCAAAGTGGTGGCCATCACCGACTCTCGTGGCGGTGTATACGCCGGTGGCGGCATCGATCCCGAAGCGGCGTTCCAACACAAGAAGCAACAGGGATCCGTGGCCGGCTTCGCTGGGGACCGCTCGCTGACCAACGAGGAAATCCTCGAATTGGACGTGGACGTTCTGATGCCGGCGGCGATCGAGAACATGATTACCCAAGCGAACCCCCAACGGATCAAGGCAAGGATCATCGCGGAAGCGGCCAACGGGCCGACGACGCCCGAAGCGGATGCGATCCTCTACGCCAACGGCAAGTACCTGATCCCGGACTTCCTATGCAACGCGGGCGGCGTCACCGTCTCGTACTTCGAGTGGGTGCAAAACATCGGCGGGTACTACTGGCCGATCGACGAAGTCTACGGCCGTCTCAAAGACAAGATGGTCAAGGCGTTCCACGAAACCCACGACATGGCGCAGAAGCACCAGGTCGACAACCGCATCGGAGCGTACATGGTCTCCGTCCAGCGCGTGGCTGAAGCGATGCGCCTTCGCGGCTGGGTGTAAGCGGGGACCTCGAAGACATCAAACGAGGGTGGGGAGGCTTTGCTCCCCACCCGTTCAAAGCAGGAGTCAACAGACGGCGATGCGCGTCAATCCGATGCATGCACGACACAAGGATGATCCCGAGTCCAAGATCGCTTTCCTCGATCGGACGTTCCCTTCGCTGGAAAGCGAAAGCGTTCGCGAGCTGGCCGAGCTGTCGCTCCGTGTGCGCTACGAAGAAGGGGAACTTGTCGCTCAAGAGGGATCGTACGCATCGGGAGTGTATATCGTTGACTCCGGCTTGGTGACGATCGGCAAGTACTCCAGTCGGGGTTGGGAGAAACGCTGCCTTCGCTTTCTTGCTCCAGGAGAGATCTTCGGCCTCGAAGCGGTCCTGCTCGATCGCGAGCCGGTCAATGTTCAGTTCTGCAAAGCGATTGTCGCCTCCACGCTGATCTTCTTCGAACACTCCAACTTCGTGGCGTTTGTGAAGCGGCACCCGAGGATTCTGATGGACCTCTCGAGGTGGCTGGCGCGAGAGGTCATCATGCTGGAATTCAAGCTGACCCGCGAGGCGATCGAAGCGACCGATCGAAACCTGGCACTGTTCCTGATTGCGTTGGCGCACAAGTATGGCAATGCGACACCGGAGGAAGAAGGGGTCGAAGTGAACCTGCCGCTTTCAAGGCAGACCATGGCGGAGCTTCTCGGCCTATCGGTGGAAACGCTGATGCGTACGCTCAAGCGGTTCCGGGAACTTGGCTTGATCACCACATCGAAGAACTCATTCCGAGTTTTGAACCTCGAAGGGCTGGAAGAACGCGCACGGGTGACGAGCTTCTACCTTTCGATTGTCGAAGAGACCCTCTAGTCCTACACCGCTCGGGGCCCTGCACCAGCGGCCGCAAAGGCAGCGAGCTTGTCGGTGGCAATCCGTATTCCATCGCAGGATGAAGGCGTCGTGCGACGGCGTTCTTCTCGCGGCAGATCGCAGCATTCGCTCAGCTCCGGACCGGCCATCAGTCTCGTGATCCGAGTGGCGGAAACGGAGAGGATCTCGGCCAGCGTGCGGCATGTGATCTCCTCCGGAAGACAGATCCGTTGCTGAGAGTCGTCTATGGAGGTGCCGGACATCCGCGCCAGATCCAGCAGGCACGCGGCAAGGCGATGCTTGATCTGCTTGGCGTCGCGCGTCGGCTCGCCGGGCATGGCCGGCGTCGATCGCGCGGCCAAGAACCGACCGGCAACATGGGCGAGCAACGCTTCGCTCAATGAACAATCGACGGCGATCGCTTCATGCAACGCCTCACGTTCGACAAAGGCGACCTCGACATCCGTGAGCGCTCGTCCCGAGGTTTGATACACGTCGGACGGCGGCGACATCAGGACCTCGACTCCGAATAGATCGCCTGGGCCGATCAACTCGATCCTTTCTGTCTCAGGGCGATCTGCGACCGAGGGATCCGGCCGATCGATGACGATTCCCGCTCGCAGCATCGCCACTCCTGCGGCGAAGCTCCCAGCGTGGTAGACAAGTTCACCGGAGCGGTAGCGGATGATCAGGGGTTGCAGCTGCTGCCAGTGCGTCTGCAGTTCGATCGGATCGACTTGTGCCCTCATGTCCATAGTCCGTCCTTCTTTCTCCTCCCCACTCACACAACGATACGCGGAGCATCGCGGCTCGGCCATGCTGGACGACCGGTCGCCAACAGGCTTCCGCCGCTGCAAAGAAAGATCTTTGCCATCCGGGATGACCTTCTTCGAGACAATACAAACTGTCAGATGACAGAGAATAAGATCGGTATTGAGTTTCGCTATGTGCAAGAAGCAGCACATCCGCTGTGTCGTCAAGCAATCAAGCGAGCGTCCAACGTTTGGTTTCGAGCTTCCAGAACCAAGCTTGGAACCTGCTCGATCTCCTACAAGGCAACAACGGCATCGGATACTCTGCGGGCGATCGGAGGTGACCGCCACATGGCGATTCAGGATACAAATAGGGTTGTTGCCGACAGGAAGGTCGAGGCCAGCATTAATCCGTACCAGATGATGCTTCAGCAGCTCGATCTCGTTGAGAAGTACACTCAGATCGAACCCGGCATTTGGGCCGTACTTCGTCAGCCGGAACGGGCACTGGAGGTCAGCGTTCCTCTCACCCGTGACGACGGAAGCGTCGAGGTCTTCAGCGGATACCGGGTGCAATACAATTCCTCTCGCGGGCCCTGCAAGGGCGGCATTCGCTATCACGTTGGCGTCACGATGGACGAAGTGAAGGCGCTGGCCGGATGGATGACGTGGAAGTGCGCCGTTGCCGATGTTCCCTACGGCGGCGGAAAGGGCGGTATCGCCTGCGATCCTACCCAGTTGTCACGGAGTGAGTTGGAACGGCTCACCCGACGCTATACGACGCGAATCTTCCCGTTGATCGGCCCGCAAAGGGACATCCCCGCGCCTGATGTCAACACCAATTCCCAGGTGATGGACTGGATTGCGGATACGGCCGGGCTCCTGGCAGGGCATGCGATTCCGGCGATCGTCACCGGGAAGTCGCTGGAGTGCGGTGGGGCTCGTGGCCGCACCGATGCGACCGGACGCGGTGTCACGTTTGTCACGCTTGGCGTGTTGCAGAGGATGGGCATTGACATCACGTCGGCTCGCATCGCCGTTCAAGGGTTCGGAAACGTCGGATCGGTCGCCGCACGGCTGATGGCCGAAGCGGGGGCAAAGATTGTTGCGGTCAGTGATGTTTCCGGAGCGTACTTCCGGCCGGAAGGCTTCAATGTTCCCGAACTGATCGAATACGTCAAGACGTCTCCGGGACACCTGCTTGCCGGATACGACACGTCGGGGATGGAACAGATCAGCAACGATGATCTGCTCACGATGGACGTCGATGTGCTGGTTCCGGCAGCGTTGGAGGCACAGATCACCGCCGCTAACGCCGGCGAGGTCAAAGCGCGGGTGATTGTGGAAGGCGCGAACGGACCGACAACCCCCGAAGCTGACTACATTCTGGGCGAGAAGGGGGTCTCCGTTGTTCCGGATATCCTTGCCAACGCTGGTGGTGTGGTGTGCTCGTACTTCGAATGGGTGCAGAACATCCAGTGCTTTGCCTGGGAAGAAGACGAAACCAATCAGCGGCTCGGCCGGATTATGCACCGCGCGTTGGGCGAAGTATGGGACTTGTCGAAAGAGCGAGACATCTCTTTGCGACTTGCCGCTTTCGTCCTTGGCGTAGAGCGGGTCGCCCAATCGGTCCGGATGCGAGGGTTGTTCCCGTAGGGAGTTCGTAGAAGCTGCGGGAGAGCAAAGCGAGTCGCATGAACGAGGGGATTCCAAGCAACTTCCTGCCTCCTGAGATCAAGGGAGCCGCCGTAGTCGCCGATGCGCTGAGCCGCTGTGCGCAGCGCATCGGCTGCGGCGATGAGACGTTCCTCGAACGTCTCTTGCAGGGAGATCACGCGAGTCATAGCCTGCTTCGCTACGAGGTGGCGAAACGGCTCGCCGATCATCTGGGCCGGCTTGGCGAAGGGCTGAATGAAGTGTTCGTATACGGAAGCACGATGACCGATCGAGCGGTTCCCTGTTCGGATATCGACATGCTTGTCGTTCTCGAGCGCAAGTCGGATCAAGCGATGACCCTGATCGGTAGGATCGACCTTGCCTTGAGTGCCGGGTTTCGGTCGCTCCTTCCCGAATGCCGGACACCGGATTCTCTGTTGGATATTCACCTATTGGATGAAGCTGAAGCGAAAACCCGCCGCGGGTACGGTGCCGTTCTGAACTCCGTTCAGGCGAGTCCGGTTTGCCTGTGGCGGACCACTCCTAGAGTCAGAGAGGGGCTCCGCCAGTATCGGAGCCCCTCCGACACCCGCCTGCAGAAGCAGCAGGCGGAGTCTCTTTCCTCGCGCTAGTCGGCGTTGACATACAGCTGGGTCATCTTCGTCGGATCTTCCACATCGAACTGAACTAGGCTCAGCACGTTCAGATGGGCCTGACTTCCCGGATTGACACAGCGGGTCCGACCCAGTTGATCCTTGTAACTACCGAGCACGGCCGATTCGTGGCAGTGTCCACACAACACGAGGTACGGCTGTACCCGCTCGATATAGCGGCGGATCTCCGAGCTTCCGACATGTTCGTTGCGACGGAGACGATCGATGCTCCCCAGCGGGGCGGCAAGATCGAGTTGTGTACCGTACGGTGGACTGTGGAAGAGGTGGATCGTTCTTCGGGGGTCGTAGATTGCTTCCGTAGACCGGCCGGGCGATGCCGCACCATCCTGCCCCAAGAACGCGCCAAACCGCGCAAGGTCGTCGCCGATGGTGGTCCGCCGATGGCGGTCATCGGGCGGGACGGAGTGCACCCCGGCTTCGAACACGTCGGCGCAAGGATCCATCCCCGCCGGCCGGAGCTGCAAGTCGTTGTCGTACTTCACCCAGTCCATCAATAAGCCGGCTCCCGGTGTGACGTACGGATACCCGCAGACATACAGCATCGACACATCGTCGGGGAAGAACCGCTTCATCTGTCTTGTTTCGCGGAGTTCGACCAAGCGGTTGTTGACCAGATGAAAATTCGGCAGACGCTGGTCGAACGTCAACAGCAGGTCCTCGTTGGAGCGGCGATCATCGTTGCCCATGATCACGTACACGTCTGTGTGGCGGTGGTCCACGAGAAACGCGTCGAACAGTGGGATAAAATCATGCTGGAAGAAATCGCGCTGCTTTGATGTCCCATCGGAAGTCTCCGTGGGAGAGCTTTCCAGAACGGCCGATGGCGCGAGGTCTCCGGCAATGAACAGGGACGTCGCCTTCCATGTAGCGGCAACCCGGAGGAGCAGCTCGTAGATCCGGATGTTGCCGTGGATGTCGGTTACTGCGATTGCCTGCATCATGTTGGTCGTTCTAGAGTATCCGCGATCGGAACGCTGTCAACCCCCAGGGACGCGAAAGCGCGGAAGGAAATCCTGGGGCGGTTCTAGGAGTGGTACGGAGGTTTCCATGGGAGATTCGACGGTGAACGTCTATCAAACCGTCCTCAAGCAGTTCGATCATGCCGCCGACAAGATGGGGCTGAACCCCAATGTCCGGAAGATCCTCGCCCGCCCGATGAACGAACTGATCGTTCACTTTCCCGTCAAGATGGATGACGGGAACGTCGAGATGTTCACCGGCTACCGAGTTCAGCACAACGACGCTCGCGGGCCGTTCAAAGGGGGACTGCGGTTTCACCCGGCGGTCGAAATCAACGAAGTCCGGGCCCTTGCGACCTGGATGACATGGAAGGCGGCGATCGCCGACATTCCGTTCGGTGGGGCGAAAGGCGGTATCCAATGCGACCCGCGGAACTACTCGCAAGGGGAACTCGAGCGGATCTCCCGCCGGTTCGTGTTCGCGCTCGGGAGCAACATCGGTCCCGAATACGACATCCCCGCACCGGATGTGAATACGAACGCTCAAATCATGGCGTGGATCCTGGATACCTACATTTCCACCCTGCCTCCCAACGACCGGTTTCGCTCCGTGCACGTCGTGACGGGAAAGCCTGTTGAGGCCGGAGGAAGCGTCGGTCGTGACAAGGCCACCGGGCAAGGTGTTGTGTACGCGATCGAAGAGTGGGCAAACGCGAACGGGGTAGACCTTGCCGGGGTTTCCTATATGGTCCAGGGATTCGGAAACGTGGGTTCATGGGCGGCGCGGCTTCTGGCGCCGTTCGGATCTCGCTTGACGGCCGTGGAGGACCATACCGGCGCGATCTACAACCCCCAAGGGATCGATCCCGAGAAGCTGGCCCGGTACGTTGCCGAGCAGGGAGGGATCGAGGGATATCCTGAGGCTGCGTCCGTTTCTCACGAAGCGTTTCTCGCCACGCAGGTCGACATCTTCATCCCCGCGGCTTTGGAGAATCAAATCACTGCCGAAACAGCACCGCTTCTCCGGGTACGACTGGTGGCCGAGGGTGCGAACGGGCCTACCGACCTCGACGGGGACCGGATCCTCGCCCAACGTGGGATCGATCTTCTCCCGGATGTGCTGTGCAATGCAGGGGGGGTTATCGTCAGCTACTTCGAGTGGCTCCAGAACAAGAGGAGCGAATTCTGGGAACTCGAGGAGGTCGATGGAAAACTGCGCCGTCGGATGAGCGCTGCATACCGTGCTGTCTCCGATGCGGCCGCGGAGTTCGATGTCGATTGGCGTACTGCGGCGTACGTGGTTGCCTTGCGGCGGCTGGAAAACGTTTACACCCACCGCGGGATCTTCCCGTAGAGGGGCATGGTGCGATGGGTGTTTCGTACACCCACCGCGGGATCTTCCCGTAGGACGTACGGATTGTGGTTTGAGAGGAAGCGCCCGCTTATGCTCCGGCGGGTGCTTCCAAACGATATGCAAACGTCCGATTCGCCTGGCGACGGACAGCACACGGAAGACGTGGGAGGCCGATCGATGTCCGATGCTCTGATGATCGCTCGGATGCACACCGCCGAACACCTGCTGTCTGCGGTCATGAAGGCCGAGTACGGCTGTCCGGCGCCGCTGGAGACCCATCTCGGCGATCGCAAATCCAAGTGCGATTACCGGGTTCCCGGGCCGCTCGGTTGCGATGAGATCGCTCGGATCGAAACCAGGGTCAATCGGATCATCTCCGGAGACTACCGGATTACCTGCTTCGAGCTTGCCCGTCAGCAAGCGGAAACCACCTTCGATCTGTCACGGATTCCTGCTGATCTGAATTCCGTCCGGATCGTATCGATCGAAGGCATCGACAAGACACCGTGCAGCGGATGTCATGCCGAAACGACCTCTCAACTCGGACGGTTCTCCGTGCAGAGCTTCGACATGCGTGCGCCGAACCTCATCCGCATCCGATTCCGGTTGGAAGCTCCATCGGGCTAATGATTCGGACATCGACTACGGGTGGAGATCCAACAGCTGGATCTCCATCGAGTCCAGATCGACAAGCGCCGCTGTCGCATGTCCGGTGAGCCACCCGCACGCCTCTCCCGGATTGAGGATTGCTGCGCCTTCGGAGCCGTTTTCCACCGGCGCGGGGCGTATGTCGATCCGATGCGTGTGTCCGTACACAATCAGGTCGAACCGCCCGCTCGCGGCCAGTTCGTCGATCGAGCGGGGCTGATGCATGAGCACGATCCTGCGCCCGCCGAGCGTCAACGTATGGTACTCACCGAAGAACCGACCGATGTGGAGGTCGATGAACCGCTCCGTCAGATAGATGCGATCTCCGTCGTTGTTGCCGAATACGGCGATAAGCGGGCAGGAAAGGTGAGAAAACGTCTCGGCGACGATCGGCGAAACAAGATCGCCTGCATGGAGAACGGTGTCAACGCCGGCCGTGTTGAACCGCCCGACAGCGGCATCGATCATCGGTAGCCGGTCGTGGGTGTCCGAAATCACTCCGATCTTCATTCGACACCTCCTTGTGACAGCTTCGAGGCCCGAAGAGCGCTGTGACGGCTCAAGTTTCTCTTGGACCGAACAGCGCGGTCCCGACTCGTACGGACGTCGATCCTTCCTCGATCGCCGTGCGGTACGAATCGCTCATCCCCATGGAGAGGATCTCGACCGGATGGCGCGAGTCCGAGACGGCGGTGCGAAGCTTTTGGAATTCTTCACGCGCAACGCGGAACCAGGGCCTGACCGCCTCCGGATCGGCTGTGACAGGCCCCATCGTCATTAACCCGCAGATTCTGAGGCTGTCCATCTTCATGATTTCTCGCGCGAGCGCCAGCACGTCTCCCGGAAGCACTCCCGATTTCCCCGCCTCGGCGGCGCTGTTCAGCTCGATCAGGATGTCCTGTGTCTTGCCGAGAGTCCGGCTCCGCTTGGAGAGTTCGGCGGCAAGGCGGACGGAATCCACGGTCTCGATCAGATCGAACAGCTCGACGGCACGTTTCGCCTTGTTCCGTTGCAGGTGTCCGATCATGTGCCAGCGAACCCCAGAGCGGCCGCCGAGTTGTCTTCTCATCTCCTCGGCTTCCTGAAGGTAGTTCTCTCCGATCGAGCGAATACCGGCTTCGATGACTTGTCCGACCTCGGCTGCGGAGCGCGTCTTGGCCGCCGCCACCAGGGTTACGGAAGGCGGAAGGGCCTTGAGAACTCGGCGAACGTTTTCTGCGATGCTTCCTTGACTATCGGTCACGGGTTGTCCCCCTCGGTTGATAGCTTCCATGCACCCTATGTGTGACGAGGCGGGTGAACACTGGTTGGATCAGCATCCCGGCGCGCGTCAACATCCGCCCTTGAAGTCACCGCGGGCTCGAGATCGATCTCCCCGAGCAGCTCTTCCCACGTCCGGACATGCGCTGCCAAACGATCGGCCGTTTCTGCGTGGACACGTCCCAAATCGGCGATCGCTTGCCCGTTGCCCGTCTCTGTAGCTTCGGAGATCTCCCGTTCAAGACGTTTCATCTTCTCTTCGAGCCGCTCGATCTCGCTCTCCTCTTCGTGGATGCGTTCCTGTTGGATGCGTAGCCGGTATCGATCCGGCTTCTTCCGTTTCGAAGTCGCGGGGTCTGGGGGCGAACCGTCCGGGCATCCTTCTCGGTGGGTGTTCAAGCGCGAGGGACCTGAAACGGTCTTGCTCTCTTCACGGATGGAGTTCATCCTGCGTCGTTCGCAGTATGCACGGTAGCCGTGGGCGATGTCTACGAGGTGATCTCCTTCGATGATCCAGAGACGTGTCGCGATGGCCTCGAGGAGCGTGCGGTCGTGCGACACAAGGATCACCGTTCCTTGATAGCGTGTCAGTGCATCCTGGAGAAGCTCCTGACTGGCGAGATCGAGGTGGTTGGTCGGTTCATCGAGCAGAAGAAGGTTTCCCTCGACCAGGGAGAGCTGTGCCAGTGCCAGCCGGCTTCGCTCGCCACCGGACAACGAAGCCAACGATTTGTGGACGTCCTCACCCGAGAACAGGAACTTCCCGAGGTACGAACGTGCTTCTCCGAGGGTCATCGATGTCCAGCTCAACACGGCATCGAGAACACTGCCTTCGTTGTGAAGCCCCTCCTGCGTCTGGCTGAACACGGCTGGATGAACGTTGTGGCCGTGATGGATCCGCCCCGCACGCAACGGAACGGAGCCGATGACCGACTTCAGCAGCGTGGTCTTGCCACAGCCGTTGGGGCCGACGATCGCTACCCGATCCTGCCTCTCGAGCCGAAGGGAGGGCGTGGAGAACAACGTCTTGCCATACCCGATCTGGAGCGGCGTCGTCTCGAGAACGGTTCGGCCGCTCGGGCCGCCGGCCGGAATGCTGAGAGCCATCCGTCTTGTCGTACGCGGCCGTTCGATCCGGTTGGCTTCGATCCGCTCGAGCTTCCTCTCGCGATCCTTGGCCTGGCGATGCTTCTGCCCGGCCTGGTGACGTCGGACGAACTCCTTCATCTTCTCGATCTCTTCCTGTTGGTCGCGGAACTCCTTTTCATGCCGCTCGCGGAAGGCGTCCCGCAGGGTGCGCGAGTTCTCGTATCCGGTGCGGTACTGCGTCAGTTTCCCGTGCGCGATCTCCCACGTGCGGTTGGCGACCTTGGCCAACAGATGCCGATCATGCGAAACCAACACGACCGCGCCGTCGAAACCGACCAGTGTCTCCTCCAACCAATCGAGCGCGGCGAAATCCAAGTGGTTGGTCGGTTCATCGAGCATCAGCAGATCGGGCGACTCCAGCAGAACGCGGGCCAGGGCGGCGCGGGCCGACTCGCCCCCGGAGAGCGTCGCAACCGGGCGCTCGAACATCTCCTGTGAGAAGCCGACCCCGGCAAGAACGGATCGAATCCGTGCATCGATTTCATAGCCTCCACGGTCGCGGAACTCGTGAAGAAGCTTGTCGTAGCGGGCTTCCGCGTCCACGTTGCCTCCGGCAGCGAGATCGTGCTCGAGGCGCCGAAGCGTCGCTTCCATCGTTCGGAGCTCGGAAAACGGTGCATCCATCGCCTCGATCAAGGTCCTTGCGCTGCGGAGCCGAGCGGTCTGATGGAGGTACCCGATCCGGATCCCGGCAGGCGTCTGCACCGTGCCGTTGCTGGAGCGAAGCTCGCCGGCGAGGATGGCCAGTAGGGTCGACTTCCCGGTGCCGTTATCTCCGATCAGCGCGACTCGATCTCCGCGGGCGATCTGCGCCGAAAACGGTGCGAACAGCTCCTGGGCGCCGAAGCCATGGGAGAGCGAATCGATCTGCACGATGGTCATGATGGCTCAGATGGTACGCGATCATAGGGGGCGACTTCATGAGGCGGTCTGGGACGAACGGGAAGGGATATGGTAGCATGCGGCGATCGGAACCTCGCCGAATCCACGGATCCAGGCGATGCTGCGGCGGTTGAGGATCGGTCGATCTTCACAAAGGATCGATCCTCCGTCTGAATCGTGACGTTCGAGGTGAGCGGAATGAGACAAGCTCTGCTGTACAGTCGGTTGAGTGACGGCCGCGTACGCTGCGCCTTGTGCGAGCATCGATGCACGATCGCTCCTGGCGCGCGTGGGCGGTGTGGGGTGCGCGAGAATCGACAAGGGGTTCTCTACAGTCTCGTTTACGGACGGCTCGCTGCAAAGAGCGTGGACCCGATCGAGAAGAAGCCTCTGTTTCACTTGCTGCCGGGCACGCGCAGCTATTCGATCGCTACCGTTGGCTGTAATTTCACCTGTCAGTTCTGCCAGAACCATGAGCTTTCTCAGTGGCCGCGGACCCACGCGAGCGATCTTGATGCGGAGATGTGTGGGGTTTTGTCCGCCGATGAAGCGGAGGAAACTCCGGCGGCGGTCGTGCAGTCTGCGATCGCCTCAGGTTGCGAGACGATCGCCTACACCTATAGCGAGCCGACGATTCAGCTGGAGTTCGTGCTGGACACGGCCCGCGAGGCACGAGCCGCGGGCCTGAGAAACGTTCTTGTGTCCAACGGGTTCATGACGCCGGAAGCGATCGATCTGGCCGCCCCGTGGATCGACGGGATCAACATCGATCTGAAAGGCATATCGAACGATTTCTATCGGCATGTTGTCGGTGGAGATGTCCGCCCCGTCCTCCACGCCATCGAGCAGTTCTTGAACGAAGGTGTGTGGGTTGAAGTGACGACCCTTCTCATCCCCGGTCTCAACGACGGTGAGGATGAACTCCGCTGGACCGCGGAGGCAGTGGCCGGGATCTCCACGAGCATCCCGTGGCACGTATCGCGGTTCTTCCCGGCGTACCGGATGCAGCATCTCCCCATGACGCCGCGGTCGGAACTGGAGCGCGCATTGGCGATCGGACATGAGGTAGGGTTGAAGTACGTCTATGCCGGGAACCTCCCCGGCGGGGTCGAGGACACCTGCTGCTCCGAGTGTGGGACACTGTTGCTCAAGCGTCACGGCTTTGTCTTGGAGCGGAGCATGCTGGTCGATGGCGCGTGCCCCGAATGCGGGACCGGTCTCGACGGGGTCTGGTTTGCAGGAAGCAAGATCGGCCGCTAATCCGGTGACACATACCCTGTCTCTCTGCCTCCAAACATGACATGCATACGGCGTCTGCAGCTCCCCGTTACATGAATACGGGGATGTGTACCCGGATTCTAGGAGGTGATAGTGACTTCTCTGGATTCGTTCTCCAGCACGCGGATCCGGACGATGATATCGCTTTGCTCCACGAGTCCGTCGATGTTGTCTGGCCACTCGACAACGGCGATCCCCTCTTCCGGAGGGAGGTAGGCATCCAGTCCCACCTCGGCCAGTGCATCCAGCGACGACACTCTGTAGGCATCGATGTGATGGAGCACGATCCCCGATCGGCCGGTGTAGCTTCGGGCGATCAGGTAGCTGGGGGAGCAGACGACGTCGGTGATCAGCAACGATCGAGCCAGTCCCTTGACGAGGGTCGTCTTGCCAGCACCGAGTTGGCCGACGATCGAAACGAGCAACCCACTTCGCATGTGGGATCCCAGTTCGATCCCGATCTCTTCCATTTCGATCGCACTGTGGGCGATAACCGTCTTGTTCATCAGCGTCGGAGAGAGGCCCCGAGTTCCGCCAACCTTGCCTCGATCCGGGCGACGATCGAAGCGGTCTGTTCATCGGTCAGCGTGCCGTCGGCTGACCGAAGTGCGATTTCGTAGGTCAGGCTCTTGCTTCCGGTGGCGACCTGTTCGCCTTCGTACAGGTCGTAGAGAACGACGCTCTCTACGGCCGGCTCGGCAACGATGGCCCGGCGAACGTCCGCTTCGCGAACCGCGGCCGACACGGTCAGCGAGAGGTCGCGAACCGACATCGGGAACCGGGGAAGCGCTCGGAATGTGCGGTCGAACAACGCCGGCACCTCTTCGTATAGAGCCGCGAGGTTCAACTCGAACACAAGTGCGTTGACCTCGCCGGGGAACTCGCTGCGAAGATCGGGCGACAGCTCTCCGAACAAGCCGATCGAACCCGATTGGTGGGTCTCATCGGCTCCGGCAATGATCATGGTGCCGCTCCGGCCGGGGTGAAGAAACGGAAGATCCGACCCGCTTCGCGTTTGGACCTCGACGTCGAGTGCTCGGAACAGCTGTGAGAGAACACCCTTTGCCAGCATCAGATCCACTTGGGGCTTTCCGATGAGTTCGCCGTCTTGTCGGCCGAACAGCGCTCCGGCAAGCGAATCCTGCTCACCGCGGCTCGCGGAGAAGACGTGTCCGACCTCGAAGATCATCCCGCCGCCGACCTGATGCTTGAGGTTGGTCTCGACGACTGTGAGCACGCCGGGTAGGAGGCTGCCGCGCATCCGGGATTGATCGGCCTGCATCGGGTTGCGGACTGCAACCAGATCTTGCTCGCCAAGCGACATCCGCTTGCGCCACGAGGGCTTGTCGAACCCATCCTGGACCATCTCGTCGAACCCCAGGCCTGTGAGGATCTCACGGATGCGATCCTTGAACCGTTCTCGAGGGTCTTTCTTGCCGATCCGCAGTTGGCTGGTGGGTGGGGTCGCCGGGATCCGCTCGAATCCGTAGATGCGGCCCACCTCTTCGATCAGATCGATCTCCCGCAGCAGATCCTGACGGAACGTCGGTACGGTGACGTCAAGATCGTGGTCCGTTCCCGCTGCCGGAGTACGGCATGTCATGCCGAGCCGTTCGAGAATGGAGGTTGTGTCTTCGATCTTGATATCGACACCCAGCACCTCGGCGATCCGCTTCGATCGCAGTGGGAGGGTCAGCGGTGTCTGTGGGACAGGGTAGGCATCCACGACACCGGGATGGACCGAACAGCCGGTGAGCTTCTGGATCAGATAGGTGGCACGAACCGACGCCAGCGCGACGCCATCGGCGTCGATTCCACGCTCGTAGCGCTGAGACGCTTCGCTGCGAAGGCCGATGGTCCGAGAGGAGCGGCGCACCGTGTTGGGATGGAACGTTGCCGCTTCCAGAAGCACTCGCTTTGTCATCTCCCGGATCTCGCTGCGCTCTCCGCCCATCACGCCGGCAACGGCGAGGCTCCCCGATCCGTCGGTAATCATCAACACGTCTTCCCCGATGGCACGGTCGGTGCCGTCGAGCGTTCGGAACACTTCGCCTGAACGGGCGCGCTTCACGTCGATGTCACCGTTCAGCAGATCGGCATCGAAGGCGTGAAGAGGATTGCCGAGTTCGTGCATCACGTAGTTGGTCACATCGACCACATTGGACAAGGGACGCATCCCCGCTTTGACGAGGCGATGCTGGAGCCACAGGGGGGATTCTCCGATGGAAAGGCCGCTCATCAGTCGCGCGGAATACCGTGGTGTGTCCGCCGGATCGGCGATGCGTACGGAGACCTCATCGGCCGCCGGAGATCCGGACTCGACCAAATCCGTCTCCAGCGATCGCAGCGGCCGTTCGTAGATCGCAGCAACCTCGCGGGCGATGCCGAGCATGCCGGCGCAATCCGGCCGGTTGGACGTGACTTTGATGTCGAGGATGATGTCATCGTATTCGAGCAGGTTGTTGACATCCGTACCCGGAGTGAATTCTCTTGCCTCAGGCAACACCCAGATACCTGGAGACGCATCTTCCAGTCCCAATTCGGCCTTGGAGCAGATCATTCCGTGCGAGGCGACGCCGCGGAGCTTGCGCTTGCCGATCTTGAAACCGCCGGGCAGAACGGCGCCGACCTTGGCGACGATCACGGTCTGGCCGTCGGCGATGTTGGCGGCGCCGCAGACGATCTGCAGCGTCTCCTCGCCGACATCCACCTGACAGACGGACATGTGATCGGAATCGGGATGCGGCTCGCAATGGAGCGTCCGTCCGATCACGGTGTGGGTGATCGACCCGGTTGCGAGAATCTCCTCCACCTCGAGCCCGGCAAGCGTCAACCGTTCGGCCAGTTCGTCGGCCAAACGTGGGAGATCAACCGGCTTGTCTCCGGCGCCGGCATCCCGGCCAAGACCGAGATCGACATAATCCTGAAGCCAGCGGCACGGGACCTTCATCTGTCACCTCACAGATCCAAACGTTCTTTCATAGGGAAACGCCGACGTAGAGTACGCCCCGACCCTCCCCGACAACGGGAGCGGCATAGCCGACGGTCACCGTCGCCGGAAGCAACCCGCCGAGTGCGGAAAGGTCAATCAGGGTCTCCACACCCGCCTCGATACTGGGTGGAGTTGTACCGAATCCATCCCCGCTTGTCCAACTGGATCCCGCTGCGGCAAACACCCGCATCGCTGCACCGTCGACCATCGCCAGACCGATGAGATCATACGGAGACGCCGAAAGCACGGGAAGCTCGATGGCAAGACGAACAAACGCCTTCTGAGTTCCCCGGGGCGTCGGGGCGAGTCCTGTGTCGTTTGTTGCCTCACCGACGCTTCGCAGCTCGTCGACATCGAACCAGAGCGTTTCCGGAAGATCGCCGATCGCGAGACCAAGCGATGTCGATGTGATCAACCGAAGATGAGGGGCGATCACCGAGACCTGCTCGGCGATCAACGTCAGTTTGGCGGAGAGCGACGAAGAATCCTCAGGAGTGCCGGAAGCGGTGACAGGCGGCACGACATCGAGCATCACCATCGAGCCGTAGCTTCGCACCTGCGACGGCAACAGGCCGGCGGAGAGGTGGGCGATCGATATCGGGTCGCCGTTGGTGATCCGACGCTCGAATCCGATCGACGCGGTGTGCGTGGGGATCCACGTCGTCGCGACGCTGCCGAGCCGCTTCGGTGTATACGCGAGATATCGATACGCGGCCGACGCTTCCAGATCGCTTTCCAGCAGGCCGGCCTGGAACTCAATGGTGTGGCTGCGTCCGATCCGTACGAGCGCCGCTGCGGTGTCATCCGCCCACGAGATGAGGAAACGGTCGAGAAAGCTGATGGAAAGCCCCTCGGATGTGATTGCGGGCCGGATGAGATAGGCATCGAGCGGATAGGCGTTTTCGCTGGTGCTTGTGACCAGCAGGACCGGATCGTGGTTGTTCAATCGATTCACATCCGGCAGGAAGTGGTCGGGGTCGATCGTTGCGCGTCGGACGGGGGAGTCGGTGACGAAGGTCAGCTGTGCGACGGCATCGGCGCCGTCCCAGACTTGCTCCACGTGGTCGCCCGAGGCGAGAAGGACCTCGACGACGGTCGGCTGAACGGCTCCGCCGTCGCGGACAACCTCGACGGTTGTCGAGTAGGTTTCCTGCTCGCGGTTCCGCTGCTGATCGGCGATCCGGATCGAGTAATCCACCGACGTCGGTGCGTGGAGCCAGATCTGAAACAGACGATCCACATCCACCTCGGAATCGCCGACCTCCCGAACGATCGCTTGAAGCTGCTCGACCGAGATCGTGTCGTAGCGATACCGATCCCAGGCGGTGACTAGCGCGCGATCGAACGCGTCACGCCCCACCGCCGAAGCGATCGCCCTGGCGACAAGATATCCCTTATCGTAGAGACGTACAGCGGTGCTGTTGTCGTAGTTCACGTTTGTCAGCGGCTTGATAATCGCTTCATCGAACCCCTGGGCGTGCGCGATCAGGTACGGCAACTCGATCTGGTGTTCGCGAAGGTTGTAGAAGCCCAGTTGGGATGTGACGAAGCTCTGGATGACCCCCTCGATCTCCGGCCGGAACAAGTTGCCGCCCTCGGCGCCGTACCGGCGCTCGTAGTACGAGACGGACAAATACTGGGCCAGCGCCTCCGACAGCCAGTTCTCGGCGTTGAGATCCGCGCCGATCCCGATCCCCCACCACTGATGAGCGATCTCGTGGGCAAGCACGAATTCGGTGAGCCGGTCGAGAAACCCCGTCATCGTGACGTTGCGGTGGGTGAAGAACAGGCTCGACAACCACACGATCCCATCCGCGGCGATCGAGGTTCCGCTTGCATCAGGGCTTTCGATGATCGTCAACCCGGCGCGAGGGTACTCGCCGTAGATGCTACCGTATGCGCTGACGATATCGGCGGCGACGGTTGCTAGAATCCGCGCCGTGTCTTCGTGACCGGCCCGGAAGTATACGGTGATCGGCATCGATTCGTGGGCGAAGCGGTAGCGGTTGTGGTCTCGGCTGGCGCTCATCGCGAGCGTCCGTACCGGGTGGTCGTTCCCG
>CAZKPU010000003.1:44230-50758 GCA_964554715.1 uncultured Thermotogae bacterium | reverse complement strand
TTCTCGGCGGCATGAGTTGGGAAAGCACCCTCAAGTACTACCGGCTGATCAATCAGGGCGTGAAGCAGGCGCTTGGCGGTCTTCACTCGGCGAGGATCGCCATGGTCAGTGTGGATTTCGACCCCATCGCGAAGCTTCAACACAACGGCGATTGGGAGGCGATGGGAGATCTTCTCGCTCAGGCGGCACGGCAAATCGAGGCCGCGGGCGCCAGCTTCCTCGTGATCTGTACAAACACGATGCACAAGCTCGCACCCGAAGTCGAAGCGGCGATCGGCATTCCGCTGTTGCACATTGCCGATGCAGCGGCGTCCGTCCTGATCGAGCGGGAAATCGACACGGTGGGGCTTCTCGGCACAGCGTTCACCATGGAAGAGGACTTCTACCGGAAGAGATTGGTTAAGAAGCACGGAATCGATTTCCTGGTCCCCGGTGAAGCGGACCGCCACATCGTTCACGACATCATCTACCAAGAGCTGTGCCTGGGAAGGTTCACGAAGGAATCGCGAGAGGAATTCGTGCGGATCATCGAACGGTTGGCCGAAGAGGGAGCAGGCGCCGTCATCTTGGGTTGCACCGAGATCGGGATGCTTGTCGGTGCGGAAGACACGGATGTGCTGCTCCTGGATACGACCGCGCTTCACGCGCAGAACGCCGTCGAGTTGGCGCTCCAGGCAGAGTCGGAACCGTTTCCACTCTGAGGGTGTGGCGATCTGCCGCAACACCGTTCCAAGCTTTCTGCGCCAGCATCCCATATCCGGCAGGACAATCCGGCCTGGAATCTCGTGAGGGAAACGATCATGAAGCCCGGATCGAGCCAACACGAGGTTGCACTGCAAACCGAACCTCCGTGGGCAGCGCTTCACGGAGGTCAATGGACCGGTCTACCGAAGCAGCAGCAAGCTACGACGTCGACCGATCAATTCCGCAGCCATCACGCGTTGGGAAGCGTAATATCCAACTCCTGCAGAAACGCGGCGACTCGCTTCGCGATCTCCTTCTCGTTGACTTCGTAGTACCGGGTCTGCGCATCCTGGTTGAACGCCACGAGGTTCTGCATTCGCAGAAGCTGCAGGTGACGGGAAACCGTTGGCGGCGCGACGCCAAGCTGGGTCGCCAGATCGTCCACCGTGAGGTTGTCGTTCTTCCGTAACAGTTTCAGGAGCTCGATTCGCGTGGATGCAGAGAGCATTTTGAAGAACATCGAGTGCTTTGATGCCATGGGAATCTCCTCCCTTCTTGCTGGGTCTTGACACGGCTCCAACTCTGACTATAATGCAATCTGCTCATATAGTCAACTGCGCATATAGGCGCATGCGCAAGGAGAGAATTATGGGATATTCGATGACGCGAGGGATGGCAGAACTGGTGTGCCCATCATGCGAGACTCTGATCCGCATTCGACACACCGAAAACCACGTCGCGATCTGTCCCAGATGCGGCGAGTGGCTGATCCGGAAAAGCTGGCAGCACGCCAGAGCGGATCGTGTCACCAACGCGGTGCGGATCCGACGCTTTGATGATGACAACTGGCAGCAATGGCAAGCCGATGAAGACGAAGAGTGAAGACCTGACCCCATGACGGGAAGGGAGGTGGCTGACATGGCAAACAAGCAGACCAAGCGAGCAACGAAGAAGTCGCCCAAAGCTTCCTCGAAGAAGCGATGACGAACTGACTCCGTAATGAGAGCGGGTCCTTTCTTGGCCCGCTCTCATCTTAGGTGCATGCAAGCAGCGAGCTGCAAGGAAGAGTATGGATCATGATGGGCGCTCATCACCGAACCGTCCGAGCAGATCGGTTGCGAGACACGGTCTCGCCCGGATCTCTCCGGCGGTCGTACGTGTCTTGCCGGCTTCCGAAACCGGCTATGCAAGACGTTGGTTCTACTACATCCTGAGCATCGGGATTGAGACAAACCAGGAAAACATCAACGGCATCAGCATCCCGAGAACCCGTGGCCGAACCATCCGCAGCCGTCTCCTCAGCTTCTGTCGGATAAGGATGGAGGATCCAACAGGAGGTAACCGCCGTTCCTGAGACGTCTTCCTCCGAATCACATTCAGGGACCACCTGCCGCCTTCTCACGATGTAAGGATCACGATGGGTTCGCGGCTGCTCGCGAAAGCGCCGTGTTTGCCCAATCGCTTCCTTGTCCGCTACGTTTCCGTCTGGGAGTTCAAGAACGTGTTCTCAATTCGTAAGTCTGTTGAGCCATGGTATGCGGCGTTCCTACTCGCCAACCTCGTGATGGGGACTTCATCCGTACTGATCCCGCTCAAACTGGACCGCATCCTGAACCAAGGGCCGAGCCAGCTTGGAGTTCTCTCGACCTTCGCCAGCGCGGCTGCCGTTCTTGGGAGTCTGCTCTGGGGAAGACTGTCGGATGCTGCGCATCGAAGAAAGCTGTTCGTCGTAGCAAGCTACCTCATGGTTGGCGCAGCACATGTGGGTCTTGCTTTGTCGCCATCACTTCGAACCTTGATTCTCTACAACACGTTCCTCAGCTTCTTCTGGGTCGCCAATGCATCCGTTGCCGTGCTGCTTGTCATTGAACGCATCGATGAAACGGCTTGGGAGTCGAGCATCACAGCGCTCAACCTTTCGGGTGCATTCGGGTGGCTGCTCGGGTTGATCAGTGGAGGAATCGCCATCAGCAAAGCGTTCGCGCTGTTCTCCGAAATCGACGGGATGCGGATCGTGCTTCTTGCCCTGTCGTGTATTGCGTTTGCGGCTGCCGCGCTGGCGGCGTTCCTGATCCCGGCAACCAGGCCCCGCTTCACAGAGCGGCAGTTCAGAGGGATGATGGTCGCAGTGGGCAACCTTCTCCTCGAGATGTGGAGGTTCAACCCACTTCAACTTTATCACCGCTTCTCACTTCGCAACCTCGCGTCACTGCGAAGCGAGACGCGAACCTTTCTGTTGGCATCCGCTCTCGCATTCACCGGAATCGGATTCTTCGCCGTTCCGTTGGCGCTTCTCCTTTCACGGAGACTTGGCTTTCCGCCATCGCTCGTGTTCTATGGATTTGTCATGTTGCACACCGGGATTGTCTTTGCCTATCCCTTCGCCCTGCATCGAATCAAGAAACGCGGCAACCGCCATGTTCAGATCCTTTCGCTGGGGGCACGACTGACGCTGCTGATTGCAGGCGCGGGCGCCCTGTGGCTGGTACCCCAGCTGCCGTGGGTCGTGGTAGCGGTGTTTCTTCTGCTCGTTGGCGTTACATGGGCCTTCTTCCAGCTGAGCGGCGTCGCACTCGCTTCGCGTTTGGCAAAGCCTGAGAACCGCGGCTTGGCACTGGGTACGTATAATGCAGTCTCCGGAGTCAGCACAATGATCGCAGGGGTGTCCAGCGGATACCTTGCCGAGCACGCCGGGTACCACATCACCTACATCGTTGCAGCGGCATTGCTTTTGGTCGCTGTGCTCATCCTTTGGAGGCTGCCGGATCCTCTGAACCATGGGAATGCGAAAGCAGTGACTGCTTCGCACAAGCAACAGCGCGATTCAAGACTAACCAACGGATGCGGAGGATCCTCGTTATGAACATCCGTAATCTCATGCTTCGGGATCTCACTTCCGTGGATCCAAGTGACACCGTGCGCACCTTGGTCGAAACGCTGCAAGCAGCCGAGACTTCGACCGTCCCGGTGACAGATGAAGCCAACCGTCTCATCGGTGTGATCTCGGAAACAGATGTGCTGGCTGCAGCTGTTCCTCGGTACTTCGAGCTGCTGCACAGCACCGCATTCGTCCCGGATCTTGATCAAGTGAGAAGGGGGATGGCGCAGATCGCCGACTTGCCGGTCAGCGACTTCATGCGCAAGACTCCCATTTGTGTCAATCTGGAATCGGATGATCTCCAGGCGACGGATCTCATGCTGCGACGGAAACTGCGGCTTCTTCCCGTTGTCGACGGCGACGGTCGGCTCGTAGGCGTCCTTCGACGCAGAGATCTGCTCAGGCACTTGCTCTAACCGCGAACCCAGCTGCGCCGGGCCATCACATGCATCGTCATGCTCGTTCTGCGAGGATCTGCGATGGCGGTTCGAGTCATCACCGCGCATTTCCGGGTTCGCGTGGACGGGGTGATTGATCGACGCCTCGCGCCATCATGCGAAGCCCGGGGCAACGGAGATGCCATCCCCTCGAATGCAACTGCGATCCGATGCCGTAGATCTGTAGGCCAGAGGACATCTTTCTTCTGTGATGGTTACCGGCGGGGATTGCCCGCCCTTCTCCTGAGCCTACATTCGTGGAAACGCGCATCGCAGGATGAGGAGGATCGATCACCATGGGACAGAAGGCACGCGGTGGGACCCTTGCCGGAGGATTCTGGTTTGCGGGGTGGCTGTTCACCCTGGCGTTCACGCAGCTGCTGTGGTGGCAGGCGATCCTGGGGATCGTCATCTGGCCGTACTACCTGGGGATGACGCTGCGGGGATAGGTTTCTTCGATCGATAAGGATGTGGAGAACGCCGTTCTTCTTCGGATCTTCGGGCAGACAGGACGAAGCGCTCAGTCCGAGAGGGGACGGCCTGTCTTGCTTCACAGGTCATCCAGCCAGGCCGTCGTTGCCGTGACAAGCTCGATGAGCCCCTGCATCGCATCCCCTCCCTCTGTGTTGTCCATGAACCCAACGCAGACGTCATAGTCAGGAAGATACAGGGAAGCAGCTGCATATCCCGGGGCATTCCCGGAGTGCCCCCACACCGTCACACCGTCGAACAGCTCCGGAGCAAAACAGACGGCACCCAGACCGTATCCGGCGACCATCGGCTCCCCGGGGCACGGAGACCGGAAGTTGACCATCTCATTCAGTGACTCCTCCCCCAGCAATACGCGATCGGCATACAGCGCACGTGCCCACCGAGCAAGCTCCATGGCCGTGCAGAAGATCTCGCCCATGATCGCGCTCCCGAAGGCCGTTCGCGAGACGAAGGAGAAGTCGTCGTAGGTTCCGTCGCCGTCTAGATCCCACCATCCGTGAGCCGTTCGCGCGGGCATTCGCTCGTAGGGGGTTGTACGCGCACGATCGAAACCGAGAGGCTCGAAGAGCCGCTCCCGGTACAGCTCGTCGATACGTGAGTCGGTGACGTTCTCGATGATCATGCGCAGAAGCGTGCAGTTGGTTTGGCTGTAATGGAAGACGGTACCCGGCGTGGCGTGTGGGTCGAGCACGAATGCGTCAAGGATTGCCTCGGGGGACCACCATCTGCGAGGCTCGTTTAGCACAATCTCCCAGAAGTCGGGGTGACGGATGAACTGGTACAAGCCACTGGTGTGGTTCATCAGTGCCCTGATCGAGATGGCGGGGTCGATGTGAGCAAACTCGGGAAGCCAGTTGCCGACCGGATCGTCCAAGGAGAGCTTCCCTTCTTCTGCGAGCTGGATGCCGACAACCGCCGTGAACGACTTGCCGATGCTTCCGGCGGCGAATGCAGTATCCGGGGCAATCGGGAGCGTTCCGTGCGAAACCCCGCTTGCTCCTACCCAGGTCTTGCCATCGGAGAAGATGATCGCAGCCGAGATCCCTTTGGCTTGCCGCAGCGTGGCGCCGAGGTCAATCGCTGCCTGGAGTCCTCCGAACAGGCACTCGTAGCTTCGATTCGAGGCGAGACCCACAACAGAAACGGCGCAAAACAGCACAACAAGCAGTACACCCAGCAGAGCATGTCTCCTCCTGTTTCGGCAAGGGCGGAACGTCCACATCCTCGGTGAGTTGATCGGTGAGCACGAAATGCGCGGCACGCACATCCTGGATCCGGTGGATTCCTGTTCCATCTCAACCTCCGTGCGGTCTTTGGTCGAACGGGGTGTATCGAAGCGTTCGTATTAGTGCACTAGTTTACTATGTCACTAGTATCATGTCAAACGCCACCGCACTCGCAATCTTCGCGAATAGGGATACCTACGGCGAGATGCACGTAGCAGGACCAGGCCATCCTGCAAGTGACACGGCTTCTGCGCTACTTGACCAGCTCTGTGATCGCGCCACTTCCAAGGTCGACGACAGAGATGCGGTGCGTGTCCTCGTCGGACTCAAAGGTCAATCCCAGCTCTGCGTTGCTCAGCCAGAAACACGTCGACGCGCCCTGGCTGCCGGGAACCCGAACCGACTGCTCCGTTTGGAGGGTCCGCAGCATCGCGTACCCCAACTCACCATCATCCGAGGTGATGTACGCAAGGCGCGTCCCATCGGGAGAAAACTCCGGGAGCAGGCCGATGCTGGCAAGCCGCTGCACTTTCTTGTTCCACGTATCGATCAGGTAGAGGGCGGGAACTTCCTCCTCGACTTGCGGATCGATGAAGACCTGGTCGAACAACGCAATCGCCGCCCACTGCCCCGTAGGATCCACATCCAGCAGGATCTTGTCGCTTAACATATAGGCCGTCTCTAACATCTGCTCGCCGAGAACGAAGTCGGCCAGGATCTCCGGAGACCTCTCGCCAAACCGCCACCGGGCGAGCCGGCCGATGGGGGCAGGTGCATCCAGGCCTACGTGAAGGGCCACAACGGAGGAGCG
>CAZKPU010000003.1:24754-44220 GCA_964554715.1 uncultured Thermotogae bacterium | reverse complement strand
CCAGACGGAACGAAAGCACGTCATCGAACACCTGTTCGAAGCTGTCTTCATCCGGATCGTACAGATCGAGCGTACCGAGCACACCTTCACCGAACCGCAGCACCGCAACTCGTCCGTCCGACGTGAACGCTGCATCCTTGATGATCGCCTCGGACTGCAGAACAACCTCTGGCTGTGCATCCGACCTTGCGGCGATCCTAACAAGCGTTGACGACGAGGTCTGCAGGAAACCTCCGAGCTGCGTGGAGACATAGAGAAGCTCCCCACCGTCCGGAGCCCAATCGGCGACTCCTCCCAGCTCTTCCAGTGTCGCTGCCGGCACAGCGACGAGATCTCCGCTCCGTAGAAGATGAAGCGTCCCCCCTTCGGAGAACACGCTGTAGTGCCCGTCGTCCAAGAAAAACGCAGCCGTTCCGTCCGGACCAACCAGCGGCTGATTCATCGTGAACAGGCAGCCAGGAAGGAAAACGCACAACAGCAACAACAGGGCTCTCGGTTTCATGGGATCAGTCTAACCTAGAATCCCCTGCAATGAAATCCACCAAAACACCATAGCCATCGGAGTCCATCCTGCGTGGCCACAGGATCGTTTTCGCTACGAGCGATGCGCCGCTTCCTACCGAGCTTCGGCAGCAAAGACGCGAGTTCGCGCGGCTTCACGATGAGCCCTGTCGTTAGGCGTACCGCCGGCGGGTTGCATCTGCGGATACGAGTCGATTGGAATCTACCAGTCAGGCTTGACGAATTGCGTTTGTTTGTTGATCCTTCGCCCAAGCGGAGCATACTGCGTCAAAGTAGGGGGAGACATGCAGGATATCTTAAGCGTGGCGGATATCGGACAGACCGGACTTCGATGGATCCTCGAACGAGCCATCGAATGGAAGTGTGGCAAGGCCGTGCCGCTGATCCCGCATCCCCTTGCCGTGTTTCTGCTTGAGCGGCCCACGCTCCGCACACGGCTCGCCTACGAAGCCGCGTTGATGGACCTTGGCGGGCGGCTGGTGCCCTTCGTCGGGAAGCTTGAGTCACGCGAATCGCTCGATGACGTAGCTCGCGTGCTCTCTCGGATGTCGGATGTGATTCTCGCCCGCGTGCGGGATCACCGGAAGCTTGAGATGTTGGCTGAAGAGGCGACCGTTCCGGTGATGAATGCTCTGTCCTCCCAAGAGCATCCCGTGGAGGTTCTGGCCGACGCGCTGGTCCTGGTCGAGACCTTCGGCGATCTTGCCGGTAAGAAGATCGCGTTTGTCGGAGATGGCGGGAACGTCTGCCAGTCGTTGATGCTGCTCGCCCCTCTGCTCGGGATGGATGCCGCAGTGGCCAGCCCCGTAGGATACGCTCCCGACTCGCAGACTCTCGACCAAGCGGCGAAGCTGGCCACGGATTCCCGATGCACATTCACTGTCGAGTCCAAGGCGGAGACAGCCGTAGCCGGTGCCTGCGCGGTGTACACGGACGGCTGGCCGGTTGTCGACGACGATCCCGAGGCAACAGAGAAGTTGTTCGGTCCGTATCGCGTTGACGAGCGCCTGATGGCCCGGGCGAAACCCGATGCCATCTTCCTGCATTGCCTGCCGGCAAGACGTGGATGCGAAGTCAGCGGCGGCGTCATCGACGGCCCGCAATCCCGTGCTTTTGCCCGACTCGAGAACCTCAGACCAACCTCCGCAGCTACCATCGAGTGGGTCCTGAGCGATGGTGTGCCGGTGTCGCCATAGGAAGTACGCAAGCCGGATATACAGCTATCGAGACGAGATTTGCCTCTCACGGGATCGACGGCGGCTGCGAATCGAATTCACGGAAACCCGGGCACGGAAGAGCCGAGCCGCTGTGATTGTTGAGAAACTCGGATCGGTGTAGGCTGCAGCATCTAACACGCATCATGTCTTTCTTGCAGTCAGCCTCCATTCCTTGAGATCACACTGACGCTCCGCGCAGAGCAACACAGACAAAGCGGAGGTGCACCATGAAACGCAATCTCTCATGGGGGCTTGCAGCCATCGCGTGTGCCGGCTGCTTGCTTGCGGTACCTGTCGGCTTGATGACGTGGGGACAGGAACAGGTAGAACCTGTGGTGGTTCTGCCGTTTATATCGTCATTGGAGTTCGAAACCGGCGAGTTCTCTCCCGGCAGGGGATATGTGGGCACCCCCGAATACTGTGTCGCCGTAAGTGACCGCACGTCAGAGGAGGGTTCGCAGCAAGACGAGCTTCCGGCCAAAGCCGACCCTCCGGTCATCAGAACGGATGTCACACTCGTTGAAATCGGCTCCGTTTCTCCGGACAAGAACAGGTTCAACGTCATCTGGGACGATGATGGAGATCCAAGCGGAGTTCTTGCGCTTCTGTTCTTTCTCGTCCATCCGCAATTCGAGGTGATCGCTGCGACGATCTCCCCGGGGGAGGCGGATCCGCCGGTGTACGCAGGGCGTCTCGCGCTGATGATGGAACGGCTGGGGGTGGATATTCCGGTAGCCTACGGGCCTTCTCAGCCAGCGTTCGGGGATCATACGTTTCCTCCCGGATGGCGGGACTTCGTCAACGGCTTCTTCGGATTGGATCTGTGCGGCACGTTCGACTTTCATGCCGCACCGATAACCGTCATTCCCACAGGCAGCGCAGATCTCCTCATTGCCGACCTACTGGAAACACAGGCTTGTCAGGCCGATCGGCTGGTTCTGTTTGCGTCCGGGCCGCTCACCAACGTCTATCAGGCGTATCTTGCGTGGCAATCCGTCGCGTCGACTCAGCAGATCGAGGATGTAGCGACGAACTGCCTGGAAACCGAGATCATGGGCGGCGCGATCAACGTCCCGGGAAATCTGGGAGAAGGGGTTTCGCCACCTCCCAACCATGTGGCCGAGTGGAATATCTGGATCGATCCCGTCGCCGCCGAAGAGGTCTTCCACAGTCCGGACGTCGCGTATCTCACGCCGCTTGACGTGACGAACCAGGTGCTGTGGTCGATGTCCGACGTTGCCGAACTCCGAAGCATCGATACTTGCGAAGCCGATCTTGCCGCCTCTCTGCTGCAAGCGTTGATCGAGAGCATCGGTTACCCCGCCGTCTATGCGTGGGACATCGACGCAGCCGCCCTTGCCGCGCTGCGTTTGGCCGAAGGTGGAAGTGTCACAATCAATGGGCGAACCTGGAATACGGCGTGGAACGAGCACTGCATCGATGTCGCCATATCCGGCCCGAACGAAGGAGGAATGTCCTTCGGAAGCGGACCGCACAAGACGCGGATTTACGAGATCACATCAGCCGATGCAGAGTCACTCAAGCAATATGTGATCAGCATCTTTGCCCAGACTGCGCCGTAGGCGAAGCAGCTCGTCCGACATGGTCGGATCTGGGTGCGACAACCCAACAGGCAAGCCGATGAACGCTGGCGTTCGCCGCAAGACGCCACCTGTTCGTTTTGGCTTCGCACCACCGCCTGTGTACGCTGAATCCCATCGTGATTTCAGCTGGTACCTGGAAACGGCCGGAGAGGAGTGACATCGGATACTTGGGAGGTCCCTATGGGTTCTCGCGTTTTCATCATGAAAGACAACCTCGAAACCGCACGCAGCGTCGCTTTCGACTCCTTGCGCTCGTTCGGCGTGCTTCTGGTGCTTCTTCATCACACGGTGCTTGCCTACGTCACGTTTGGCTACCTGAACCCAGCCGATCCGATGGCCACGTTCAGTCCGGTTGTGGACGGAGCCAAGTGGGCAGGGTTCGACCGGATCGCTCTGCTGAACGACACGTTCTTCATGCCTCTTCTGTTTCTCGTGTCGGGGTTGTTCGTTTGGCAAGGTCTCAAGAAGAGAGGTGCCGTCGGCTTCTTGCTCGGCCGGTTGAAGCGGCTCGGGATTCCGTTTGTCGTCGGGGTGTTCGTCCTGACTCCGGTGGCGTTCTACCCCACGATCCTGGAGATCCAGCTGGTGTATGGAACGGGGCAAGGGTTTGGTGCATTCTGGCTGGACTACGTGCGGGCCGGCTTCGGCACCGTCGGCCCGCTGTGGTTTGTGTGGTTACTGCTTGCCTTTGATGCCGTGGTCGCGTTGATCTATGCAGGATTCGGCAGGCTCAGGCTTCGATCCAGCCGTGGAAGGAACCCTGTGCTCGACAACCCGGCAATCTTCGCGGTGGTGCTGTTCGCGCTGTCCCTCGCCGCCTACATCCCCATGTCGAACGCCTTCGGTCCTAGTGCCTGGAAGGGGATTGGACCGTTCCAAGTGCAGATCAGTCGGGCCTTTGTCTACCTGCTCTACTTCCTCGCCGGTGTCATGCTCGGGGCCCGTGGTCTCAACCGAAGCGCCGTTCGATCCAACGGCCCACTGGCCAAGTACTGGTGGGCGTGGGTGTTTGCCGGGGCGGCCTCCTACGCAGGGCTGTCGTTGATCTTCACCAAGGCTCCGGCTTCTCCGTTCGTTCGCTACGTGTTTCTTGCCGAGATGCTGTTGATGGTGATGGCTCTCACAGCGCTGTTCGTTCGATTCGCAACCCGGAGTGTACGCACTCTGAACAGCCTGAGCGCCAACAGCTATGGGATCTACCTTCTTCACTATGTGGCGATCATCTGGCTTCAGTACGCGGTGTTACGCGTCGATTGGCCCGCCGGTGCCAAAGCCTCGATCGTATTCTTCGGCGGGTTGGCTATCTGTTGGGCTGCAGTCGCAGCCCTTCGGCGGATCCAGTCCGTTGCAAAGGTTATTTGAACCCTCCCACCCCGTTGCCATCATGTGGAGCGGGAAACGCAGTGGGGTCAGGTCTTCTTTTTTACTTTATGTACTGCTATGATGTTTTCATGTCTCGTCCTTTACGACTCGAATATGAAGGAGCCGTCTACCACATCACAAGCCGCGGGAACGCTCGTCAGAGGATCTTCTTCACGGATGTGGACAAGACTGCGTTCCTGCGAATCCTCGCAGAAGCTGTTGCTCGCTTCGGGTGGATCTGCCACGCGTACTGCCTGATGCCGAATCACTACCACCTGCTGATCGAAACACCCGATGCCAACCTGTCCCGAGGAATGAGACATCTGAATGGCGTCTTCACCCAATGGAGCAATCACCGCAACAGGCGTACAGGGCATCTCTTCCAGGGACGATTCAAATCCATCCTTGTGCACAAGGAGAGCTATCTCCTGGAGGTGTCACGGTATGTGGTGCTGAATCCGGTCAGAGCAAACCTGGTTCGCACCGCAAGGGATTGGAAGTGGAGCAGCTATCGGGCAACCGCTGGGCAAGAGGCGATCCCTGAGCATCTCACCGTCAGCTGGATTCTCGCACACTTCGGCGATGTTGCTTCGGATGCTGTTGAGGCGTATCGGAGCTTCGTTAGCAAGGGACGTAGTGTGCGGGTGTGGGAGGAACTCCGGAAAGGAAGCATCCTTGGAACAGACGAATTCGTCGAGCAGCTGGCCCCGCTCCTGAAGGAACAACTTGAGTGCATCGAGATTCCGAGATCCCAGCGCCTGGCTACTCGTCCCTCTCTTGACATGTTGTTCGAAACCGTCCGTGACAAAGCCTCTCGGAACGAGCAGATCTATCAAGCAGTTCGCAAATATCGGTACAAGTTGACGGAAGTCGGCGACCACCTGGGCCTCTATTACACAACGATCAGCACAATCACCAAGCGCGTGGCGCAGAAACACCAAGAATGAAGACCTGACCCCACATCGTGTGTATCATGGAAAGACATCGCTCTAGGAGCGAGTGTGCGGTCCAACGGGCTAGGGGTAATCCATGAACTCATTCGAGCGGTTCCGGCGGCAGATGGCTGGCGAACGAGTCGATCGTTCGGCCAACTTCGACATCTTCATGGCGTTCGCCGCTCGCCTCATCCATCAGCCGCTCTACAAGTACTACACCGACTTCCGAGTTCTGTGCGAGGCGAATTACGCCGTCGTTGAAGCATTCGATGTCGATCTTGTACAAGCGATTTCCGATCCGTATCGAGAGACGCACGATTTCGGAGCCACTATTGAGTTCCCGGCGGACGGACTGCCCGTGTGCCCCACGCCCCTTCTTCGGCATGAAACGGATCTGGCAACGCTCGTGGTTCCCGATCCCCGATCGGGAGAACGGATGTCGGATCGTCTGCGCGCCGTTGAGAGGTTCCGGCAGGACGTCGGCGGCGAGCGGCCGATCATGGGATGGGTCGAAGGAGCTCTTGCCGAAGCGGCGGATCTTCGCGGGGTCCAGAAGCTCCTGATGGACCTGATCCAGCGTCCTGCGTGGGTTCGCGAGCTTCTGGAGCGTTGCACCGAAGTGGCGATCGAGTTCGCGGTGGCACAGGTCGATGCCGGAGCGGACATCATCGGACTCGGCGATGCGATCGCTTCCCAGGTGTCGCCACGGATGTACAAGGAGTTCGCGCTTCCTTACGAGCGCCGGATCTTCGACGCAGTGCGCAATGCAGGAGCCATCCCCCGGCTTCACATCTGTGGCGATATCACGCACCTGCTTCCGTTCGTTTCCGAGGCCGGACCTCGGATTGTCGATCTCGACTGGATGGTCGACATCCCCAAGGCAGTCGCTGCGTTGCCTCCGGAGATCGATGTGTGCGGCAACGTCGATCCGGTCGCGGTGATGCTCAACGGCACCCCCGATGACGTGTATGAAGCGGTAGCGCGATGTCTCCAGCAGGGCACAGGCCGCCTGATCGCAGGAGCCGGCTGCGAAATCCCGGATGGGACTCCCGCCGAGAACCTATACGCGCAATCGAGGGCCATCGACGACTACGGCGACCCCGCAACAGGCTGATCGCCCGGATCTCTCAGAAGTAGAGAGTCGGCTTCGCTGCGCTTGTTCTCCGGCACGCGCATGATCGCATCGAAGCTGATGGTCGGAGCTGCCCCGGAGTGACGTTCCTGTGGACGGCACGCCGGATATCCGATCAACGAGCGATCATCGATGGGTTCGGTGCTACGGCCGTCCTCGGCCAGTGTGACGGGCTGGACCTATCGTTTCCGTTGCGTAAGCGCCTGTGCCGCACTCCGGATGTGTGCGGGCGTCGTGCCGCAGCAGCCTCCGAACACGGAGGCGCCCTGTTCGGCAAAACGAAGCGCCCACTCGGCGAAGATCGCCGGATCGAGATCGTAGTGCGCCACTCCGTTCTGCAACGACGGGAGGCCGGCGTTCGGTTTGGCCCACAAGCGAAGATCCGGCGCGGCGCTTTGAATCTCACCCAGCGCATCCAGGGACTCTTGGAGCGACTTCCCGCAGTTGACACCGACCATCTCGACGGCGTTGTCCGCCGCCAACGCCGCGAGCGCTTGCGGACCCACGCCCATCATCGTCTTCCCGTGATGGTCGAACGACATCGTGACGGCAAGCGGCAGATCGGTCGCCTCCCGCACGCCGAGGATGCCACACTCGACTTCTTGCAGGTCGAACTGTGTCTCGATCAGGAGCCCGTCGATCAGGCCGGTCGCGGACAGGATGCTTGCTCTTCGCTTGTAGCTTGCGATGGCTTCCTCCCGCGTCAGGTTCCCCATCGGCGCGAAGAACGCCCCGATCGGACCGAGATCTCCGAATACAAGCCGTTCCTCCCCAGCGGCCGTTCGAGCGCACTGTGCGGCCGTCCGAAGGAGCGGTTCGATGTCGCTCCGAAGGAGCGGCTCGATGTCGCTTACGCCTCCGCGCTTCTCGAGGTGGCGAGCCGTTGTCGAGAACGTGCTAGTCAATAGCAGATCAGCACCGGCCTCGACGTAGTCGTGGTGGATCTCCTCGATGATCTCGGGTGCTTGAAGCAACACGGCTTCAGCATCGATGGACTTCCCCAGACCTCGCTTCGCTGCTCGCGCGGCAACAAGCGTCCCCATCGCTCCATCGGCAAGGAGAACACGGCCACTGCCGAACATCGTCTCTAGATTCCTCATCTGCTTGTCTCCCTCGCTTGTCCCTGGCTGCAACGTTCACCCAACAGCGGATCGGGAAATCGGAGAGCCGCAACGAAGCGATCCTGGAACGCCTCGCTTGTTTCGAGCTCGACAAACCGGATTCTTGCCGCGATCTCCTGGACGTTGCCCCTTGCCTCCTTGCTGAGCAGGCATTGCACAGCGCCTTCACCGGCTGCGTTGGGGCTTGTTGTCACCAAGTCCTGCCAGCCGGGGTCGATCAGTCCGAGCGCACACATCGAGCCTGGGCTGAGTGAGAAGCCGAACGTTCCCGTAACGATCACGCTTCGCACATCGCTACCGGTGATCCCGGCAGCCGACATCAGCTGATGGATCGCGACGCGCATCGCCCCAACGGCAAGCTGCAAGACACGAACGTCCTTCTGCGTGAGGGACAGGTCCGTGTTCCGGAGAGCCACGCGGTCCCCCTGCACCTCCACGGCGAGCGCGGCCTCCGCGTCAGGATCGGACACGAGCTTCCCCGACGGCGCGATCAGCCCTCTGTCCAGAAGGACCGCAACGAGATCGATCAGTCCGGTCCCGCAGAATCCGGCCGGCTCGGTTTCGCCGATGGTCTCCAACTGCAAGCCACGGGCTGGCTTGACGGCGAACACCGCGCCTGCCCGTGCCGGCACCCCGCAAGAGATGCCAACACCTTCGAACGCCGGACCTGCAGCCGCGGACGTTGCATACAGGCGCCCTGCGTGGGCCAACAGGATCTCGGCGTTTGTACCGATATCGATCATGAGGACTGTCTTCGCCGTGTGTCCCAAACCAGCGAAGACGGCAGCGCAAACAGCGTCCGATCCGACAAACCCCGATACGATCGGCGCGGTTGAGAAAACGGTTCCTGGCGCTGCATCGACCCCGAGATCGGCTGCGGGGATTGACAGCCCTCCCCTGAACCTTGGAGCAAACGGAGCCCGTCCCAACGACGAGGGATCTGCTCCGGTGAGGAAGTGGAGCATCGTCGGGTTCCCGGCGATCCAGCCTGAGGTAAGCGCCTGTGATTTCACACCGGATGCATCGAGCAACGACGAGACAAGCACGCGTACATCTTGCTGCAGCGTCGCCACAAGATGCCGCTGTCCCTCCGGCGTGCTTGCATGGGCAATGCGGGCGACAACATCCGCGCCGTAGGGGATCTGACTGTTGAGAAGGTTGAGCGAGGAAACAACGTCATGCGAGGTGAGATCGATCAGGTGTCCGACCAGCGTCGTTGTGCCCAGATCCAGAGCAACTCCGTATCCGGCCGACGTGCCACAGCCGGGAGCCATCGGCCGGGATCGGCCCGGGCCGCCCAACTTGAGCTTCGTGTCCGCCGCCGAGGTGGACGGGAACCCGACCCAAACCTCCACGGAATCCGAGAGGCGGTGCTGACAAGCAAGACGCCATCCGGCTTCGAGTTCCTCCTCGGAGAGCGCCCGCCGATCGCTCTGTGTCGGCACGGGTGGCTCCGAAAGGAAACGGACCCGGCAATGTCCACAGGCTCCCCGCCCGCCACAGGAGGCCACGACGTCGAGGTGGCCCGCTCGCAGTGCGTCGAGCAGAAGCGCATTCCGACGGACGGTGATCTCCCGTTCTTGGGGAACCACACGCACGCGCACGTCGCCGGCAACGTTCGTAGGATCCTTCGATGCATCGCGGTTCATCACGGCACAATTCCCATTGCAGCATCATACCTGCCACCGGCATGGGTTTCATCGGACCGGTCGTGCCCTCTTCCCGAGACAGCTGCGACCGTGGCAGGCCGTCCTCTCGTGTGCGGACGTATCTTCCGCGAGGGTTTCGCGCTGTTATGACTGCCATTGGCTTGTCTCTGCCGCGAAGAGATAGAGTGGGGAAGACGTGAGGGAGGTGTGCGATGAGAATCGGAATCGCCTGCCTGGTGATGGTCGTCTGCTCGAGTGTTGCCGTGTTTGCCCCCTGCTACAACTCCGACAGTCCCGATTGCCTCTGCTTCAACGACACGGCAACGTGGAATCCAGCAGCAACGTGGATTCAGGACATCGCTCTCGACACAGTAGGAACGATCGAGTCGTGCGTCAGCGATGGCGGCAAACCGTTCTACCAGATCCGGCTGGGGCTGAACTCCAGCGGCTCAGCAACCAGCATGGCGCTCATTCTGGAGGCCCTTTCCTCGATCATGCCAAGCCTGTTCGATCGCGAGGCGTGGTGTTCGGAGACGATCTCGTATTGGCATCGCGAGGCCAGGATCCCCTACAGCACGGGCTATCGGCGCAGCTCATGGCTCCTTGACTGGCAGCTCACCAACACGGAAGCCATCCGGACGTTCTACTTGGTCGAGGAGATTCTCGGCTGGTTGACCTTTCTTGGCGGACGGGGTCGTTGGATCGATTGGGACGATCTCGACTACTCGGATTTCCGGCCCGGGATCAATGCGCCCGCTCCCGGATCCTACGTTCTGATCCGCGAGTACGATGCCGAAAGCGCAACCTGGAACGGCCACAGCCACAGCATGATGATCAACGAGATGACGATTCACAAGAACGGACTGGGACACGTCGTCAGAGTCGAGGTCAGCATTCTGGATGGAAACGGCGGCTCGCCGGGACGCATCCGCGACACATCGAGCCTGGATGATCTCATCGCTTACACGCCCGCGGGCTCGGAATGGCTGAGCAGCGGGCGGAAGATCCTCGGGTTCGGGGTCGATCTGCGCAGCAACGGGTCGCCCCTGTTCGATCCGGATCGGCTCCACATCCGCAGACAAGAGTTTGGTACTGCGGAGTCGTTCGAACCGTTTGCCACAAAGGATCCGATGTGGGAGCGGTTCTACGCACCGCTGGTGCTGGAACTGGCGGAGTTCGCGATGAAGGCCGGGCAAGGCCCTGTTGTCACCGGTCCGAGCGCCGTCATCGGCCGGGGGGAAATCCCCGATGGACAGACAGTTGAATGGATCCTCAGCTCCGAGATCAACCAGATCCAACCGGCAGGAACCGAAATCACGATCGACCTGCTGCAGAACCACCCGCTGTTGGTACGCGGCATCGTCCTTGCATGGGAGGGAACGGTTCCGATGAACTTCTCGGTCCGATACGCCGCCAACGGAGAGGATTACCACGAGGCGCTCACTCCCCAGACGGCTTTCGGCAGCCGGATCCCGCAGCTTCCCACCGATGTTCTCGTGCCTGTCTCCTTCGGCGAAAACGGCGCCAGAGTCCGCAGGGTTCAGCTGCGATTCCCGCAGGGTTCGCTGCTTGGGGAGGCAAGGCTGACGGAGCTGCGGTTCCTCTACGATTGGGGACCGGACAGAGACGCGGACTTCAATCCACCGCTCCTCGAGCCGGGTGCGCCCGCTGAAGGAGGCCTCTCGATCCGCATCTCGGCAAGCTCTTCGCAGGCCGATGAGGCGGATCACAGTCACATTCTTGCCGTGTCCTGGGAGATCTCCGGCGGTGTACCGCCCTACCAGCTGAACATCGAAGTCACAGGCCCGGACGGGGAAACGGTAACGGAAGGCGACGAGGTCCTTCAGGGGACGCGGCGGTTCGAGTTGACGTATCCGGAAGGAGGAACCGCTCAGGTCAGTGTCCAAGTGGAAGACGCAGCCGGATCGACCGCGTCGGGAACGGCCAGCGTCAGCTTAGATCCGCTCTAGATGTCATCTTCGACGGCAAGCTGCGAGCAAGGAAGTGGGCTCGCTTCGTCGTCGGCTTGACGTCGGAGTATCTTGGGCGTCCTTCCCGCTGAGCGGACTGCGTCAACCGGGATGGTGGCGAGCGCTCGCCGAAACGCGAGGGCTCGCCACATCGTCCTGTTGCCCTGCTTCTGATTTCTGCGGAAAGAAGCTTGATAAGAGCGGCAGAGGCGGGTCCCACGACTTCCCATGCCTGCTGCCGCATTCGCGGACCGCGTATGCTTCCCAGTCATCGAAGATCACGACCGGAAGGAGTCAACGATGCCCAGCTCACGGAAACACCCACACCACACGAAGACCACGTGCTCTCTGGATCTGTATGTCGAGGTCGCGGAGTCAGGTGCCTGCATGGCCCACATTCCAAGCCTTCCGGGTTTCTGCTTCTGCACGAAGGTCAATCAGGATCTCGAACCGGAAGCTCGCCGGCATTTGGAACGCTACACCGCGTGGCTCGAAGACCGCAGCTGCGTGGATCTGACTCCAAGCACCGCCGAGATTGCCCGAAGTGCATCGGAGGCCGTCCCGATTCGCGAAGTCGCGCGGGTGAACGGTGCGCCCGTGTGGGAATCAGGCAACGCCGCAGCACTCTTCTCCGTGGATCACCGTGTGATGTCCGATGACGAGGTTCGCGCCACCTTCCGGTTCGTGCGCCTTGTCCTGGATGACATCCGGTTCCTTGTCGAGCCTCTACCCTCCGATCGGAGGGAGTTGCAGCCGTCCCCCACGCGCCGATCGCTCCATGAAACGCTGCAGCACATTGGCAACTGCATCTGGTGGTATGCCTCGCGGATCGATGACACGCTTCCGGAGCCTCCCGACATCGATGGTGAGAATCCGCTGGATCGAATCGATCGCCTGTTTGAGTTCGTGCTTAGCGTCCCGGCCGCAGCGCGGCAACGCGTGTCCGTTCCGGAGCGCTATCCGACCCGGGATCTCTCTGAACCGTGGACCCACGCCAAGGCGTGTCGGCGTGAGGCGGAGCATGTGTGGGCTCACCTCAGCGGAATCCGGAGAGATGTCGCCGCCTCGGGCACCCAGTGATCTCCCGGTGACGTGTCCGAACTCCGGACGTAGTGTAGGAGTCATCCCGCGGTTATGAGACCGGCGAACGCCTCGATCGACAGATGTAGCTGGGTGTCCCGTCCGAGGGATTCGCGAAGCTCCGTTATGTCTCGGACGAAGCGGTACGGAGCCAGCGGATCGGCGGGGTAGCTTTCTGTTCGAACACCGATCCATTCGATCGAACCGTAGGGCGAGAGATGCTCGGCCCAAGTATCGAGCGCAACGGTATCCGGACTGCGGGCGAACGACGGCAGCGGTGCGAAGAAGATCCGATCCAACGTCCTGCCTCGTAGCGCACGCTCGACAAGTGCGAGGCCATCGACAGTGTTGAACGGCAACCACAGACCGGGGATGCCGGTGACGAGGTTCGTACGCGGATTCTGATGGTTGAAGCAATCGATCAAGATCGTTCCGGATCGTACGCCTTCGCAGGCCAAGTACGCGTCGTAGGTAAGCTCGCTGTAGTCCGCAGGATGATCCCGTGCGATCTTGACGAGCGGAATGCCGTGCTGGGCCGCGAAGCCCGTGACAGACACGGCGAACTCTTCCGGGCAGCCCCACTCCGACTCCCGACGGACCTCGGCCGTAGATCCGGGCGCCCATCGTTCGAGGTACTCCCCGGCTTCGACAGCACCTAGTCCTCCGATCTGAAGAAAGATCCGTTCACCGAGGGCGATCTGCGGCCAATCGTACGTGCAGTCGACCAGGATCAGCGTGCCGTCCGGGGCAAGCCGATCCCGGATGAAGTCACAGTACACCGCAGGTAGACGGTGCAGCTTGATGCGGATGAAGTCGGAGGCTTGCACCATGGAACGGTCGTGCAGCGGGTCGTAGTGGCAGACGATTTCGTAGCCGCCGCCGGGGTTGCCGGCAACGATCCTCTCGGCCACGGCAAGGCTCGTCTGGCGGTAGGCCACGAGATCATCGGGCGCAATCGCCGGATGGCGAAAGGCCAGTCCGAATGAGGTGGTCAGAAACGGCGCACCCAGAAGCGAGGCCAGATGCGCCACCGCGCCGTTGGGCGATCCCACGACGATCGCCGGGTAGCGCTCTGTTCCCGGATAGTGCGCCACGCAGTCCTTGGCAAGGGCATCTACCGACACATCATCGGCACGCTCCGCCGCGTGGCCAAGAGATCGCCGCATCCCCCACTCGATGGCCGCAATTCGGACATCCTCGGAGAATAGACTGACGAACCCGAGGAAGATCTCGCTACCGCGGGGGTACGCCTCGAGGATGCTTCTGCCTTCTCCGCCGAGGGCCTCGGCGACTTCACGCACAACGCGCGTTCCCGAGTCGAACGCGACGACGTCAACGGTCTTCCGGTCGCAGCCGAGGGCCGACAGGCTCCATCCAAGACAAGCCAAGACAACGCAAAGCCCGAGGCAGACGAGGCGCATCACGGCGTTCGCTCCCGAAGCCATGTATCAAGGCGCTGCGGGAAGTCGGTGTAGATCTCGGCGGCCGCCGTAACCTCGAAGGCATGTTCCCATTGGCTCGCACGGTTGTACGTCCACAGGAGGACGCCGATTCCGGCAGCGTCCAGCGCCTCAAAGCCCCCGGCCGGGGGAAGAAGTGCAAGGGCGCCGATCGGGAGGTCCGGCGCGATCCGCCGAAGCTCGCGAAGGAATCCATGGTCGAACGACGAGACCAGAGCGCAACGCGTGGTCTGTGTCTGCTCGATGAGCGACGAAAGCTCCGCAGCCACAACCGCCGGCTCAACGGCGAATGGCGCCTTGATCTCGATGTCGATCAGCCAGTGGTTGTCTGCGACGAATTCGAGCGCCTCGCGAAGCGTCGGCACCGGCTCGCTGGTGAACGATGCAGCCGTCTCCGACGGGACGGCTCCTTGTGCAATCTGGCCGAACGGATCCTCCTCGGCAAACCACGATCCCGCGTCGAGCTGACGGATCTCCGACAGCGTGAAATCGGACACCTGCCACGGGGCTCTCGCCGGGAAGACCTGTTCGGCGTCCGTCGTCCGATCGAGCGTCGCGTCATGCATCAGGATGAACACTCCGTCCCGCGTTCGCCGGACATCGACTCCCCACACATGCGCCCCGTCCTCAAGCGCCGCGCGGCCCGCGGCAAGCGTGTTCTGCGGCGCAATCGACGATGCTCCGGCGTGAGCGACGTTGATCAGTCCCGGCTCGGAGATCGCATCCTGCCAAGAGATCCCCGGCAGGAAACCATCACCCAGCAACGGCTCGCCGAATGCAGCCGCCAGCAGGCACGCAAGTGCGGTTCCGATCCACAGACACCTGCCTCGATGACAGCTCATTTCACCATCTCCGACAGCTTCACCAGGAGCGCCTCCGCCTCTTTCTTCGCTTCTCGGTTCCAAAACGGCCACGCGCCGATTTCGGCATCGAGCACGGCCTCCAGTTCCTGCTCGATGAATCCAGCGTTGCAGACGCCGGAGACCCGGCCGAAGAAGTCGTAAGAAAACCCCATGTACTGGGCCCGGACAACGCGGTTGATCAGATAATCCGGCGCAAGGGAGATCGCCGCCTCCAGATGCGCGACGGCCGCCTCGGGATCGCCACCCAACGCCTGCGGCGACACCATTTGCATCGCCCCGAGCGCGTTGTGGGCACTGGCCCCCCAGTAGGACTCCTCCACCGTAACACACCTCTCATACAGCATCCGAACCTTGCCCGACTGCAGCAGCCCTTCGATCGGATTTGTCCCACACAACCCGCCCCAGTTGTTGGCCGTCCACAGAAGCGCCGCCGGGTCGGTGACGCAAGCGACAGCCTCGGCAAAGGCTCCGTCTTCCAGCCGGGTGAAGTTCACGTTCAACCGCAGGCTGCGCAGCCCAAACGCCATCCCGCGCTCGAACCACACCTGATCCTCTTCCGTATCCCCATGGGAGAAGGTCGTCACCTCGTAGCACAGTTGCGCCAGCCGGTTGAGGACGTACGCTTGTCGCTCGAAATCTGACAGATCAACCCAAGCCAGGAGGTCTTCGTATTGCTCGATCGCACTGCACATCGTCTCTTCGGCGTACCGCTCGGCGAACGCCTCCTCGGCGCGGATCAACCTCTCTCCGACCGTCGGGATATCCTGGGCACGACCGGACCACGAGGAGAAAAGACACGATGCCATCAGCATCAGGAAAAGGCTCCACGCCCCGGTGCGGATACGCGCACCGCGATATGATCCCTTCACGCGGCCATCACCTGCCTCCGGCGAGGCTGATCAACGGCCTCGTCGGCTAGATCATAGCGGGCAGAGGGATCCGGGCGAAGCACCGTCTGCATCAGCCGCACGGGACCCGCCACAAGAGGGTCGATCTCTGAGGTCGGCATTCCGATTTGACGGATCCACCGAATCTTGTCAGGCTGCAGAGGATCGTCCGCTCGGAGGTGCCGCGAGTGCTTGACAACGGTTTCTTCGCAGAGATCGAACACCGAGAAGTCCCCTGGGGAGAACGATCGGTCTACGTTCCCGTCTTCTACCAAGAAGCGACCACCGTCAGCGCTGTGTTTTCCGCTTCCCTCAGGAAGGTCAGGGCGCTGCTACCATCGCCTCGTCTGCACCCCATCCGCGTCTCGCCGCGGCGCTGCTTGGTATCGATTTCGGCTCACGAATTCCGCCGCAGCGACATCGGACCGTACAACGAAGTGGGCATCAGCGTGCCGTTTACCTTGGATACGGCGGCGTCCGTCATCGACAACATCTTCGGACGACAGCATGGCGAACCGAACATCTTCATCCGTCACCTTCCGGTAACGACCCGAATCGCCTGCGACTTGGGCGTTGAGTTCGCCGGATACCCCAAGTTCGTGGCACGAATCGACTTCGACGATCAAACCCAGTGGAGGGCCTGCCGGCTCGAGGAAGACCGCCGACACATCCTAACGCTCGTGGGCCGCAAGCTTGCGACGCACGACGCTGCACGGTCGCGGATCCATTGCTATACGCTCCGGAACGGGAGGCTCCTACGGTCGGAGATGCTTGTCAGCAGCAGGCCGCTCGGTTCCTCCGAGAATCCAGCGTACGTCAAGCTGGACTTGGGGACGCATCCGATCGCGCAGGAGCTGCAAGGTCTCGACATCGGCCGGTTGATGAACTACGCATACACGCCGAGCTATCAGATGATCCTCACACCGGTCATCGAGAGCTTCCCGGCCCAGCTCGGGGCCTAGTCGGCACGCGCAGGCTCCGCAACAGCCTCGTATAGGCGTCGCATGGCCGGCTGTTCGCCCTTTCCTTGAGGTGCGCGACATTCTCAGGCTGTGAGCATGACCGGCTCAAGGAGTGTTCGCACGCTCTCGACTCCCTTGTTCGAGAAGCAGGCGGCGTGACAACCACACGCCAACAGCAGCCAGCAAGATCCCGATCCCTCCGCCCAACAAGACATCCACAGGACGATGGACGCGAAGCAGCACCCGCGAGCAGCCGATCGCAACCGCCCACACAGGGAGGATGTACAAGAGCTTGCGGCGCCATCGCCCGACAAGCTCCGATCCCACTCCAAGGAAGTAGCCCGCAAGCAGCATCGCCGTGAACGCGTGCCCGGACGGCATCGAGTACCCCGTCTCGTGGATCCAGTGATCCCGCACGGCCGCATCCAACGCGATTGAGTGAAAGGCGGGATCCATCAGCACCTGGCGAAGGTAGCCTCGGCGCTGTTGCTGATTCATGGATGCGTAGAACTGCTCGGCGGTCACGCCGAGCGCTTCTTCCTCGGCCAACCGCACGATGTTGGGGCGAGGGACTGCCAGTGCAGGCTTGATCACTCGCTCATTGACAAGAGCGCCTCCTCCCAACAGCACGGCCAGCACCGCAACGTGAACCCCAATCTGCTGAAGAAGACGCTTCCAGTGAACCCCGGCGCGGGCCGTCAGCACTGCCACGCCTGCAAGACCGAACGCGATCGCACCCGGAACGCCGGCGGTGAGCGTCAGACGAACCAACCACCGCGCGAACCCGCCATCCAGACGAATCTGAGGCAGGAGAAACGTGATCAGCAACAGGCCCCAAGCAAAGGCCACGATCGTAACACTCTTAATCCACAAGCCGGATTTTCTGTGCATACCCACCTTCGCGAAGGAGCAACTCACACCTCAGGTCCGTCCCGCCTGTATCCTACCCGCTATCCGCATGCGGCGGAACTCGCCTGCTGCGGAACCGCAGGCTAGACTGGCTTCGACGAAGGTTTCCGGTCGGTTTCGATCGGGAAGGGGGCGGATCATGCCGATCCAAATTCACTACTGGAGTGACGATGTGGAGCGATTGATCACGCACTATGTCAAGATTCTCGGATTCGATCTGGCGTACCGGCAGCCAGACGCGCCGCCTGCGGATTTCTGCATCCTGAAGCTGGGCGGCGCCACAATCATGATCGCAGAAACACCCACAGCAGGAACGGCAGCGGATCGCAACGATCGATGCCTGCTCGAGAAGATTACCCCCAGAGCGGGGCAGCCGGGACCGATCTCGGTCTACATCGGCGTCAACGACGTCGATGCCTATCACAAGAGAGTTAGTGCAGAAGGCGCGAGCATCCTCGAACCGATTTGGAATGCCCCATGGGGACTTCGACAGTTCTCGCTCGCCGATCCCGACGGGAACCTGATGACCTTCCATCAGATCTGATCCTCATCCCAAGCCGGTGGACTCTCAGCGCATCTTGCCACCTTCCTGAAACGCCTTCTGGATTGCCTTCCATGGCGGACAGCGGACCGTGAGAAGCTCAGTTCATCGCCTTCCGGTCAAGAGGACCCGGCTGTCACCGTCGAGTGATCTACCGCGAGCATCTCGCGAACGATGTTGCGTGCGAGACGGATCCTGTGCCGCTTTGCCCCGCCTACCAGCCGAACCGCGATCCCATCTCGATGCCGAAGCCGCTTCCGAGCCAGCTGCTCGCAACGGCGTAGGCGTCCGTCTTGTCCTCCACGAGAAGGCTCTTGAACCCACCTCCGGATTGGATGTAGATCGAGGTTGTGTCGGAGGTGAAGTAGTCGAAGCCGAAGTGCCCCCAAACGCCAAACGTGAGGTTCCGCGGGATCAGATTGCCGATGCCGTAGGCAAGGCTGTCGTACGGTGTGAAAGAGTAGCCCAGCAGAAGGTCGCTTCCTCCATACACACGGAACGCATCGTTGATGAGAGGGCCGATCGTACCGACACTGACAACGGCTCCAACGACCACCGGGTGAAACGACACCGTCTCCGACGTCTCCATGTGGACGAATGTGACCCACGTGATCGAACTCATCCAGCGCAGCTTGATGTCCACGAAGACCTTGTCGTTGATCTTCGGTAAGATCACTCCGATCTCGAAGAACGACAGGCTGCCGGCAAGCCCCGCGCCGATCATGACGCCGAACCCATCTTCCGGCGCTGCCGCCACGACACATGTCACGATGCATACCGCTAACCCTGTCACGAGTAAGATGCGCTTCACAGGAACCTCCTTATACGGCCAATCGCGTGAGCAGAGAGCCGCTGCATGCGGTTGACGATCGCCAAGCGTCGGAGACAGGTCTCAGTCCTCGAGGAAGTCGATGATCAACTCACCGGAATCAGGGTCAAGCCGGCTGATAATCAATAACGCTTGATCCGCAGAGGGAATCGATCTGGCCCCTACCGACTCCATCGCGCTTTCGGGAGCCCACAAGAGCCACCACGGCAGCTCGGTGGGGAGTGCCTGCTTCAGGCTCTCCCGGAACCACACGTAGCGCGCCGCGTAGCCATTGATGTCCTCCGAGAGCGGTTGGCGGTCACCGATCCTTTCGGCGGCGTCGACGTGTCCGTTGATGCTCAGCCACTGCCGGAAAGCGTCGATGAGGATCTGTTCGCCTTCCTCAAGGTGATCAAAAAGCTGGTCTGCCATTGAGAGCATCTG
>CAZKPU010000003.1:23120-24744 GCA_964554715.1 uncultured Thermotogae bacterium | reverse complement strand
GCCATGTCTCATCCCGCTCAAGGTCCGCAGCATGGGTACGCAGGAGCCAGCGAATGGTCCAGCTCTCCGGCCGCGCATCTCCCTCAGCTTGCGCCCCTTCCGGCATCGCCGCTTCTCTCGTGGGCACAACAAGACGAGTGCCCGCATCCCCAAGATCGAGACCTTCCCCGGCGCAGCAAGCCTCAAACAGTCCGGCACTCAATCCATCTACACCTGACAACACGGTCGCAATCCGACAGCACGGGATGCCCGGCATGGGGCTCGTCGGAGGTAGATCCGGCGGCTTGGATCGCTTCGGCTCGCGCGGCGACGAGTGCCTCGAGCGCGTCTAGAGGATCGGGAAGCATGGCGAGATTCCACAAGCCATCGCCAAGCGTCTGCAGGCCGACAAGAGGCGCCTCGACGTCCGCATCGGGAGACACCCAATCCGCACGAGGGCCGGCGATTCCCACCCGTCCCCCTTCGCCAGCGTGTTGACCAAGAACGTCGGTGTCAAAGAAGTGGATCCCTTCCGCAACGGAAGGGTGGATCTCACGGATCGTTTTCCGGCTGCAGAGGATGAGATCGGGCTTGTTCCCGTCGGGCAGCCGTGACAGCAGCTTCTCAATCTCACGGATCTGTCCATCCTCGTACATCAACGCCCTGAACTGCACTGCCGAGCGTGCCGCCCCGGCGCAAAGCGCTGCGTGGAGCTTGATCTCGTTCTCTCCCCATGGCCCTTCGTCCAGGTACCAGACAATCGGCGACACTGCGGCATCCGAGTCGAAGCTTGGTTCATCGATAGGTGTATGCCGGCATCCACCATCGACACATGCATCCGCAGTCGTCGGGTTGTCATCATCGCAGTCCAGCGGCGCATAGACGCAATCCCCTTCGACACAGGAGTCTGTCGTGCACGGGTCCCCGTCACTGCATAGGATTTGCAGGTGTGCACACTCACCGCTCACGCACACATCCGTGGTGCAGGGGTCATCATCATCGCAGTCCAGCGGCGCATAGACGCAATCCCCTCCGACACAGGAGTCTGTCGTACATGGATCTCCGTCACTGCATAGGATTTGCAGGTGTGCACACTCACCACTCACGCACACATCCGTGGTGCAGGGATTCCCATCATCACATGCAATCGGCTCGTGCCTACATCGGCCCATGATGCAGCTATCGACCGTGCAGGGATCATCGTCGTCGCAGTCCATGGGTGTATAGACACATCGCATTCCATCCCAGTGATCGACGGTGCACGGGTTCCCGTCATTGCACTGGGGTGTACACGCGTCACAAGATGTGTTCAGCCCAAGAAAGGTTCCACCTTTAGCGCTGCACTCTTCGGCCGTCGTGATGTTGCACGATCCGTCGCGGAAGCAACAAGCACCCACATTCCGTTGTGCCGACACATCCGCTGAGCATAGCCCAGCAGCCAGAAGCGAAATCCAAGAAGCAGCAAGGAGTCTCCGTGCAAGACGGGTCATGCGGACACCTCCCCCAACGCATGAACAACAGCGCCGGTCGTTCCCTTCGCCACAGATTCGTGCGCTTCGCGCTCCAGTGTCCTCTTGCATCGGAGCATAGCAGGAGACCACCGTCCGGTGGAAGCAGCCAAAGCCCCGATCTCCTTCTTTCGGGC
>CAZKPU010000003.1:11101-23110 GCA_964554715.1 uncultured Thermotogae bacterium | reverse complement strand
ATCTGTGAGCGTTGCGAACTCTCGGATCTCCCGCTACCCTGCCGGTGAGGCATCATGACAAGACGCGCTGCACTCGTGATCTCAGGAGGAGGAGCAAAGGGCGCGTTCGCGGTCGGGGTGATCCGCAACCTCTTCGAACGCTACCGCCGGACCGGCTGGTTCTCTATCGTAGGAGGCACATCGGTCGGCAGTCTCATCGCACCGCTTGCTTCTGTCATGGCTGCCCCCGATCCGATGGGACGCGCGGCTCTCGAGACGCTTGTGGAGCTTTTTTCGCAGGTGCGAACCGAGCAGATCGTCCGCAGACGGCGGGTTCATCACATGCTTCGACGCCAGGATAGTCTTCACGCATCCGATCCACTGCATTCTTTGCTGCACCAACGGTTCCTCCCGAGTTGGTTCGAGTGGCTTCAAAGCGACGCCGCTCCTGACTGTTACGTGGTCTACGTGAACTTCCGAACCGGACGCAAGGTGCTCGCGTCGCCGAAGGATCCCACCATGACGCATCGGGGATTCATTGATGCCATGCGCGCTTCATCGAGCATCCCCGTGTTCATGGAGGGGACCGTCATTGACGGAGATCTCTGTTATGACGGAGGGGTCCGCGATGTCGTACCGTTTGAGCGGGCGGTCGGACTCGGGGCCGAGACGATTGTTCCCATCTACCTCGATCCCGGCGGCGTGAGCCCGCTGACAACTCCGCTGTCTCGTGCCGATCAGATCCTGCGACGAACGATTGCCATCCTTTGGGACGAGACGCGACACAATGATCTGGAAATGGCCAACCAGGTCTGCATCGCCGTACAAGTGCGAAGAGCGCTTCGCGATGCGTTTCGCGGGAATCCGGCTGCGCTGGAGGAGATCGAGACGATCCTCGGAAGGGACGAGTTCGCTTCGCTGTTCGGGGGGATGTGTAGGGTGGAGAAAATCGTGAGGGGCCTCAGACCCAAGGCAAGGCTTACCGACAACTCCCTTCGGTTTGATCCCGCCGATATGGTCCGGTGGATGCGGGACGGAGAAGAGACAGCACGGCGCGTCGTAACTGAGAGCCCCTTTGCCTAGGACATCCCCCAGCAGCCCGTCGGCCCGTTCCCGCCCCTCCGGGTGCGGCCCTACTCCACGAAGATATCCAGGAACGCTCGTGCCGCGGGTGATCGACGCACGTTTGCGCTGGCTCCCAGATGGAATGGACTGCTCAGCCGGTCGGAGTTGGCAAACAGCAGGAAGGTGAGTCCGCGTTCGGGAACCTTGACGATCAGTGTGGATGTGCAGTCCCAGTACCCGTAATGCCAGATGTATCGAAGCCCATTCTTCTGTTGAACAAACCATCCGTATCCGTAGGGGAGTTCTCTTCCTCGGTTCGAGCGGAACGGGGTCCAAGCAAGCTGCCTGCTTTCCGCACGGATCAGCTCGTTTCGATCGATCGCCGCGTCGAACGTGGCGTAATCGAGAACCGACGAGATCAGACCGGCCGCCGAACCGAAGTACCGTGCGTAGCTCCCAAGAACGTTCCCGTACTCACGAACGAGCCAATACGGTGTGGCCAGACGATCCCACGCATCCTGGAACTGCGGATCGCCCTCTCCCGCCTCGTAGGCCGCAAGGTGATCCCCAACCGGCATCGGAAGCGTATCCGCCATCCCGAGGGGTTCAACGATCCGCTCGATCAGCAAATCCCGAAACGATGTTCCGGAAGCCTGCCGGATCACTTCATCGATCAGTCCGAAGCGGTTGCCGTTGTAACTGTAGCGGTTTCCGGGCATCCCTTCGGACGTATGCGATAGAAGGTGCTTCACCCGGATCGTGCCGCGGCTTTCCAGCGTGATTCCATAGTCCGCCACCGGGTCGTCAAGATCGACAGCGCCTTCTTCGACCAACTGCAGGAGGATCGTTGCCCCGAAGGGCTTGGTCAGAGAAGCAAGACTGTACGGCGTGTGGGGCGTTGCCGGTGTGCCCGAAGCGATATCCGCACATCCGAACCCCCGCGCCCAGAGAACGTCTTGATCTTTCACGACGGCGGCCGAAAGGCCGGGAATCTGAAGACGCTGACGAAGCTCATCGAGCTCGATCTCCAGCTTCCCGATCGCCTGCTTGTCCGCAGCAGATGCCTCGTCGGACACAACCACGATCTCCGAACCGATCATCGCAAACGTCGTCTGGAAACTGCCCGTTGGCGAACAGCACGGCACCGGCGCATACGGCTCGACAACGAGCCCCGAAACCACTCCAAGGGCAGCCACAGCGCCAAGAAGAAGAATCGGGAGCAACACGCGCGTCATCAGGCAACACCTCCCTGGGTACAGTCCCCACGCATCTTCTGGTCAGTCGGATGCGGGCGTAGCGATTCGATGGCGACCGCCTCGTGCCGCCGCAGAAGGTTGGGTGGCCACATCTCGTTGTCATCGCTTCCGTATCGGCGAAGCGGCCTCAAGCGTTCGACATCGCCCGTTCCACACGATCAGGGTACCGATCCTGCAGTCATCCGTGAAGTCGCGAACGAGACGGATTCCCGCCGCTCTTGTGGATACGGCCGTACACGGCGAAGGATCACTCAGCCGAGAACTCAGCGATCCCCCGGTTGACTTCCTCGGCGGCCTCGACATTGACCAAGTGGGAACTGTCGACGATCCTGACTTCCGCTCCCGGCATCACGGATGCCGCTTCGGACGCTCGCGCAGCGCTGCCGACAAGGTTGTCCGCCGTTCCCAGGAAAAGCAGCACGGGGACTTCGATCGTCGCGAGCTGTTCCGCCGGGATCCCCTTGGGGGGCACAACGTGTGGAAACGATCCCCGCATCATCAGCGAGAACCACTCCCCGAACGGCTCCCGGACCGCCGCTGAGGTTCCCAGGACCCAGTCGAGGGTTCTCTGCTCCACACGTCTCAGATGGATGAACTGAGCAGCCAATAGCCGCAAACCCATCTGCATCTTGGGTGGGCTGAGCCCCATCGGGCCGGTAAGGATGAGCGCCGAGACACGCTCCGGATATCGGATCGCGTAGGTCATCGCTACATATCCACCATTGGACCCGGCAACAAGGACCGAGCGCACAACCCCAAGAAGAGCGGCGATTTCCGCATACAGACCGGAGATCTCTTCCGGGGTCTTCGGGAAGCGGTCGACATCGGCCAGGCGGCTCTTGTTGACCTCGCCGATGTGATCGATCGCATAGGTTCTGTAATTAGCGAGCGCTTCCACATTCCACGCCCAGGATGTAGCCGACATCCCCGAGGCGTGCAACAGGAGAGCCGGCTCGGCATCCTCCGGACCGCTGACGATGACATGAACCGTCCCGTAGGATGTGGAAAGGTCGCTCTCCTCATACGGCACGGGCCACCGCGCGAGAAGCTTGTCATAGATCTCCATCAGCCGCGCTTCGGCTTCCCGGCTTCGAAAGATTGAGTTCTCCGGCGTCACATCCTCCTCCCTTGGTCCGATGACATCTGCCACCACGCCCTCCTGCGACCACGCAAACAATCCCTGGAGGAAACCACTTCGCAGGCATCCGCCGCGCCCATGAGACGATCCCTTTGCAAGGACTCGAGCTTCCGTTCAGGATAAGGGGGCCTTCGCTCTGCGCCAAGCCGATCCGGTTTGCTGCTGGAGCGAGGATTCCCTGAACTCGTTGGGTTGAGTTAGGATGGTTCCATCGTCCCGGGGAGGTTCGATCGATGAAGCATCCTCTTTCAGCCTTGCTGAAGCTCACAATTCTTGCCGCCCTTTCGCTGTTGGTTTTTTCCGCGTGCGTGCCATCGGATGAGGATCTTCAGGCCGTGATCTATACGCCGATTTCGCTCGGCGATGGCTGGGAGATCTCGACCCCCGAGGCGGAAGGGCTCGATCCGATGCCGGTCGCGGAGCTTTTCTACAACGCAGCCCGGCTCGATACGATCCACAGCTTGCTCGTCGTCAAGAACGGATCGCTCGTCGCCGAGGACTACTTCCACGAAGGCGCGATCGACAGGAAGGACCGGATCCAGTCGGTGACGAAGAGCTTCACATCGGCGCTGGTCGGCATCGCCATCGAGCAAGAGCTTCTGTCGGGCGTTGATCAAGCCATGCTCGAATTCTTCCCCGAGGTTGCGGATCAGATCTCCGATCCACGCAAGCTGCAGGTCTCGATCGGGCAGCTCCTGGGGATGCGCAGCGGCTATCCATGGGAGGAGACGAACGACGACCTTTGGGCAGGGCTTCTGTCGGGGTACTACGTACCGTTGATCGAGGCGTTTCCGCTGACCGCCGATCCCGGCACGAGGTTTCAGTACAGCAACCTTTCCTCTAACTGGTTGGGGATCATCGTCTCGCGCGTAAGCGGCATGAGCCTCAAAGCCTACGCTCAGGAGAACCTCTTCGGACCCTTGGGGATCGAACCCGGTGAATGGGGAACGGATGCCGAAGGCCACAACAACGGATGCGGCGATCTGCACCTCACAGCACGCGACATGGCCCGCTTCGGTCTGCTGTACCTGAACGACGGAACGTATGCGGGGAGCCAGATCGTTCCCGAAGGATGGGTCCTGCAGTCTCTGCAAACGATCTCGCAGAACGCGTGGGACAACATCGGCCGATTCCGCAACATCGGATACGGATACCAGTGGTGGTCAGCCCAAGCAGGGGAGCATCACGTCAGCTTCGCATGGGGGCATGGCGGCCAGTTGATCGTGCTTGCGGATGAACTCGACCTGGTCGTCGTCACCACGGCGGATCCGTTTTGGCTCCAGCATGGCGGCAACTCATGGAAACATGAGAAGGCGCAGCTGACGCTGGTAAGCGAGTTCATCGCCTCACTACCGTAGCTCCGTAGCGGGTACGCCTTGCATGCCGGATGCAGTCCTATTCATCGGGCAAGGAAGCTCGATAGACGTTGCCGCTGAACTCATTCGGTCCGCCCAATCCCAGGTAGACATACCCGTCGGCGATCTCGAACGAGTAGGCCTTCGCAGGCAGCATGTCGGTGGAGAAAATCAGGTGCCACACCCCGGACACATCTCCCCGGAAGACAGCGGCGTGATTCGAAGTGGGGTCGCCCGAGATGGCGAGCACATACGCGGCTGTTTCGCACACCACAAGGTCAATCGGAATCAACCCGTCGGGGATGAATTGCAGCCGCTCGATCGCTCCTGCGCCGATGTTGGTTGCGTGGAAGATCCCCACCGAATCCGGGAACGATCGTGGGGTGTTCGATGCAATGGGATCTTCCGTTCCCGGAAAGGATCCGATGTAGAGGACTCCATCTTGCCAAAGCTCCAGCCGGTTGATCCGAACCAGGGCCCGAGGCCGTCCTTGCCACTCGGGAGGGAGGTTCGGTGCGTTCGACTCCGCGATCTGGCGCTCGGTGAACTCCGGGACGTTCGGGAACGGAGCAATATCCAGCCAGGCAAAACCTCTCTCTGTCCCTTCAAGAACCCCGGACGGATACGCAGCTGACGCATAGACAGATCCGGCCACAGAAAACAGCCTCTCGATCTTGTTGCACGAGGAAGGATACTCGAGCCGCCAGGTCTCTCCATCGTCTTTCGACACATGGATGAAGGCGTACGGACCGTCGCCACCCTCCGCCCACGCCTGCGATCCGTCGCCGCAGACCAAGAGCTCATCTCCTGCCTGCAGCACATCCCACACGTGATACGCCCACGGAACCGTCCTCTGCTTCTGCCAGCCGTCCTCGGCAAGGCGGTAGATGTTGCCGAGTTCCCATTCCCTGGGCGAGTTCGGCTCTCTTGCATCTCCGCCCGGAATGAATAACGTGCTTCCCGACGGTGCGAAGCGGCGGATTCCCTCTTCATCGATCGTTCCTTCCTTGATGAAGGCCCCTCGGGAAAGGTCGAAGTACCACACATCGGTCGGGCCGGCGTTGCTGTGCATGTCGCCGTGAGCTAAGTAGATCCGCTCCTCCCAATGTTGCATGTCCCAGACCGAGCGAGCGTTCTCCCACCCGGATCGGTTGGGAAACCTCAGGGTGAATGGATTTCCGACAAGCGTCAATGCATCCGTCGGCGTCAGCTCCGCCGCAGCCGACACGACGGATGGATCGGTGGGCGGCAGCGGGGTAATCCACACAACGGCTTCGGCGAGCGGATGCATCTCCATCTGCCTGTCATAGAACCCCACTTCAACCACCGTCGCCTCGGCCGCGCCGTAGGTGGAAAGCAGGGAGAGTTGCAGCGCCGATCCTTTCTGCGTCGCGCGATCGATTTGGCCGGAAAAGGGGAAGCGAAACTCGCGGATCGGTTCGTTCAGGAACATCGCCGCTCCCTCAAGAGAGTCCATCCCTTCGGGTCCTTCTACCTCCATCGTACACACCAACTGCCCCCACAGCGTTCCGTGGGCAACCACATACAGGCCGTCGAACCGGCTGAGATCGAACCCATCCAGCGCAAGTTCGGCCTCGGCGACGCCCGATCCCGGATTGACCAAATGCAGAGCCATCATCCCGTCACTCGCACGTTCGATGTCCGCGTTCCGGTCCAGCATCCAAGCTGTGCCGCCGAGAGAGGTTCCATCGCCATCGGTGAAGTTGTCGATCACAGGGCCTGTCCAAGCCGCAGCCTCCTCTTGATGAGCGGAAACCAGGTCGTCAACACGGTTACTGCAAAGCCCAACACCATAAATCCGCAGCTCTCCCTGTGGCGCCTCCGGCCACAGGATAATGGAGAACATCTCTTCCAACGCCTTCGGGCCGAGTGGCTCGTCACAGGGACCATAAGGATCTTCATAGAAGGATGAGTATCGAACGGTGAACGAGCTTGGGTGTGTTCCAACGCTGAGCGTGTCATGACACACCACATACCTCGTGTTCCGGCCACAGCAGTTGTCCTCGCCGCCGACGCCGATCCAGAGCCCAACGTCGATCGATTCACTTGCGGAGAGGACCAGTTCGAACGCTTCCGTACCCTCTCTGTGAAATCGATGAAGGCCGTTCAGATCGAAATCCACAGGCCCGGTGCTGGTCCACGCGGCTCCGTAGTACGCGCCTTGCTCATCCACACCACGAATCACATGAGCTTCTTTTGCGGGATCGTCTTCGTCATCGTCTTCATCGGTACACGCCAACCACTCGATCTGAGGAAGCGGAATGGAGGCGCACTCTAACCATTCATCCGCACCAACCGGGAAGCCGACGAGGAAGACAACCACAACGACGAGTGCAGCCAGCCTGTTCATGAGCCCTCCCTACAGAAGAGCATACCAGAGGTGTGAAGCAGAAGAAGCCCATGCGTGTCGTCTAAAGGAGCACATGCGAGACGGAACATGCCCGGAAGCGTTGCACCGTGGCGGATGTCGCTCGCCGGACAACGATTGGGTGAACCTGGCCTCGTTGGCGGCAGAGAGATGATCTACCTATCTCCTGCGGAGCGCCGCGTTCATCACCCACACAACAAGTCGGGTCGGTAGCGGAATCGGGCGTTTCCAGGCGCTTCGGACCAGGTCGGCGGGAACCGGTTGCTTGCCGGCAATGAGTTCGGCGAGGCGGTCGAGCGCCGGTCGGATCTTCTTCGAGAACGGTCCGGCCTGTTCGAGAGGCTTGCCATCGATCGGCGAGGTCCCACCGAACGCCAAAGCTCCATGCCATGGCCAGTCCATCCGCCGTGCGAAGTGTTCCATCGCCTCGAGCGAGACTCGCTTGTGCACCGGCTCGAAGTAGCCGGAGTGGCTGATGCCGTAAACCGCCGGCGCTACGCCTTCCAGCTTCTCTCGCTTCTCCCACACGGCACGCAGCCACGCCAACGCCACGTGCGGCGGAAGGTCAAGGTACACAGGCGTCATCAATACGACCGAATCGGCTTCACGCAGCGCCTCGATCGACCGGGGAACGAGCGTGTCTTCGTCAAGACGGGGCGCCTTCACATCGAGCACGACGACGTCCTCGCCTCGCTCTTCGAGCCGTGCCTTCAGGTACGCCGCCATCGAGCGGGTATTGGAACCGACACGAGGTGAACCGACGAACAGCGCGACCGTCACCGCCCCACCCTCAGCGCCTCGAGGCCCGAGCGGATGGAGCGCTCCGCGTCCTCCGTGCGCTCGCCGTTTCCGAGTACGACCGCCGCCTGACGTGAGCATGCAAGGTTGACGGCGTGGCGGGCGATCAGTTCTCGGAACGTTTCCGCTTCTCCCGTCGTAGATCCGGCCTCGAGCACCCCGATGCCAAGCAGCGCGAACCGCTTGCCGTACCGCGGGGCGTGGTGCATCTCACCCCCGCGCACCGTGAACAGACTTCCGCCGAGCGGCATGAAACGGTCGACCGCCTTCTTCATCAGAGGATGATGCACGCCGAACACGATCGGCGTGGTAAGCACAAGGCCATCACACGACGCGATCCGCGGCAAGATCTCGGTCATCGCATCGTGAAGAACGCATCGCCCCGCTTCGTTGCACCGGCCGCACGCCAAACAGGGCCCCACCTCTGCGGCGGTCAGATCGATATCGAACACGTGAACATCTGTGCGATCGGCAATCACCCGATCCAGCGCAGCGACGACATCCGGCGTCTCAGCCGCCTCTCGCAATGCGGACAACACGACCCATTCCATGGCAGCCCTCCAGTCTGTTGGGGTAACGGTATCCACGGGCGTGTAAATGCTCAAGGATCGCATGCGGCGCTACCAACGAATTCAAGGCACCGGCGCGACAAGGGTTGATTGTTGGCTTCTCCCGCCTAGTATGGAGTGGGGGGGACCTGATTGTGGGTTCCAAGCCCTGTGAGCCACAGTGCCGAGGAACGCGTCCGAGTGCCGCTCGGATTGTGAAAAGGGAACCGGGGGAAACCAAATGGTGAGCCGACTGCAGATCGCCAAGAACTGGCTGCCGCGTTACACAGGGATGCCGTTGGATCGTTTCGGTCCGTACATCTTGCTGACCAACTTCCAGAACTACCTCGAACACTTTGCCGAGAAGTTCGGCTGCAACATCTGTGGAGAAGACAAGCCGATGCAGGCCGCCACGAACCGGGACGGACTGACCATTGTCAACTTCGGTATGGGATCGGCCAACGCGGCCACCGTCATGGACCTGCTGAGTGCGGTTCACCCGCGCGGTGTCCTCTTCCTCGGCAAGTGCGGTGGCCTGAAGGCATCGAGCGATATCGGCCACTTCATTCTGCCGATTGCGGCTATCCGGGGAGAAGGAACCAGCGATGACTACTTCCCGCCCGAAGTGCCGGCTCTTCCGTCGTTCAAGCTGCACAAGTTTGTGTCCGACAAGATCGTGAAGCACGGCTACGAGTACCGAACCGGAGTGGTCTACACGACCAACCGCCGCGTGTGGGAGCATGATCAGCGGTTTCGCGAACGCCTCCGGCAGATGACCTGCATCGCGATCGATATGGAGACAGCCACCCTGTTCATCGTCGGCCACCACAACGCGATCGCCCGTGGAGCCCTTCTGCTTGTGTCCGATGTTCCGATCGCCCCCGACGGCATCAAGACCGAGGAATCGGATCGACAAGTGACGGCGGACTGGGCGGACATCCATCTCCAGATCGGGATCGATGCGATGAGCAAGGTCGGGGAGAAGGGCGAAGAGATCAAGCATCTAACGTACTGATCCGGTCGACCGTCTCAGCCCGACTTCAGCTGAGCGATGAGCTTCTCCCCTCTCTCGATGCTGTCTAGATTCCGGGCGGCCTCCTTCACGGCCTGCGTATACAGCTCCCGTGTGCGCTCGGCGACAAACGTCTCGGGACGGGGGTTGGACCGCTTGGTCCACGACTCCAGGTTGAGCGGCGGCCACAGAGGCTTCGCCTTCCGCCACCGTTCGAGAGACGCCAGCGTCCGTTTCGATGTGAGGTAGTGCCCGCCATGACCGACCGCTGCGATCCCCGCCACGTCGACGGCCTCGTCGCTTAGCGGGAACCCCTTCGAAAACTCCTTTGCTTCGCCGATGATGAAGTCCGACAAGACGGCTGTCCCCGGAGAGAACACCTTCGAGTCGAAGTTTCCGCCCACGAACGGCGCACAGCCGATCTTGCCGATGCACGACGTGAGATGGTTCATCCACAGATCTCCTGATGCCGATAGATCGGCGCCCCATCCGTTTCCACTTCCCGATGTGCCACAATGGGGAAGTCCGTAGAAGTCCATCATCTCGGCACACGCAAGGTTCAGCAGGTACGAGGTCGGGGTGTAGCAGCTCTGCGACGTCCGCATGTCGAACGCCGCCGGCAGACTTCCCAGGATGATGCCGCTTCCTTCCCGAATCAGTTGGCCGAAGACCAGCCCGGCGAGAAGCTCTGCGTTCAACAGCGCCAGCGAGCCGCTCTCGGCGGCGGGGGTCGATGCGCCGTACATGCTGTAGTTCGAGAACATCACGGGGATCCCCGCTTGGAGCGCGGCGACCATCTTGTCGGTGGTCGCCTCATTCAGCACCAGTGGTGTGACCGGGTTCACGTAGAGCATGCAGAACGGCTTCTCGGCAAGGTCTCCGTGAAGCCGCGACAGCAGCTCGAATACCGGTTGGATGTTGCGGCTCTCCAGAATCAGAAGGACCAGCGGCTTCGAGGTGTTGGCGTACATGTCGAGCACACCGTAGAGATCCACCTTGTCCGCCGAGACATCCGATGCGATTCCGAGCGTGGAGATCATGTCGCAGTTTCCCAACAGGTCGCCGAGCTTCGTGCCCTGCTGCATGTGCTGCCGGGTGAACGGTTCGATGCGACCGTCTTCCACTTCCTGGAAGTACATGTTCGTGACGCCGATCCCGAAGTAGGTTTCGTCCCCTTGCCTCTTCCCCAAGTGAAAGGCGGTGTCGCCGTCGCGATCGAAGACTTCAAGACTCGCAGGAGCGGCGTGGATGGCGTGATCGATGAGTTGCTCCTGAATGCAGACGACATCACCGTGGATCTCTGCCGCCCCTGACCGGCGGAAGGACTCCAGGGCCGTGTCGGACTCAACGCGTACGCCAGTTTTCTCCAAGATCTCGACGGAGTAGCGATGCACCGCTTCCCTCTGCTCCGGCGCAAGCAGTTGCAGCTTCGGTCGAACATGTTTGCCATCATCGGCTGATTTCACGTGGATCACCTCTGTCCGATTCAGCTTAGCATGAAGCGAGCAGCACCATCGCTTTGCGCCCGCGAACATCAGGGTGATAGGATGGATGGACACGTAATCCATCCTGTTGTATGCCGCAATCATCGCGCCCGGTTTCCTTGTTGAAGCACCAGGAGGCGACGGATATGCACAGACGGCAATGGATGACAGTCTTACTCTTGCTGACCACGCTATGCATTACGGGTCTCGTCTCTTCGGCGCAGAACCTCTCGCTTTGCTTCTCGGGGCAGCTCGTCGCCGGCCAAGGAGCATGCGAACAGATCTCGGATCACCGGATTCGATGCGAGGTCCATGGGGGGAGTTCAGCAACCCTCGAGCTGACGGCCACCGTCTCCCCGGCCGACTACGGTGTGGTCATCGGTGCCGGGCAGTTGCCTTCTTGGGTCTCGCTTGTCCCGGCATCCGGTTACGGCTCTGTGTCGACGCATGCGACGATTCACACTCCCAGCGTACCGTTGGGGTTTCACGATCAGACCGTGCTTTTGGTGTTCACGGCAACGGCGGCCCATGAGCTGCAAGTTCGGCTCGAGGTGGAGTTGGTGATCACGGAGCGCACGCCTCCGAGCGACGAGATTCCGGACTCGCCGTATCAGATCCCCGGGGGGACCGAGACCGATCAAGGGATCGAATACGAGATCCCCTTCCTAGCCGGCTTCTCCGCGTTCGTTCTCGGCGATGTGACCGATTGCGAAACGGGGGTGCCGATCGATGCTTCGCAAATCTCTACGGAGTTCATCTTCCCTCCCGCTTCGCAGCCACCCCACCGACTGGCCGACCTGCAAGAAGTCCTGGTCAGCTCGCCGGGATACCGCACCTACATAATTCGGCGATTCCAACCGTTGTCGATCAACCTTTTCTTCATGCAGATCACCCTGTTGCTGCCGGCCGAGTCGGCGATCTGCCTCGAACCGGCCGAGGAAGAACCCGTTGAAACTCAGGGAGCCCTCCCGATCAGAGAGATCCG
>CAZKPU010000003.1:0-11091 GCA_964554715.1 uncultured Thermotogae bacterium | reverse complement strand
GGCTATTGTCGCCTGTGGCAAACGGAGGATTGGAGCCCTCTGCAAGCAGACTCTCCTTCTGCTGGGAGAGACTGGGGGTCGCCGGGACGACGTATGAGGTGTTTCACGTGTCAAAGGCGTGCGATCCGGACGTTGTCGAAGGACCGCATCCGTTTGCTCCTCTGATCCCCGACCCAACGCTCTCGGAGTGTCGTCAAGCTCTGCGAAATCAACGCTGGGAACTCGAGCGGAAGCTCGCGGATCTCGAGGATTACTGCCCGACGCTGACAACGACCTTCGCTCAGATCGAGCAACGCCTTAGCGAGTTGGCTGCGGTGCTGGAACGTCTCGAAGAGGGACGGGATGCCGCCGAGCGCGCGCAAGCCGGTCCGTTCGAGCTTCCTCTCCCGACGGCGTGTCCTCGAGACCTTGCGGCGCTCCTGGCACCCCACCCGGCGTCGTTCGACGATATCGAGCCGTGTGCGCCGTGCGAGTGTCGCACCCTGGCCGATCGGCTCGCCGGGATGATCTGGACGATCCAGAGCCTTGACGCCCGCGCTGCAGCCCAGACGAGAGAGTTCGATCGTCTCCTGGAACGGTGGATCAATGGGGCTGATCATCGCGGGGTCTTCGAGGTCTATCATGTGCTGTTCTCGACGATCGACAGTGCCATCCAATTCATCAACGACATCCTCGATGAACTGACGCTCGGGATCGCCGAGCGGATCCAGACGGCCATCGAGGAGCATCTGACGAGCGCAGCCTGCGCCCAGCATCCGGAGTGGTGCGCGGCGATCGAAACCGCTCAAACGGTGCGTGGCCAGCTGGAAGCCATTCGAGGGCTGATGCAAAGCGCGAAATCCGCTGGAACGCCAAGCCCCGCCTTCATGGTGCAGATGGTTCAAGCCATGGCGCAACAGGCATCTGCCGCGACCGCCGTCGCTGTCGAGGGCTGGCAGCACTTCGCCGAATACATGAGCGCCGTCCTCTGGGACGCGTATGAAAGCGTGCTTTGCACCCAACAGGCGTGGGCCTGGCTTCTGGCTCAGAAGGATGAGATCCTGGCCCTGTGCGAAGCCTGTCGCACGTGTGTCGCACAGCAGATGGCAGAGATCGACGACGAACTTGCCGAGATCGCCGCGGAGGAAGCGGCGGCCGTCGCTGCTCGTCAAGCGTACTGGCGGGAGCAAGCCGCCGAGATCTCAAGCGAAATCGAGGCAGCGTTGGCCCTTCTGGGCGTCGGCTGGTATGACGAATGCTGCACGACCGAGGGCACTCGCATCGAGATCCCCGGGGAGAGCCGCTGCGCCCAGCTTCTGGAGGAGGCGCTGAAGCAGGTCTTGGGAGACAAGGCGTGCTTCCTGACGTTCACGTTCGAGTGTCATCCCGACGGCCGCGTAACGTTCGAATTCAGCCGTCCATTAGCGGAACGCCGCCCCTGCTGCTGCGTTCCTTGCGCACGGCAGCGCACACCGCTCGGAGGCCAGCCGGATCCCGGACAGTCCGGAGAAACCGTCTGCCATCCTTCGAGCAGCACGCAGGCCGAGGATACGAGAGAACGTGTGGATGTCCTCGGGCCGGGAGGGTGGCAAGTCGAGGCCTACAACCCGGATGGGGAACTGATCGCTAGCAGCCCGCGAAGAGATCTCGGCCCCGGCGCCGTCACGATGCCGTTCCCGCGGCTGCCCGATCCAGCACGCCACCCCGGCTGCACTTGCTCGATCGTCGTAGGTCTGAACGGGATCGCCGTTCCCAGTGGAAGTACGGTGCCCGATCGGGTGGCGGGAGTGCCTGCGTCCATCGATGTCACAGCGGACTGCGGCCCCGCGTGCGCCGCCGGAACGACGTTGATCTCGATTCAACCTCCGCTAGCGCTGGTGGCCGGACCTGCGGGTCACGTCTTCGTTTCTCCGCCACCGATCACGGCGGCCGCGACGAGCATGCTGTTCGACTTCCCCGAAGTCGGCGTGTACACGGTGACCGCAAGCCACGCCTGCGAGGACGGACAGAGATGTACTTCCTCGTTCCTCGTGTCCGTGACCTCGCAACCGGGACCGGTGGCGCGCACCCCGAGGGAACAAGAGGCGAGCCCATGCTGCCCGGCGTGTGGCAATGATGCATGTCTCGAGATCGCGTACCGGAGAACACCCGACCAGCCGCTGATGCCCGTTGCCGGCGGTTGGCTCATCCTCGGTAAGCCGATCGATCTCACGCTTCACTTGGCAAGCGACTGTCGGCCGGACTGCCCGCCGGATCGCATGGTCCGTTGGGAGATCACGAGCCCATCCGGATCGTTGGCCGTGGTTGAAGGTCCGAACGAGTACACCATCGACTACCCCTTCGAGGAAGCGGGAGAGTATCTGCTCTGCGTCATCGAAACCGTCATGTGCGCGGAAGGCGAGCTGCGGTTCGAGAAGTGGCTGGTGATCGAGGTGTCGGAGAGCGAGTGAGTCTACCACCTCTCCGTCCCGGAGACACTCTCTTGAGGTGTTCACCTCTGAGTTGCGATGCCGTCTCAGGTTCGCTCTCGACGAATACCCGGAGCAGGCCTGGCGCCCTGGACTATTCCTCGACGACGTTTCCCATTCCCCACAGATGACCGGTATGCACAGGCTTGCCCATCAGCTTCAGATAGAAGTAGAGCTGAGCTTTGTGCGACTCCAGGTGCCGAATCATGTCCAGTAAACGGAGTCCGAGAGGTCGAGGGATCGGGTTCCATGGAGCCACCATCGCCTTGCTCGCCAGCGCTTCCTCGGACGTTTGACCGATCATTGCCAGCGCCACGGCTTGGTCGTCGGCAAGAGCGCGCCGCGCCGCCGCAACGCTTCCGATCGGCCGGTACGCCTCGGCAGGCGGCAGCGGTCGGTCATCGGGTGCCGCTGCCGGATCGACATCCCCGGCGTCGTCCCACTCACCGGTGACGAACCCCTTGCACCAGATGCCGCAAGAGACGGTCATGTGTCGCAGAAGCTGGGCCACCGTCCACCAGTTCTCGCCTTGGGGGGGCTTCCACTCCAGTTCCCCGTCCTCGACCATCGCCATCAGGGCGTCAGCCGCCTGATACGTGTCCTCGATCTGCGTTGAGAGAAGCTTCTTTAGGCTCATCCGACCTCCTTCCCGCATCGATTTCTTCGCATCCCGCGAGGCAGAGCTTGCGGAGTCCACGGTGGCCGGACACGAAGCCGACACACCTTCGATGGCACCCAGGCGGGGCCGGCGGCGGATTCGTTTCACGAAGTCGCGCAGGCCCCGGCGTGTGGCCTACCCGGAGGGTCTCAGTACGGGTACAGCAAGACCGAAGCAAGGAGGAGTTCGCCCAACGGCGTCGTTACCCAAACGTGGATCTCCTCGTTGAGCGGAAGTTCGTTCGTTGCCACTTCGACCATGAGTCCCCCGGATTCCTGTGCGGTCATCCTCCATTCCGGCACAAGAACGGTGTCGGTCGCCGGCCTCGTCACAACAAGATGCCAAAGCGCTCGATCGGCAGCCCCCTCCGAGTCTGCTTCAAAACGAAGAACGATCGGCTCGCCCATCGGATGCGATATCGGCGTGATGCCTCGGGCCGCGACTTCATCACTCAGAACCGCAGAATTCTCGTTCTTCGGGGTCCCGTGAATGAAGTCTCCGCTCGCATCGATCTCCGTGCGAACGAGCCCCAGGTTCGTGTGCCAGTTCTCGTGGAGATCAGCGACAAGAGGATCGATCCGTTCCATCGTCGCTGCGGGCAAGAGACTTCCCGCCGGCCATCCGTCTTCCTCCGGCGTATCCGCGTTGGCCGTGTCGACCACACACCCCGTCGGATCGACCAGCTCGATCACGTCTCCCTGATCGGTCAGGTCGGGGACGAAATCGACCAAGATCTCTTCCTCGTAAACCAGATCCGCATCGATCCCCGGGATCGTTCTGTCCGTCTCCCGCTCGAGAAGGAAGAAGTCCTCCCGGGGATCGGCCTCCCACGAAACCCACCAGACGTCCGACTGCAACTCATCATGCCGGAACTGCAGATCGCCACTTCCTTGACTGGGAGCGATGATCCCGCTCAAGGCGATCGTTTTCCACAGTCCTTCCGCTTGGGATTCGGGATGCTTCCGTCGCCAACGAAGCGTCCACCCTTCAAGGCTGATGGATTCGTCTTCGAGGTTCCGGAGTTCAATCCATTCGTGATCCGGATCGGCCTGAGTTCCCGACCATGCAATCTCTGAAATGATGACACGTAAGTCACAGGCGCCGAATCCGCCTCCGCCGGCTGTCGACACCACAAACAGCTGCACCACGCATCGGTCGGTTGCGCCGAAGGGGTCCGCAACCTCATAGGCAACGGCATCCGGTCCTACGAAGCCCGAGGGAACATACGTGAACGTTCCTTCCTGTCCGTCGAAATCAACGATCGAACCGTGTTCCGGACCTCCGAGGATCCGGTAGGTCACTTCATCTCCGTCGGGATCCGAGCCCTGCAACCGAATCCGCATCGCGGAGCCGTCAACGACGACCGTGTCGAAACAGGCGGCAAGCGGCGGATCGTTCCGCGGCATGACCGCGATGTCGACCACCGCTACATCACAGACGCCTTCCGTGTTGCAAACTTCATAGACCAACGAGTCGTCCCCCGCGTAGTTGGACGAAGGCTCATACGTGATGTTCCCGGTCGCCGGGTCGACCGATGCCGTCCCATGCGACGGACCAGACAAGATCACGAGGGTGGTCGGATCGATGGCCCCGTCCGGGTCGTAGTCGTTGGCCGTCACCGGAATCTGTACGGACAAGTCCTCCTGCGTCGAGACCGCGTCATCCACGGCCACCGGCGGATCGTTCATCGGAATCACGTTCACAGTCACCCTCGCTGTGTCGCAAGCATCGAGGCTGTCGCAGATCCGGTAGAGAAAGCTGTCACGTCCATGGAAGTCCTGATCCGGCTCGTAGGTGATCTCTCCGGTCAGCGGATCGATGATCGCTCGCCCGTTCGACGGCAGACTGATGATCGACACGCTGGTGATATCGAGGTCGCCGTCCGGATCCGAGTCGTTGTCCGGTACATCGATCACGACAGCTCCATCTTCCGCCACAGTCGCTCTGTCACCCACCGCCACCGGCGGATCGTTCACCGGCGTCACGTCGATCCTCACCGTCGCCGTTCCGCACTCGTTGGGATGCGGATCACAGACCTCGAAGGTAAAGCTGTCGGGGCCGTTGTAGTCCTCGTCCGGCGTGTAGATGAGATTCCCTGTGTCCGGATCGAAGCCGCTGATCGTTCCGTTCAACGGCCCGCTCAGGATGTTGTAGGTCAACGGCTCGTTGTCGGCGTCACTTCCGATCAGCCCGATCGAAAGTGGCGTGTCTTCCGGCGTTGTCAGATCCTGCGGAGACGCCACCGGCAGGTCATCCACCGGCGCTACGGTTACCGTCACCTCCGCCGTATCGCACACACCTAAACGGTCACAGATCTGATACGTAAACGTGTCGGTCCCGTTGAAGTTCTCGTCCGGCTCGTAGGTGATCTTGCCGGTCACTGCATCGACCGTCACCGTCCCGTGCGCCGGATCCGTCAGAATCGAAACAGTCGTCCGATCCAGATCGCCATCCGGATCGGAGTCGTTGTCCGCTACGTCGATCACCACGGAATCGTCCTCGGCCACGCTCGCTCCGTCGTCGTTGGCCACCGGAGGGTCGTCCACCGGCCATACGTCGATCCGTACCGTCGCAACGTCACATTCACCATCGCTGTCGCAGATCTCGTAGTTGAATGTGTCCGGCCCGTGGTAGTTCTCGTCCGGCTTGTACGTGACCTCACCGGTCACCGGATCGACGGTGACGTCTCCGTGCGCCGGAGGTGCCGTCACCCGCACCGATGTCGGATCTAGGTTCCCATCGGGATCGAAGTCGTTTTCGACCACGTCGATCGTCGTTGCGCCGTCCTCGAACACCTGGCCCGAGTCATCACCCGCAACCGGCGGATCGTCTTCCGGTCCCACGTTCACCGTCACGTCCGCGACGTCGCACAGCCCGTCGGTGTCGCAGATCTCGTACCGGAACGTGTCGGTTCCGTTGAAGTTCTCAGCTGGCGTGTACGTCACCGCACCGGTGATGCTGTTTGCGGACACCGTGCCGTTCGACGGCTGGCTCACGATTGTCACCGTTGCCCGATCGAGGTCCCCGTCCACGTCGAAGTCGTTGCCCGGTACGTCGATCACCACCGCAACATCTTCCGGAGTCGACGTCGAGTCGCTGTTTGCCACCGGCGGGTCGGGAACCGGCACCACGTCCACCGTCACCGTTGCCACATCACACACACTCAGGCTGTCGCAGATCTGATACGTGAACGGATCTGCGCCGTTGAAGTCGTCATCCGGCTCGTAGGTGATCTCACCGGTCAGCGGATCGATACTCACCGTCCCGTTCGACGGCCGGCTGATGACGGTCACGCTCGTGACGTCGAGGTCGCCGTCCGGATCCGAGTCGTTGTCGGGAACATCGATCGTGACAGACCCGTCCTCGGCGACGCTCGCCGTGTCGTCAACCGCCACCGGCGGATCGTCGACCGGGTTCACTTCAACCGTCACCGTCGCCGTGTCGCACACATTCAGGCTGTCGCAGATCTCGTAGGTGAACGTGTTCGTACCGTTGAAGTTCTCGTCCGGCTTGTAGGTTACAACGCCGGTCAACGGATTGACGGTGACATCTCCGTGCGCGGGCTGCGTCAGCACGGTCACGCTTGTGCGGTCCAGATCCCCGTCCGGATCCGAATCGTTCGCCGGCACATCAATGTCGACGGCCCCGTCTTCGGCAACCTCCACGGCGTCGTCCTCCGCAATCGGAGGATCATCCACCGGCAACACATCCACCTCCACCCTCGCTGTGTCGCACAGTCCACTCGGGTCACACACCGTGTATGTGAAGACATCTCTCCCATTGAATCCCGGATTCGGGATGTAGTTCACCGAGTGATCCGGTCCTCGCACGACCGTCCCATGACTCGGCGGGACCTGACAATCGCAGCCGATCTCCGCCAGGGTGTTGTCCGGATCGGAAATGAGAAGAGAGAAGAAACCGGTCTCCGTGTCCTCAGACGTTGCTCGGAATTGATCCTGAGCCACCGGCGGATCGTTCACCGGCGTCACATTGATCGTCACCGTCGCCGCGTCGCATGCACCCGTCACGTCACAGATCTCGTAGGTAAATGTGTCCGCTCCGTTGAAGTCATCGTCTGGTTCGTAGGTGATCTCGCCAGCCACAGGATCGACTCTGACATCGCCATGCGCCGGCCGCGTCAGCACCTGCACACTCGTCCGGTCCAGATCCCCGTCCGGATCCGAATCGTTCGCCGGCACATCAATGTCGACGGTTCCGTCTTCGGCAACCTCCACCGCGTCGTCGTTGGCCACCGGCGGGTCGGGAACCGGCAGTACGTCTACGTCCACGGTCGCTGTATCGCACAATCCACTCGGATCGCACACTTCGTAGCGGAACGTGTCTTGGCCGCTGAAGTCCGGATCCGGAATGTAGTTCACCGTGTGATCCGGCCCGCGGACCACCGTCCCGTGACTCGGTGGAACCTGGCAATCACACGATAGCTCGGAGAGCGTGTTGTCTGGATCGGAGATCAGGAGCGCGAAGAACCCGGTTTCTGTGTCCTCCGATGTCGTTCGCGTTTGGTCTTGCGCAAGAGGCGGATCGTTCACCGGCGTCACTGTGATCTCCACGGTGACTGAATCCGTTCCACCCTGACCATCGTTGCAGGTGATGACAATCTGATCGACGCCGAAGAATCCGGGATCCGGGGTGTAGGTCAGCATCTCGGCCGCCGGATATGGCGGCAAAACGGTCCCCGATGCGGGTGATACCGATCCGTGTGCAGGATCGCTGGCTGTACACGATAGCGAATCATCGTCGGGATCAGAATGCACAACGGGGAAAGCGATCGGTGTGTCCTCGGGCGTTATCTGATCGGAAGCCGAGACCACGGGGTTGTCATTGGCTGCGCTCACCTCAACGGTTACCGTCGCCGTGTCACAGAGCCCGTCCGGATCGCAAACCTCGTAGGTGAATGTGTCGATCCCGGCAAAATCGGGATCCGGCGTGTAGTTCACCGTGTGGTCGGGCCCGCGGACGACCGTCCCGTGGCTCGGCGGGACCAAGCAGTCACACGTCAGTTCGGCCAACGTGTTATCCGGGTCGGACACCGCAAGCGCGAAAAACCCGGTGGGGGTATCTTCCGGCGTCGCCCGGCCTTGGTCGTTGGCCACCGGTGGGTCGTTCACGGGATCCACCGAGACCTCGACGAGGGCCGATGCCGTGTTGCCGCTGCAATCCTCGATCGTGTAGGAGAAGGTGGCCGTGCCGTTGTATCCGGCTGGCGGTGTGTAGCGAACCTGCCCACCGGCGGTTTCCGCTGCGCCGACATCGGGCGTTCCAACAGCGACAAGCGCCGGGGACGGATCACAGACGTCAGAATCGTTGCCAAGAACATCGATCGTCACTGCAACGTCTTCGTCCGTGCTGGCGGCATCGTTGACAGCATTTGGCGGAGTTGTGTCCACGACAGCCAGCGAGGCAGTTCTTGTGTTCGCATTTCCGCAGGCATCCGTCGCGACGAACGTCACATCAACAGATCCGGTGCCTGAGCAGGTTCCAGACAATCCGGCGTAGTCGTTCGTAACCGTCACCGCGCCACAGGTGTCTGTTCCGGCAGCCGAAGCCAGCCAGTCCGCGATATCAGCCGCGTTTCCGGCCCCATCGCACTCGAACTGAGCGCTTGAGACGGTGAGTGTAGGAGACGTCGCATCGACGATCGTGATCGTCTGCGCGTCGGAAACGCTGTTGCCGCAACCGTCGGTTGCCGTCCAGGTTCGGACGATGGTTCCCGTGTTCCCGCAGCCGGAAAGGTTCTCGATGTCGGTGTAGGTCACGTTGGGTCTAGGATCGGTGTCATCGGTCGCCGTTGCTTGTCCCGTTTGGACAGGATCGGTTGACGTTCCGCACTCGATGGTCAAATCAGCGGGAACCGTCAGAGCCGGCGCTGCCGAATCGATCTCCACAAGCGTCGACGCTTGGTCCGTGCAACCCGCGGCGTTCGAGACAATCACCGTATAGACACCCGCATCTGTTGCCGTCGCGCCTGTGATGGTCGGATCCCGATCGCTGCTCGTGAACCCGTTCGGGCCCGTCCATCTGTAGGAGCTGCCGCCGGACGCGGTCAGTGCAATCGTGCCCCCCGGGCAGTACGGTCCTTCGTTGCTTGCAGTGGCCACGGGATTGGGCTCGATTTCCACCGGGTGCGACACGGAACCCGTTGCTCCGCCTCTCTCCGTGACGGTCAGCGTCACGACGTAGGTTCCCGGAGTCGCATAGAGATGGCTCGGATTCGCGGAAGTGCTCGTCCCACCGTCCCCAAAATCCCAGCGGTAGCTGTACGGCGTGTCGCCTCCCGAAGTCTGATCCGCAAAGGAAACCGCAGTACCATCGCATTCGGGCGAGGATGTGGTGAAGTCGAGGGCAAGGGGTAGCCCTCCGACATCAAGGCGCGGTGTGAACCAACACTTGGCCGCACGCGCAGCGCACGTGGGGGTATCACCGCACGTCTCGGGGCTCGAAGCCCACGATACCGTCACGATGCGAACCTCCACGCTCTCGCCGCATCTCCAAGAGACGCTTGTCAGCGGCACCGTGCGGATCCCGGGTCCGAGTGTCTCGGCAACACACGCGTCGAGCGACTTCTTGAAGCTGCCGTTCACGTAGATATCGCCGATGATCCGGACCGCGTAACGATCGGAGTTCGTCCCGTTGTCAAACGTCGCATAGAGGGTCGCAGACAGGGATTGCCCCGGACTGCACGCATCGGGTGCGTTGACATACGCATCCACGATCGCTACGTCTCTGGCCGAGCAGTTCCAGTTGCAGTCCGGGTAATCCCGAGCGGCGAAAAGAGACACCGTTCCCACAGATACCAACATCAAGATCAACGCCGGAACGCCGAAATGCACCCGAATCGCTCGGGGCAGATGATGGTGAAGCCCATTCATGAAGCCGATTCTTCGCATCCCGTGGTACTCCTTTCCGTGTGTGCTCAAACGAACGCTCTGCGCACGCTTTGCCGCCAACCGATCCCGCCCAGTCCGGATGTCCCGACTGCATCCTGGAGGCTTTCCGCCTTGGGCCTTGCTCTCATAGACAGTTCCCTTCCCGGCCTTGAGTAGAACATGAAGACATGGATCGTCGTTCGTTCGCCTGGCCCTCCGTCCTTGCCGCTGAGTTGGGACCCGCTGCGAGGTCCTGCCTCCCCTCTCGATCAGTGCTTCAAGCACCATCACCGGAATCCGATGCAAGGCCAAGCGGCGCTCCCGCAATCAAGACAAACTCCCGGCAACAGACGCGCCATGCATGCGTCCGGCTCAGGAGATCCTGACCAACTACACTATACACTGGAGAAGGTCGCAAACAATGGACATTCTAGGCAATCGAACACGCTGGATCCTGGAAAAACTGAGCACAGCAGTCAGCCGATCCCCGTCTTATCGAAGACGCTCCATTCCACGGACGTGGGGTCTCCCTCGTGAATCGTGTACGACACAGCCCTGATGTGGCGTCCTGGGCGGCGCTCCGGAGCTTCATCATGGCACCCGCGCACCATGGACCTGCGCCTGCCGGGCCGCGGATTCCAGGACGGGAATCAGGACAAGCAAGGACCGGCCATGGTCGGAGTTCCCGGTCCACAGATCCTCACCAGCTACGGCGCCGGGGGCGAGGGGATCACCGTCTTCCCCTCCTCGGTCTGTCGGAAGATTCGAGTCGTCTTGTATGCGAAGTCGATCGCCGGCTCTGCCGCGAAGGCGCTTAGAACCGCCTCACATATCGATTCCGTGCTCTTCCTGCGCGACCGAGCTTCACAGACATAACGCAGGGTCAGCTCAACGCCATCTTCGATGATCCGCGTATAGACAACAGGACTGACGTTTGCGGACCGGATCAGGAACTTCCGAGAGGCATCGCGGATGAAGCGTGACGCCTCCTCGCTCACGCCGGTGGTTCGCTCATCGAGAATCCGTTCCAGAATCCCCTTGGCGCGCTGCCAATCGGACTCGAATGTGATCGTAATCGGGATTTCGTTCCATACGTAGT
>CAZKPU010000002.1:0-61953 GCA_964554715.1 uncultured Thermotogae bacterium | reverse complement strand
CGAAGTCCACGGGATGGCTCAGCGCGGCGGAGCCGTCCACAGCTATCTGCGGCTTTCCGATCGGCCGATTGCGTCCGATCTCATCGCTGTCGGCTCGGCTGATCTGTTGTTGGCCATGGAGCCAATGGAGGCGTTGCGGCACGTGTCGATGTTGGCCGATGACGGGGTCGTGCTCTGCAACACGTCACCGGTTCGGAACATCCCTGACTATCCCGATGAGCGTGCTCTGCGGACGGAACTTTCGTCCCGCACGAGGGTTACATGGATCGACGCGGAGCGTCTCGCGCGCGAGGCCGGATCTCCGCGGACCGCGAACATCGTCTTGCTAGGAGCGCTTTCGGAGCTGCTGCCGATCGAGGAAGCCGGGTTTCGACAGGCGATCGAAGTGATGTTCGTCCGCAAGGGGGATTCGGTTGTCAAGCTGAACCAAACGGCGTTCGAGCTCGGCCGTGCTGCCGCGTCCCAACCGCCGGCCGTACCGTAATCGCACAGGCGGTTCTTGCGCCGCGCTACGCGAGCTTGTTGCCGTGTCTGTAGGGTCGGTTTGCGTTGTAGGCAGCCTTCGCGGCAAGCGCACCCTCGATATCCAGCTCCTCGGCAGCCGCAAAATCCAGCATGCGGATGAGGCAATCCGCGAGTTCTTCCTCCAGTTGCGTAAACGGAGGGATCTTTTCGCTCGGGGGATTTCCAACCCGGTAGGCTTCCATCGCCTCGGCGAGTTCGGTCACCATCAACATCAGTACTTCGCCGGTACTGCGAGGCCGGTCCCACCATCCGTGCTCGCGTGCTGTCTTGTGTACATCTTTCTGCCAGTCGGTAATCTTCATGATCCGGTAACCGTACGCGGCGGTTTCGATCGCTTCAACTCTTGCCGCCTAGCGAAGATGAAGCTAGGCTTCCTGTCAGAGCCGGAAGATCGAACCTAAGGAACGAGAAGAGCAAGGAGGCCCCTTCATGTCGACCCGAAGCCGTTCGCTCGTCGCGATCGTTGGCTGGCTGTTTGTGCTGTGCACGGCCGTTGGGATCGTGGCACCAGCTGCTCCGGTCCGAATCGGAATCGTCACCGATGTCCACGCACACGACACGGATTCACCGGTTGAGGGAAAGGTGATGACCAACTACGGCGATCGCCTGGCCGCGTTTGTCGAAGCCATGAACAGCATCGAAGTCGATGCCGTAATCGGGCTCGGCGATCTGGTCAACGGAACGTTCGTCATGGGGGGAGAGGCGGGTGACGAGGCAAGGATTCCCGCGATCCTCGCATCGGCGGAAGCGTTCCTCGCCGAACTGGAGCCTCCCCGCTACTACGTCCTTGGCAATCATGACGTCTATTCCCTGGACAAGGAGGAATTTCTGGACATCGTCGCGGCCGACTCCGCACGGCTGAGCTTCGACATCGGCGGATTCCACATCGTCCTTCTGGACGCTCAGTACAACGCAGCCGGAGAAGATCTCGGCCACGCGTTTTGGGTCGTCCCCGGCAACGTACCGCAGGCGGAACTCGAGTGGCTGAGGGAGGATCTGGAAGCCACGGACAAGCCCACGATCGTCTGCATCCATCAGCCACTTGATGTGGACTTCGCCCTGCTCGCCGGCGGTCCTGAGATCAAGAACCACCTCGAGGTTCGCAGCGTTCTTGAGGCAGCAGGACCGGTTGTCGCCGTGTTCCAGGGTCACACACACGAGTTCTCTCATTCGGAGATCGAAGGGATCCACTACATCACATTCGCCGCAATGGTCGATCACACCGAGCCGATCCCACCGACGTGGGCGGTGGTCACGTTGGATGGTGAAGCCCGAACCCTTGTGATCGACGGCGAGGGGGATCAGCCGGATGCTACGTACACGTTCTGAGTCGATGCGCAAGATGCTTCGCCCGAGCGACGCACGGCGGCGGCCGGCCACGGTTGTACTCATGATGACGGTCCTGCTCACAGTTGTCTTCGCACCCTCCGCTGTCCAAGCAGAATCTGTTCTAAGGATCGGAGTGATCGCCGATCTTCATGCCCACGACCTCGATTCCCCGATCGAAGGCAAGTGGATGTCGAATACAGAACAGCGATTGACAGAATTCGTCAACGCGATGAACGAGTGGCCGGCGGATCTGGTGATCCAGCTCGGCGATTTCATCAACGGTTGGATCGTGCTCGGTGTAGACCCCGGGGATCCATCACGGATTCCCGGCATCCTTTCCTGGGCGGATGGCCTTCTTGCCGGGTTTCACGGGCCGCGGCTTCACGTTGTCGGGAACCACGATGTCTATAACCTCGATAAGGAGCAGATCAAGGAACGGCTTGGGCTGGACAGCACCTACTACAGCCTGGATGCGAACGGGTTCCATCTGGTGGTTCTTGATGTCCAGTTCGACGACCAGGGAGATGATCTGGCTCACACGTACACCGGGGTCGCCGGTTTCGTTCCCGATGTCGAGCTGCAGTGGCTGGCCGAGGATCTCGCTTCCACCGATCTCCCGACGGTGATCTGTGTTCACCAGCGGATCGAGGATTTCGTAGAGGAATGGGGCCGTGCCGTAATCGCCAACGCAACGCAGTTGCAGCAGGTTCTTACCGAAGATGGGGATGTCATCGCCGTCTTTCAGGGCCATGCACACGCCAACCACCACTCGGTGATCGACGGAATCCACTACATCACGTTCGAAGCACTCGTCGACCAGGGTACGCCTCCCTCTTGGGCGGCTGTGGTCCTCGACAGCGAAGAGCGAACCATCGTGATTGAGGGAGTGGGAGACCAGGAGAGCTACAACCTGGTTTACTGATTCGCATCACTGCGCAGCCTGGAGGTGTTCCATGATCGCCGAGTTCAGCATCGCACCGATCGGCAAAGGAGTCAGCCTCAGCCCCTATATCGCCCGCGTGTTCCGCCTGATTGAAACGAGCGGGCTGCCGTTTGAGCATCACGCTATGGGAACGAACGTCGAAGGCGATTGGGACGATGTCATGGCTCTGATCAAGCGTTGTCGGGACGAGCTTCTCAAGGATTGCGGCCGTGTCACTGTCTCGATCCGCATCGATGACCGAACGAACGAGTCGTCGCGCCTGCATGAGAAGGTGGCATCCGCGTTCGCGAAGATGCGCTAGGAATCGGCCGAAGATCGGATCCGAGCCGCCCGCCGGGTCAGAACGTGAGCACGTCCCCGGCGATATTCATCGCGTGATCGCCGATCCGCTCGAGGTTGCGCAAGGCTTCCACGAACAGCACCCCCATCTCGGGATCGCATACACCGTCCTCGATTCGGCGGATGTGTCTCTGCTTGTACTGTTCCTCAAGGTGATCGATCTCCTTCTCCATCGCGGCCGCGCTTTCCACGAGTGCCCTGTCCTCCTCCCGCAGGCCGGCAAGCACCCGGTCGAGCATATGCTCGACGCGATCGAACAGCGTGGACACCTCCGAGCGCGCTTCATAGGAGAGTTCAACAATGTGCCGGACGCGGACACGGCCACGCTCGGCGATGTTCACCGCGTGATCCCCGATCCGCTCCAAGTCGTGCACCGCATGGCGGAGAACGTGGAGCCTTCGCGTATCCGCGTCGGACAGGCCATGAGGGTCGATATCATCAAGATATCCATCCAGATCATGGAAGAATCGATCCACGCTTTCCTCCAGTTCGAGCGTTTCCTGAACCGAATCGAGATCGGCCTTCAGGAATGCCGTACGCGCTGTCTCCAGCATGCGGATGACTGTTTCGGCCATGATCATGATCGCCTGACTTGCGTGGTTGATCGCCATCACCGGTGTCTTCAGCAGCTCTCGCGACAGAGGCGCTCGAGGAATCGATTCGGCGCTCTCTCTACCCCGAACCAGTCTTTTGGCGATCCACACAAGCGCCGGCACACACGGAACCAACAGCAACGTCACCGCCACATTGAAGATCGTGTGAGCGTTGGCGATCTGTCGAACCAGGGTTCCCGCTGTCCCTTCTACAAGACGCGCGTACGCGGGGAGCCATGGGAGGAAGAGGCCGACACCGAAGACGTTGACGACCAGCTGGCCGATCGCAAGCCGCCGGGAAGAAAGCGAGGAACCGATCGACGCAATCTGAGCCGTGATCGTCGTTCCGATATTGGCTCCGAGAACGAGCGCGATCGCTGCCGGAAGCGTAATGATCCCGGCGCTCCCCATGGCGATCACCATCGCTGTCATCGCGGATGAACTCTGGATCACGGCGGTAACAACCGCTCCGACGGCGACACCCAGCAAGACGTTGGCCCCGCACGACTCAAGAAGGTGCAGCACAAACGGTGTATCCGCCAAGCCGCGTAGCCCCGACGAAAGGATGTCCATCCCGAGAAACAGAAGACCGAACCCGAGGATGATCCGGCCAACATCGTGCAGCCGCCGGTGGCGACTGACGGCCGAAAGGATGAACCCAACGGCAATGACAGGCAAGTAGTACTGCCCGATCTTGAACGCGATGATCTGAGCGGTGAACGTCGTCCCGATCTCCGATCCGAGCATCACGCCGATTCCCTGAGCCAATGTCAGCACTCCGGCGTTGATCAGTCCGATCAGCAGGACCATGGTCATGCTGCTGCTCTGAAGCACGCCCGAGGTCACCGCGCCGACGATTGCTCCCCGCCAGGGACGACCGGTCAAACGTTCGAGCAGGTTTCGCATGCGTTCGCCTGCCGCTCGCTTAAGTGCGTCGCTGAGAACATGGAGTCCGTACAGGAATAACGCCACACCGCCAGCAGTCGAAAAGATCAGCGATACAACCGAAATATTAGCCTCCTCTATACATCCACTAGCCCGCCTATGGAAACCGGCCCCATTCTCCAGTACTCGCGGCTCTCTTTCAACATCCGATGCGGGTTGACCGGAGCGACGATCTGAGTCAACATAGATTCCGGAATGGATGATTGGATAAGGGACCTTCCAAAGCTGGATCTACATGTCCACCTCGACGGCTCGTTGCGTCTCGATACGCTCAAGGAACTGGCCGCTTGCCTGCCGGAAGAGCGCCGATTCCCCGACGATCTCGACTTGGAGCAAGCCGTCATACCGCCAATGCGGTGTTCGTTGGAGGAATACCTCAAGTCGTTCGAGTACACGCTTGAAGTCCTTCAAGACAGCGATTCACTGGAGCGGGCCGCTCTGGAACTTTGCGAGGATGCAGCATCCGAGCACGTGGTGTACTTGGAGATACGATTCGCTCCCCTTCTTCACACGAAGTGCGGGTTATCACCGCGCGAGGTCGTTACATCGGTGCTCGCAGGCCTGCACCATGCGGAAGATCGGTTTCCCATTCATGTCCGGTTGATCCTTTCGGCGATGCGCAATGAATCACGCGAGCGTTCCGTGGAAGTAGCTCAGCTTGCGGCGCAGTTCCGCAAGAAGGGCGTCGTCGGCTTCGATCTGGCGGGGCCGGAACACAACTACCCGCCGATCCTTCACAAGACCGCCATCGGATTCGCCCGCGATGTGGGCCTTCATCTCACCCTCCACGCTGGGGAAGGATGTTGTCCCGAACAGATCCGCGAGGTGATCGATCTGGGAACGGAGCGCATCGGTCATGGGATCTACCTCGATCACGATCCGTCCGCGCTTGAGCGCGTTGTCAAGGACGGCATTCCCTTGGAGCTTTGCCCAACCAGCAACCTTCAGGTGTCCGGACGGATGAAGCAGTACGCGGATCACCCCTTCGATTCGTTCCGCAGACAGGGAATCCGCGTCACCATAAACACCGACAACCGTTTGATGTCACAGACTTCGTGCACCCGTGAGATGAAAGTCATGGTCGACGCGTTCGACCTGTCCCGAGACGACGTTCGTCAGATCCTCCAGAACAGCATCGATGCGGCTTTCTGTGATCACGAAACCCGTGATTCCGTTCAGCGACAGCTGGATGCAGCGTTCTGACGCTCGCAAGCCCGTCCTCCGTTCCGCTTGCTTGGCGCAAACGCTTGCCAGCTTCACGCCACCCCGTCAATCGTCACGGTCCCGTATTCGCCGTCGTATCCGGGGCGGATCCTGACGTTCCCGTTTCGCGCGGCAAGGATACCTCCGACGATATCGGCCGATGCGCCTTCCATCAACTGCTCCTTCGTGGCCTCGCGCAGCACGAACAGCTCCGTCCCAACCCGCGTGATCAGCTGTTCGTACGTCCGATGAACGCGGCGTGCTCCAACCCCGACTGCAAACACCTGGGACAAGATCTGCTCAAGAGGAATCACCCGTGCAAAGGGAACGGTTTCAACCGGATCATGGCGGTCGGCAACGGTGAGAACTCGACGCAGAACACCGAGCGTCAGCGGCTTCCCGCACACCGGGCAAATCGGGATCGGATCCTTCGTGATCGTCGTCGCAGGGTCTTGCAGGACTCCGCATCGCCGATGTCCGTCGTAGTGATACTTCCCGTGCTGAGGGTGAAACTCGATCGTCTCCGCGATCCGCCCACTGCGACCCGCTGCGTGCATCGCATCGATCACCGCCGCAAACGAAGCCACCGGAAGATCGAGGACGGTGGCTTCTCTTCCGAGGTTCCTCGGCGAGTGAGCGTCCGACGACGAGACAAGCGAATACCGGTCCAGAGACGAAACCAAGCGGTTCATCGGCGGATCGCTCGAGAGGCCGGTCTCCAGCGCATGGATCCTTCCTACATGAGGACCGAAGCACTCTTCCAGCGAGTCGAACCCCGATTTCGAGCCGAACACCGAGTACCACGGCGTCCAGATGTGAGCCGGAATGACTTCGATCGAGGGCACAGCATTCCAGATCGCGTCAAGGGCGGCAACCGCGCTGGCTTTGAGCATCGGACGACCGTTTGATCCAAGCTTCCCGAACGGGTCGAGCACCCGAGCCACAGCAGCCGCGTCCTCGAACGTCTCGGCAAGCAACACAAGGTGGACGCGACGTCCTTTCCCGGCTTGCCGCCATACAAGCGCGATCTCAGCCGACAACAGAAATCTTGTTCCGTGGCTCTCATAGAGTCCTTCGGGGCTTTCGGAAAGCTCGGATCGAAGGTGGCTCAACCACCCGGGATGCGTGAAGTCGCCGGTTCCCAACAGATCGATCCCTTTGCGCTGCGCCCATCGCGCCATCTCGGGGATCACCATGCCTTGGCTGGTGGCCAGGCTGAACCGCGAGTGCACATGAAGATCGCATACAAGCCGCATCGTCAGAAGCTCCCGGTTCCAGCGGGGAGAAGCCCGCAATCGGCGGAGAAACTAGCGATTTCGACATCCGCGTAGAAAATCCACGGCGAGTATTCGTCGGCCGTAACTTCGAAGTAGGCCTGCTCCCCCGGATCCAGACTGAAGATGATGACGTCTCCTTGCGTGAAACGGACTCCGGCGGTGTCGTAGAACTTGCCCCGCACAACCACCTCGCCAAGAGTCTGATCGTGCCGGTTCTCGACCACGCCGCTTGCTCGAACCGGGAACCCCAACGTAAGCGACCATTCACGCACGAACGCCGCTTCATAGACGTCCATCGCCAGGGCGGCAACCCCGCGGTTGCCACGCGCGTCGATGGCATCAACCCGCACCTCGACCGGTCCCGCCGTCTCATACTGGTGCACGACGCCCCATCCAAACGGGATCCTCTCGATCGTCCCGTCCCCAAAGTCCCACTCATACATGACGATTTCAGCGATGCCGTCCCATGCGGTCGGAAGCTTCACATCGGCGAAAAAACGAACCGCAAGCGGCCCGATCTCGCCCGCGAGACACGTCCGCAAGCTAACCACGGGAGGTTCGGCCCACCTCATGCACCCTCCGAGGATCGCGGAAACCCCGAGAACCAAAGCCAACAGCAGGGTCCATCGGCGTTGGGTCATCTGCCTGTCTCCTCAGCGGCTTCGAACTCGTCCCATCCGAACCGCTGCAGATCGATCCGCCCGCGCTCATCGATCGCGATTCCTTCCGTCGCAAGAAGCTCCAGTTGCCCCACCCCAAGGCTCGACATCCCTTTCGCGTTCACGACTCGATGCCAGGGAACCGGTCGGTCGCTGCCATGACGCCCAAGGGCAGCCAGCGCCCAACCGACCTGCCTCGGTCCGCAGCTTCCCCCGACAAGCCGTGCGATCTGACCGTAGGTCGCAACGTGCCCTTCGGGGATGCGTTGAACGGCTTCAAACACGTCCTCGTTGGAAAACGCCATCACACCCTCCTCCATCGCCATCTATCCGGGATCCGGCGACCGACTCATTGTACGAACGGCTCCCCAGCGGCGAAACCGCACGCCGTCGCTTTCGCATGATTGCCGTCTCCCGCCAACAGCGGTAGAATCCGCCCCGGTGATTCCAATGTGTCTTGCTGCACCAGCGCGTGTCGTACGTCAAGCCGAAGACGGAAGCCGGGCCACGGTCGACTACGGGGGCGTCGAGACGGAAGTTCGCCTCGAAACCCTGTCCGAGCCGGTGGCAATCGGGGACTATCTGCTCGTCCACGCAGGGTTCGCCATCCGCCGTTTGGATCCGCAGGATGGCGAGGAAACGCTTCGGCTGTTCGATGAGCTGACCACATCGCTCGATCAAGGACGGATCGATGCCGGCGGCCCGCAACACCCGGGCAACCGCTCATGAGCCGCCCGTTTTCGTTCTCCGATCCGATACGCGCAAAACGCTTGTCCGAAGCGATCCAGCTGCTGGCTCCCGACCGCCCTGTGCGGATCGTCCACGTCTGCGGGACCCACGAGGCGGCGATCGCAGAACACGGATTGCGCGGCTTGCTCCCTGAATCCGTCGAGATCTTGGAGGGGCCGGGATGCCCGGTGTGCGTGACTCCGACACCGGATATCGATGCGGCGGCGAAGCTCGCCGAACAGGGAGTCACGGTGTGTACGTTCGGCGACATGATGAGAGTCCCGGGAACGCGGCGCACCCTTGACGAGGCCCGTAGCGCCGGCGGCGATGTGCGAACGGTGTTGTCGGCCGCGGATGCCGTGGCGATCGCCCGGGCAAACCCTGCACAAGATGTCGTCTTCTTCGCGGTCGGGTTCGAGACCACCGCCCCGACGACTGCGGCGGTCGCAGTGGACAACCCTCCACGGAATTTCAGCCTTCTTGTGTCACATAAGCTCATCCCTCCGGCGATGGCCACTCTGCTCGAACTCCCCAATCAGAGGATCGATGCCTACCTTGCACCCGGTCACGTCACCACGGTGTTGGGAACCCATGCGTACGACGGATTGGCTATGGAATATGGGATCCCGGTTGTCGTCGGCGGGTTCGAGCCGCTCGATATCCTGTACGCCCTTGCCCTCACGGTTCGCCAAGTTGCCGACGGCACGGCACGTGTTGAGAACGCTTTTCCGCGTGCGGTGTCCCAACAGGGAAGCCCGGCGGCGCTCGCGCTCTTGAACGAGGTGTTCGAGGTTGCGGACGGACGATGGCGGGGGATCGGCGTGATTCCCGCGTCTGCGTTCGTCCTGCGGCCTCGCTATGTCGACCTGGATGCGCGAACGCGCTATGCGATCCAAGGCGACGAAGGCCAGGAGGAGATCCCAGGTTGTCGTTGCTCCGAGATCCTCACCGCTCAGGCGGTCCCCACGGATTGCCCGTTGTTCGCCAAGCGTTGCACGCCTCTCACGCCGGTCGGTCCGTGTATGGTCGGAGCGGAGGGCGCGTGCAGTATCTGGTTCCGGTACGGGGGGAGGCCTGATCTTCGGTGAACCACAACGCGGAAATCAACGCGCTTCACGGCGCCGGAGGAGAGGTGGCGGGGAACCTTCTGCGTGACCTGATCCTGTCGCGGTTTCCAGACAAAGGACTGGGCCGGATCGGGTTGCATGCCCTGGATGACGGGGCGTCGATCGATCGTCCGGAACACGGAGAACTCGTGTTCACCACCGACAGCCATGTGGTCAAGCCGCTGTTCTTCCCCGGCGGGGACATCGGACGACTTGCGGCAGCGGGCACCCTGAACGATCTGGCAGTGATGGGGGCTCGTCCCCTTGCACTCAGTCTCGCTCCTGTAATCGAAGAGGGATTCCCCATCGACCAATTGGAGCGGGTTCTCCGATCGTTTCATGACACGCTGGAAGAGGTCGGGGCGGCGCTGGTGTGCGGCGATACCAAGGTGATGCCCCATGGAGATCTCGACGGCTTGATCCTCAACTCCAGCGGGATCGGAGTCGCCGATCCGGCGGTGTCCGATGCAGCGTTTGAGGCCGGCGATATCGTTTTGATCACCGGCACACTCGGGGACCACGGAATGACGATTCTCCTTGCCCGCGAGCAGTTCGACATGGAAACCACGTTGTCGAGCGATGTCGCGCCGGTTTGGCCGTTGGTCGAACGCGCATTGGCTGTGGGCGGCGTTCGATCGATGAAGGATCCGACCCGCGGCGGACTCGCTGCCGCGCTCAACGAGATGGCACGCAAGGCCCATCTGGGAATCACGGTTCGAGAGTCACAGATCCCGATCCGCGACGATGTTCGCGGGCTGTCGGAGATGTTGGGGATTTCCGCGCTCTCCGTGGCCAACGAAGGGAAGGCCGTTCTGGTTGTCGCGCGGGACCGCGCCGAGGAGATCCTCGGATCGCTCCGGCAGCATCCGTTGGGGGCCGATGCGGCGATCATCGGGGAAGTCACAACCGACTGGCCCGGCCGCGTTCTGCTCGAGACAGCCGTGGGTGGAAAGCGCTTCCTGGATATGCCGCTTGGAGATCCTGTCCCACGGATCTGTTAACTCTCGCGGATCACGGATCCGCCTCCGCTACTTCGTGATCCAGCGACGTCTATCCGGGAGCTTCTCTCCGCTTGTCTGGCAGTCGGGACAGTAGTAGGTGCGGGTTTGCGCGTAGCGGATCTCGGCGATCTTCGCGCCGCATTGCGGACACGGGTGTCCTTCCCGTTTGTAGATCTTCATGTGTCCCCGAGGGGGGTTCACCAGCGCACCGTCCCCGATCTGTTCCCGAACGGCATCGATCGACGATGACAACACGTGTCGGATCGCATCGTGGAGGCGCTGGATTTCGGCCGCTTCGAGCTTGCTCACGTAGCGAAGCGGAGAGATCCGAGCCTCATAGAGAATCTCGTCGGCGTAGGACGTGCCGATCCCGGCGATGATCGCCGGATCGATGAGGACGTTCTTGGCTTGTCGACGGGTCCCCGAGACGATTCGAGTCAACGCCTCCACGGTGAATCCGTCCGAAAGCGGCTCGACGCCGGCGCCGGCGATCCCCGGAACGTTCTGCGGATCTGTAACCACATAGACACGGGCCCGTTTGATATGTCCACCTTCCACCAGCCGCAAGTCCTGACCACCCTCCAAACCCAGCAGGAACCCCGTCGCCTTGGTCGCCTTGGTGTCGCTTCCGGTCACCACCAACCTCCCGGCGAGCATCAAGTGGATCACCAGAAAGCTGTGTTCCTTGAACGCGAAGATCAAGTGTTTTCCCCGCCTTGTGATCTCACGGAAGGATTCTCCGAGCAGAGTTTCGAGCGGCGGATCGAACGTCTTCAGGATCCCCGGACGCAAGGCTCTGGCAGACCGGATCGGTCGATCGAGCACACGCTCGATCAAGCTCTCCCGCAACACCTCCAGGTCCGGCAGTTCAGGCATCGTCGATAGACCTCCCTATGCGCAAAGTATATCCGCAACACCAAACGCCGGCCTCTTGCATGCAGGGATCGTGACCACGGAAGCCCTCACGGATGCCCGCGAAGCAATCTGCATGGCTCCCGGCAAAGCAAGCTCGAAGCAGCTCGCCGATGCAGTGTTGGATCCCTGTCTTGACATCCGTCAGATATCTGCTCTATGGTCCGAAAAGGATGCTCCGAAAAGGGCAAACCGCGCGAGAGAGCGGGACGCAAAGCCACGGGCCACATCGAATCGGGTAGCCGAGTTGCCGGAGCCGGGAGGCCGGCAATGCTGATGTGGTCCGTTCGTTCAAGGAGTTGGGCAGCAACGGGTCCTTGTGCTCCGCGAAACCGCTTGATGCATCCACCGCTCTCGAAATCCGATCCGTCTCTTCCACAAGCTCGCCGGATAGGGTGTCGCAGGTCCGATTTCTCTCACGGGTTGCACCGGGAGGAGGATTGCGACGTTGGATTCGTCCGCAATGCAGTTCGTCCCTCAAAGAAGCATCGGAAACTCAAACGGGAAAGAGGAGGCGATGATGAAGGGAAGGGTTGTTCTCTTCCTGCTGATCGGAGTGATCGTTACCGGGGTCATCTCTCTTGCGACTCCAGTGACGGTGGAACAGGTTCTGGATTCGGAGCCGGGGTTCGGGCAGTACCGGGGAGCCTTACAGGACTTCGGTTGGACACACACGCTGGGCGCCGGGATCCGTCCGGGTTGGATCCTCCCAGATGCGACGTTGACAATCAAGGCCTGGGATGTGGATTACGCCCAGGGTGAGCGTGATCTTGTGTACGCAGAGGGAGTCCTATTGGGAGCGCTGACCGGCCAGAATCACGGAACAGCGGACACTGTCCTCACCATTTCTGATCTCACGACGTTATTCGGAGACGGTCTGCTCGACATCTGGCTGGACATCGACAGCACATCCAGTGGGTGGCTTGTAACCATTTTGGAATCGATTCTGCGTTACCAGTACGAGATCCCCCCTCCGCCGGTCGTCCGCGCCGACATCGTCTCGATCGAGGCGCCGGCTGGCGCCGGAGGGGCAACGGGAGCGCCGGGCGGCGAGGTGCAGATCACGATCGTCAACTCCGGCGACACAACCTACGTCGGCCCGTGCGAGGTGTTCGCCGGACTGGCGTATACGACCTCGTGGCTCCCGGAAGCCGTGACGATCTTCGACACGTTTGATGCAGGGATTGTGGAGCTGGTTACCGGGGTCCCGCTGACCCTGGTGTTACCGCTCGCCGAGATCCCCGTGGGGCTTCTCGATCTGTTCTATGCAAGGCTGGTGGAGGTCTGGACGGGCTATGTAGACGACGACCCGCAGGACTACGTCGGGTTCTTCATCCGGTTCGACGGGCTGCCCACGGTTGTCGACTACCTGCCGATCCCGTGATCCACGGCCCGAGACAGCGTCGTTTCCCGGCGGAAGCACAGGCAAGACGAGGTCTCTCCACTTAGGTGAAAGAAAGAATCGGACGGATCCCAATATGGGGTCCGTCCGTCCTCTGATGGACCGCATGTCCATCGATGATCGCTATGGCGGCCGAGGGGCGGGAAAACCCGCCCCGGCCCTCGTAAACACCTAGTAGAGCATCGTGCCTTGCCGATAGACGGCCCGGATCTGACCGCTGGATCCCAGCGTGACTCGCAGGGCGTTCGAAGGCGCGGAACCGAAAAGCTGCAGCATGATGATATCGTTCCACGTCTCACTCTGCGGATCGTAGCGCTGCCACTTCCAGAACTCGAGGTACTGTTCTTCCTCGGTCCAGTGCTCCGCTTCCGGCTCCAGCGTGACTTGCCGTCGCTGCGAGTCGCACAGCTGGAACGGGGCAACTCTTGCCTGTCGATCCACCATGATCTGCGGATAGATCGCCTCCGTCTCGTACTGCGGCGATTGCTGCAACGTGAACGTTGTTGATCGAATCCGCTCGTACATGACCACCGCGCTAATCTCCAGGCACGGGGTCACCACCGAAACATCGGGGACCGGGGTGACCGTAATCGTCGGTCCTTCACCCGTGTACACCGCCCGATACGCGGCCTCCGCTTCCATGGAAACGCTGACCGTTTCCTGCTCTCCGATCGTGACCCACGCATCCGAATTGGGATCGTACTTCTCCCACCGGTCAAACGGGATCTCTTCCCGTTCGGTGCTGAACGTATAGGAGCTGGCCGTCAGGTTGTACCGCTCTCTCGGGTCATCGCACAGCTGGAACGGGGTTTGCCGCTCCTGCGCGTAGTTCACCGTGATCCTGGCCGCAATCTCGGTCGTTGTCCCCGAGAAGAACAGGAACCCCGGCTGCTCGTGAACCGCCGTGACCGTCATGCAAACACGGCTCAGATCCGGAACGTACCGGCCCTCACCGGTGAGGACCACCGTGAGCCTTCCGATCGTGCATTGGCGGTAGTCGATCAGATCGAACGTAGCGCTGTAACTGGCACCCGCTTCGAAGGTTCCCGACAGCGAGGCCATGCGGCTCGAGACATCGACGCTGATCTGTCCATCCGGCGGCATGCTGCTGCTGATCGGGATCGCCCCGGCAAGTTCGTAGCCGGCCATCGGTGCCCAAACCGAATAGGGGATCGAGAGGCTGCTCCGATAGAACATGCCGCTCGGGACCTCTCCGATCTCCCAGGTGAGAGAGACCGTTTCCGGACACCCCGGTGTCGGGATGACGTCATCAGGTCTCTCTTGCGGTTCTGGACAGCACGAATCGCAGGCGGGACAGATCGTAGGAATCTCCCGCTCGCAAACGGGCAGCAAGCACTCCGGATCGATGAACGAACGGATCGACAGTTCGATCTCCGGAACAACCTCAACAGAGGTTTCCGCGGTAGCCTGGGCACTTGCAGCCGCATTCGCCATCGCGAAGGCCTGCGCGAGAGCGGATGCACACGCTTCGGCTGACACCGTCGCTCGAACCGATGCCTGCGCTGCCGCCTGGGCCGACGCTGATGCCGCAGCGAACGCCACGGCCAACGCCTCAGCCGATGCCAGCGCCTCCGCTTGAGCCGACGCCAACACCCTCACCGCAGTGAACGCCCGCACGTGAGCGGATGCCTCTGCACGAGCCGCCGCAAACGCATTGGCGACGGCATCAGCGTACGCCGCTGCTGCCGCTTGCGCAGCAACGGCCCCTTCGGCCTCCGCAGACGCGGCCGCGCGAGCTCCCGCGAGGGCCGCTGCATACGCATCGGCATGCGCAACGGCGATCGCTTCCACGCCAACACCGACCTGTGCCGCCGCCTCAGCCTGCGCAAGCGCCGCCGCATGAGCATAGGCTTCGGCTTCCGCCTGCGCCGCAGCCATCGCATCGACCGCAACGGCCACTTCGGCCTGAGCTTCCGCTTCGGCCTTCGCTGCTGCAACCGCGGCGGCCTGGGCTTCACTCATCGCTTGTGCCACCGCCGCTGCATAGACTGCGGCCTCGGCCGACACATCCGCGTAGACTGAGACACACGCCCGCGCTTCGGCCTGTGCCGTGGCCGTGGCCTCGCAGATCGCCTGCACTCCACTGGTCGCAGCGGCTTGGGCCTCCGCGTAAGCCTCCGCAGCCGCATGCGCAGCCGCTTGCGCTCGCGCGGCAGCCGCAGCAGCCGCCTGAGCATACGCGAACGCATCCGCCGAGCTTGTCGCTACGGCCGCCGCATACGCCTGCTCGTAGGCAAAGCCCGTTCCAGCGGCCGATGCCTCACTCTCCGCCGACGCACTCGCTGTGCCGGCGGCGCTGGCACAGCTAGCCGCCGCTGCCTGCGCCTCCGCGGACGCCGCTGCACACGCAGCCGCTTGGATCGAAACCCTGGCCACTGCGGATGACACTGCATCACTCATCGTAGAAGCCGCAGCTTGAGCCCTTGCAAATGCACTTGCCGACGCACTCGCAGCTGCAGCGGCACGAGCACTGGCCGTGGCATACGCTGCCGCCCATGCTCTCGCCGACGCATCCGCTTCCGCGCAGGCCGTCGCCGCAGCCGTCGCCGCAGCGCGAGCCGTGGCTCTCGCCTGAGCAACCGCCGACGCCATTGCCTCTGCGTGTGCAGATGCTTCCGCGCACGAGCTGGCGATCGCCGCAGCACTCGCTTCTGCGGTAGCCTTCGCTCCGGCCATCGCTCGCGCCATCGCTTCTGCATGTGCAGATGCCATCGCACACGCCGAAGCAGCCGACGTCGCCTGCGCTCTTGCATCGCTCTCGGCGATGGCGATCGCTTCTGCCGCCGCTTCCGCGGCCGCCTCCGCTCGCGCCGCCGCAAACGCAATCGCTTGAGCGTACGCGACCGCTTCCGCTCGGGCCTCCGCTACCGCCTCCGCTGCCGCAAACGCCTCCGCCTCTGCAGAGGCGCTCGCCCGAGCGATCGCTTGAGCGGCTGCCCGTGCTTCTGCGTAGGCCACCGCGCATGCATCGGCTTCGGCGACCGCTCTCGCATAGGCAGACGCAGCCGCCTCCGCCTGCGCTGAGGCCGTCGCTTGAGCCAGTCCGGCCGCTTGCGCCGCGGCTTGCGCCGCAGCATCCGCTTCGGCAACCGCTGTCGCGATCGCCTGTACAACACCTCGGACTTCACCAACGACGACTCCGCAGGGAACTTCCTGCGCGATATTCTGTCCAACGACTTGAGCGATGCTCTGCGCTTGGGAGTACGCCGATGCCGTGGCCGCTGCGTAGGCGGCCGCCTGAGCAGCGGCTTGGGCCACAGCCGTGGCGCGGACTTCGGCAGTTGCGGCAAGCTCCGCGCAGACTTCCACCTCGGCGCTGGCGCTGGCATACGCGGCAGCCGCCGCTGTCACTCGAACTTCCGCCATGGCGATCGCTTCCGCCATCGCCTCCGCGATCGCTTCCGCGTAGCTCGCCACCGACGCCTCAACAGATACACACGCCGAAACACTCGCTTGTGCCTCCGCAGCAGCTGCTGCAATCGCTAGCGCCATCGCTTCAACGGATGCTTCCGCCTCAGCCCTCGCGGACGCACACGCCGACGCCGACGCTCCCGCATGCGCGACGGCTTCCGCACACGCCAGTGCAAACGCGTCCGCTGTCGCCTCCGCTTCCGCAATCGCTACTGCGCACGCGGAGGCACTTGCCTCAGCACGGGCTCGCGCATCGGCGCACGCGGCAGCAAACGCGTCCGCTCGAGCTTGTGCCCAAGCGTAGACCGATTCGACCGCCGTGGCGCTCGCCTGCGCCGACGCCAACGCCTCACTGCAGGCTTCGGCATGACTGGCAGCTGTCGCTTCGACCTCGGCCTCCGCCGCTGCAACCGACATCGCGGCAGCCTGCGCTTCGCTGACAGCCTCCGCCGCCTCCGTCAACACATCTTCCCAATCCAGCTCTGCAAGCAGAAGGCGGGCTTCCTCCTCGATCGCCTCCGCTTCGGCCGCCGCAGCAGCTGCGGCCGTAGCCGAAGCTTGCGCGAGTTGCACAACATTCGCCAAAACCGGTATCTCGGTGGAGCTCTGCGCCCACGTGGCTCCCGCGAAGGCACCCACCAAGACGAGTCCAACCAGAAAGAGCAACCTTGCCGATCTCACGTCAACCTCCTTTGCCAAGCATCCTTACACGATCGCTCAAGGATGCACCACACAGCCGGATCTAGGTCGAAGGCCGGAGCGATCCGTCCGGAACTCCCTGTTCCCGGGACCCGTCACGCCAGCACCACCAGAGGAACCGTGAGGAGATCGGAATCCGCCGGCGGCCCTCGCAGTGGGTGATCCCTTTCGACGACCGTCCGCTGCAGACATCACAGTTACACACGATGACCCTATGACGTTTCGTTCCACGAGGGCAAGTTCGCAGTGAGTTTGAGACATCGGACCCAATGTACGGGGGTCACTTTCCCTTGCTGCAGACGGCTCGGCTCACCAGAATCATCCTTGCAGTCTCGAAGAGGGGGACATGATGTGGAATTGTGGTAAGAGGAGAGCCTACCGGGTGACCGCGTTGTGCGGATGTGTTCTGTGTTCCGTTCTGTTTGCCGGATGCAGCGTCTTGTCTCCTCCGGCGGAGGTGGGAGGGACTTGGTCCGGACGGATTACGTGGGACGCAAACGGCTTGTGGAGTCCGTTCTCCATGGTGCTTACTCAGGACGGCTCGTCTCTCCAAGGGGAAGTGCGACTGCCCGGCCCCGGTGGCCAATCGTTTGCCATCGTAATCAATGACGGTGTTGTCGGAAGCCGAGACTTCTCTCTCGACGCAAGCGGAACGATGGATCTGGTCACGCCGTCGCTTCTTGTCCAGATCGCTCTGGACGGCGAAGTCGACAACTCGCAAATCACGGGAACAGGAACACAATGGAACGACGGGACTCCCCATACCTTCGAGTGGACCGCCGATCTTGTCGCACCGGTAGAGCCGGAACCCTAGTCGTCGGTGCCGGGCCCCATGCCGTCGGACGGAGACCGCACCCTTTCCGGCTACGATTCGTCCGGTCTGATCAGGACGGACGGGGCGACAACATGGATCGTTAGCTGGAATCCGTCGGACGCTGCGTCCCCCGATGCGTGTCGGTAGACCAGCTGTAGAACCGCATCTCCTACGCCTTCGCCGAGGACGACGAACCGCTGGATGCCCCCCACGCCAACACGGTCACGATCCGCGGGATCCGGGACGTCAAAGCCCGATCCGTTGCCCGCGATGGAAGCGACCCCTTCAGGCTCCAGCGACTCAACCTCCCATCGGTATCCCGTCGTGGGGTTCGAGGGCAGGTCGATCGCCAACGTGGCGCCCGACGGAAGCACGACCTCTTGACCGTCTGCCGTGCCTATGCCGACGATGCGAAGGTCGAACGCCGCTTCACCGGGGATCGCCGAGACCAGATCCACGTAGGCGTATGGACAAGCCGCTCTGCTGAGCTGCACGCGAACGGTTCCCTCGATCGTCACACTTGCTCCCAGATCGCCGGGCACCGCCGCGTCCAGACCCGCCGGGAGCGATCCGATCACATAGACGTACCAACCATCGACCCCGAAGACCCAGAAGTCACAACCGCCAAACGTGCACTCAGGGGGAACGCCGTCCACGAGTTCGGTAACGGCCCCGTAGAAGGCTCCATCAAGCCGCACACTTCTTCCCTCGTACGCCTGTGGATCAGCGAGGATCTCCGCCAACCCGCCAACGCTCTCGGAGACGCGATACGCCAACCCTGCGTCCCCACTCTCCGCCGCGAACACGCCTGCACTCGATCGGGTCCCGGTCATGGACTCGGACCCGGTGGTCGGCGTCACTGGCTCAAGTCGCACTCGGAACCCCCGGGAGATCACCCCCGGGTTCCGGAGAACGTACGCCCCCCGGGCCACATACGCCGATCGCTCGACCTCCAGCGCAGCGGCTCCCTGCGGCTCAAACGTATTGACGAGGTGCAGGACCCCCGACTCGACAACGCTGCCGCCCAAACAGCGAATCGAGATCAAGACATCCACATCCGCTCCTGCATCCCCCAGAACCCGATCCGAGGTCCACGCCGTGATGTTGATGGCAGCCCGCTCGATCCGGTTCTCGTCGACCTCTTGGCCGGTCCACATCCACTCTACGTAGTCTCCTTGCGTCACGCACCAGACGCGCTCCGCGGCTGTCCCCGATACGCGGAACCCCTCAGCTTCGGGGCGGACAATCGAGACGGGAGACTCTGCAGCAGCGGCGATCCCAACCAGAGCAAGACAGCCGATCACCCCCAGTCCCACCACCCACGCGAAACCCCTTCGCGATGTCCATGTGATTGCCCTGCTCATCTGGCTCTCCTTTCACAACTTCGAGCCTTCGGAAGCAATTCCCGGCTCCAAGCCTGTCTGCTGCTCAGTCACTCGGGTTTCGATACGATCTCGCCTTCGCAACGCCGAATCGCGCTCCTCGGACAGCCCATACCCTCCCCCTCCGGGAGTGCGGATGCTGAGAACCTCCCCGGGATGAAGCTTCAAGACCGCTTTGCCGGGAAGCCGGCTCTCCCTCTTGTCGTTGTCGATCAAGACGTTCTCGCCGCACGCTCCGTTCCGTCCGCCATCCATCCCGTACGGTTCGGTCGTCCGCCGATCGGTCAACAAGGACACGCTTGCCGTATGATCGATCGACATCAGATCCCGCCGTACTCCCATCCCCCCACGATACATGCCGTCCCCTCCACTATCCGCAATCAACTCATATCTGACAACACGCAACGGGTAAGAGATCTCCAACGCCTCGACCGGTGTGTTCAGCGTGTTGGTCATATGCGTGTGGATTCCGTCAATTCCGTCAGCATTCGGGCGTCCGCCCATGCCGCCGGCAATCGTCTCGTAGAGTGCGTAGGCGTTCCCGGTTCGCGGATCCGTCCCGCCGATCGTCACGTTGTTCATCGTGCCCTGACAAGCAGCCATCGTTCTTTCCGGGCATAGCTTGTGAAACGCCCCCAGCAAACAGTCGACGATCCGCTGAGACGTCTCCAAGTTCCCGCCTACGACAGCTGCCGGAGGAAGCGCATTCACGATCGATCCGCGGGGCGCATCGATCTCCAGCATCCGGTAACATCCATCGTTCGGAGGAATCGACGGATCGGTCACAGCGCGAAGAACGTAGTACACGGCCGATGCTGTGACGGCTTCGACGGCGTTGATCGGTCCCCCGACTTGCGGGCTCGATCCGCGAAAGTCGACCGAGACACGGTCCCCTTCAATGGCGACATGCACAGCGATGCGGATGCTCCGACTGCCGGCTCCATCCTCATCGAGAACGTCCTCAAACGACGCGTGCCCGTCGGGGATCCGGCGGAGCGGCCCGCGCATCCTCCGCTCCGAGTACTCCTGCACGGCGCTCATCGCGCGAACGAGGCGCGAAGCTCCATGCCGCGACGCCAGCGACGTCATCCTCCGGATCCCGGTCACACAAGCGGCATACTGCGCCTGCAGATCGCCCTCTCGCTCCTCCGGGGTCCGCACGTTCGCAAGTACGAGGTTCATGACATCGCTTCGCAGCTTGCCCCGAACCCACAAACGGATCGGCGGAATCCGCAGTCCCTCCTGGAAAATCTCGGTAGCATCCCCGGCAACGCTACCCGGATTCTTCCCACCGATGTCCGCATGATGAGCCCGAGACGCCGCGTATCCGAGGATCCCTCCTCCGAAGAACACAGGAGCGACAAACGTCACGTCAGGCAGATGCGCCCCGCCGGCAAACGGATCATTGATGATAGCAACGTCTCCTTCGGCAAGATCACGAATCGTCTCGCGAACCGCGGCAACGGAGTACGGCATCGCTCCAAGGTGGACCGGAATCGATTCCGCCTGCGCAACAAGCCGGCCGCCGGCATCGAACAACGCACAGGAGCAGTCCCGCCGCTCTTTGATGTTGGGACTGTACGCAGTGCGGATCAGGTTGACGTTCATCTCTTCGGCCGCTGCTGCCAACGCATGACGGATGACTTCAAGGGTAATCGGATCGATCTTCCGGGATGGATCGGATCTGGAGATCATGCCGAGGTGTCCTCCTGTTGGCCGCCGCACCGGAGAAGTACCAGGTTCCCGCTGCAGTCCTCCACAGCTTCCCAGCCCGGCGGCACAACCGTCGTTGCGTCGTCACTCAGTAGCACCACCGGTCCCGCCATCCTGCGATCGCGTGGAACCCCGGAACGCTTCACGAACGGCGTATCCATCTGAATCGGTTCGCGGCCCGTGCCGAAGCAGGCGAGTCCGGTTGCCACCGTTGGCGTTTCGACTCGATCCAGAACAGGAAGGCTACGAATCGCCTCGCGAGAGAGAAACGCCGATCCATGGTCGGGCGTCTCCTCTCCGCACGCGATCACGCGAACGCGCAGAGAGACGATCTCGACCGACCGTTCCGAAGCGTCGTACCCGTATCGATCGCGATGGGCTTGGTGGAATCCACGCTCAGCTCTCGCCGCAAGTTCCGGGAGTCTCGCGCGCACATCTCCTTCCGTGCCGCTTGCAAGCCGCAAAGAAAGCTCGTGAGCCTGACCGATATAGCGGAGGTCTCCCAGCACTTCGAACTCCATCCTTCGGCACTCCGGTTCGTCCTCCAGAAGCCGCGCCCGAGCTTCCGAGAGCAGCCGCGACGCTTCCGAAGCCAGCCGCTGGTCACAGGCATGCAGTGGCGACACGATCCCCTGACTAAGATCGTAGCCCGTCTTTCCGACCAGCAGACCGTACGCCGACAGCACGCCTGCCATCGATGGAATGATCACCCGCTCGACCCCCAAGCGATCGGCAAGACTTGTCGCGTGGAGAGGTCCCGCACCACCGAAGGCCACGATCGCAAAATCCCGTGGATCATGACCGCGCTCCACCGAGATCACGCGGATGGCTCCTTCCATCGCCGCGTCGGCCACCTCGAGGATCCCCAGAGCTGTTCTTTCCGTGGATAGATCAAGGCGTTTCGCAAGCCGACCTATCGACGACGCCGCCGACTCCACATCCAGCCGAGAGAGTCCCCCGAGAGGGTAGTCGGGGTGAAGATGCCCAAGGACAAGGTGGGCGTCGGTGACGGTCGGCTCGATCCCACCCGCTCCGTAGCACGCCGGTCCCGGATCCGCTCCCGCACTCTGAGGCCCGATCCGCAACGATCCACCTTCATCGACCCAAGCGATGCTGCCCCCGCCTGCCCCGATCGTATGGATGTCAACCATCGGAAGAGCCACGCGGTATCCGCCGATCGCCGCCTCGATCGTGTACGCCGCCTCTCCCCCGCGGACGAGCGAAACGTCGCAGCTTGTTCCCCCCATATCGAAAGCGATCAGATCCTCGATCCCCGTGACCCGCCCGATCCGGGTCGCTCCCTCGACCCCGCCTGCCGGGCCGGAGAGAAGCAGCCTTGCCGGTTGCTCGGATGCACGTGAGACGCTCGTTACCGTGCCGCTTGATTGCATGATCTGCCACGGACATCGGATCCCCATTCGTTGACTCCGCGTGTGCAATTCCTCCAAGTAGTCGTGCACTCGTGGAACCAACGCAGCGTTGGTGACGGTGGTTGAGGTTCGCTCATACTCCCGGAACTCCGGAAGCAACTGCGACGACAGCGTCACCGGCACCCCTTCGAGCGATGAACGCAATACGTCTCCGATCCTTCGCTCGTGCGCGGGCGCGGCATACGAAAACAGCAGGCAAACGGCCACCGATTCGACGCCGCCTTCACGCAGAGTGCGCACAACAGCTTCAAGAGATGCCTCATCCAAAGCCGTTAGCACCGTTCCGTCAGACGCTACGCGCTCGCGGACTTCAAGCCGCAGGTTGCGCGCAGCAATCGGCTGTGGGCGGGATACATCCAAATCGTAAAGCGAAGATCGATTCTGTCGCCCGATCTCGAGAACGTCTCGGAACCCTTCGGTGGTGACGAGCCCTGTGCGCGCCCATTGTCCCTCGAGGAGAGCGTTCGTTGCCACCGTCGAACCGTGCGAGACACGCACGACATCCATCGCCGAAACCGCTCCGATTTCACGGTTGCAGAGTTGCTCCAGCCCCAGCAGAACCCCCTGCGCGGGAGCGTTCGGCGTGGACGGAAACTTGTACCGTTTAATCCTGCCGTCCTCCAGCAACACCACCACGTCGACGAACGTTCCGCCTATGTCGATTCCGATCGCTGTTGCCATCGTGCGAGTATAGCCACCCTCAGCCAGAAACGGCAACGCTCAGGCAAGATAGATGAGCAGTGCGGATATTGTCATCAAACTCCCAAGCGTCGTCACCAATAGGGTTCCCGATACAAGTCTCGGATCACGGTTGTACTGGAGTGAGATGATGAGCGCGTTCACCGCCGCCGGCGCGCTTGCCTCCAATACGAGAACGCTGCGCAGGATCCCGTCTACACCCAGCAGTTCGGTCACACCCAGCGCAACGATCGGTGGAATCAGAAGCTTCGCCGTCGACAATCCCGCTACATCCGACAACATCCCTCTGAGTTTCACCCGGGATAGCTGCATGCCGAGGATCAGAAGCTGCACAGGAATCGCAGCTTGGGCCAACATCGCCAACGGACGACCGAGAAAATCGGGCAGGCCGCTCCCTGTTCCACGAAGCAGGAGGGCGGCAGCGAACGCATAGATCCACGGGACACTCAGGATCTTCCTGAGCCATGCTTTGACTCCCTCTCCCTCTTCCCACGCCGCAACCCCCAACGGAAGCATCAGCTGAAACGCTTGATGCGCGACAACATAGACCACACCCAGAGCGAATCCCTGTTCTCCGAACGCAAACAACAGCACAGGAAGCCCGAAGTTCCCGACGTTGCTGCACGACATTACAAGCGATGAGGCAACGCTTCGTTCGCGTCCCCAGCCTCGGAAGCGCCCGATCGCCCATGTTCCGGTGAACAACCCCCCGTGCACAATGAACACAAACAGTGCGATCGTGCCCGCGTCCGTCGCTGAGATCGAGCCGGTCAGGAGCGTATTCATGATGAGCGACGGCGTCAGAATGAAGAAGGCAACCTTCGCCACCGGCGCCACCACCCCTTCACTGACTCGCCCGATGGCATACCCAAGGAGCACGATGACGAACACCGGCGCCAGGATGTCAAGCAGAATCACGAGACGCCCCCTCTCCGCACAGCGCGAGATCGTAGTGTACCCGAACAAGGCGCCGTGCGAACACGGTTGCTCTCGCACCCGTCCTGCCGGTTCGGCGACGCATCTTGATCCCGTCCTCGTCCTTGCCTCGCCGCTTGCGTACAATCGCTTGGTTCATCCACGGACTTCAGATAGGAGGAACCTTGAGCACCCAGAAACGCATCCTCGTGACCGGCGCAGTCGGGCAAATCGGTTCGGAGCTCACGCTGGCGTTGCGTGATCGTTACGGAGCGGATAACGTCATCGCGGCAGGACACCGTTCCCAACCCGGCCCCACTCTGCGTGATTCGGGTCCTTTTACATGGATCGATGTCACCGATCGCGCTCAGATAGAGAAAGCAATCACCGACTACAAGATCAACACGCTCTATCACATGTCTGCGATCCTCTCCGCCGTCGGCGAGAAGAAGCCCCAGCTTGCGTGGAAGGTGAACATCGACGGGTTGACCCACATTCTCGAGGCCGCGCGCGCGCTGGAGATCGATCAGATCTTCCTCCCCAGCTCGATTGCGGTCTTCGGACCCGAGACCCCTCATGCCTGTGCTCCTCAGAACACGGTCCTTCGCCCGACAACCATGTACGGTGTCACCAAAGTTGCCGGCGAGCTGTTGTGCGAGTACTACGTCCGCCGGTTCGGCATGGATATCCGCGGCCTGAGGTATCCCGGGATCATCTCCAGTGAGACCCTTCCCGGCGGTGGAACCACCGACTACGCAGTGGCGATCTTCTACGCCGCCGTGGCCGGCAGGCGCTACACATGCTTCGTACGAGAGGACACTGTTCTCCCGATGATGTACATGCCCGACTGCATCAAGGCGACGATCGATCTGATGGAGGCGGACCGAAGCCGGCTTTCCCGATATGCCGATTTCAACGTTGGCGCGCTCAGCTTCTCCGCCGGCGAGCTTGCCCAGCAGATCGCCGACCTTGTTCCCGGATTCACGTGCACATTCGAGCCCGATTTCCGGCAGGAGATCGCGGATTCATGGCCTCAAGCAGTCGACGACTCGGCGGCACGGGAACAATGGGATTGGAGCCCCGGGTACGACCTTGCATCGATGGCCAAGGACATGATCGCCCGCCTCTCCGAGAGAGCGGCAAGCGGCGACCTTCCCGACATCGCGGAGTGACCGCGGTTCCGATAAGAAAAGAAGCCGCCGTTCCCCGAAGAACCGCGGCTTCTCGTCCTTTCGTCCGGTCGCTCGATGCGCCAGACCTTCTCTCTACACAAACATCAAACGAGCCAGTTCGGCCCCGTCCCCTTCTCGGGGACCGAGCTTCAACACACGGGTGTATCCCCCCGGTCGATCGGCGAATCTCGGCCCGACCTCGTTGAACAACTTGTCTACGGCGGCTTTGTCCTGCAGCCGCGAGAACACGAGCCGGCGAGCGTGTTGATCGCCCCTTCGCGCAAGCGTGATCAGCCGCTCGGAGTACCGTTGCGTCGCCTTCGCACGAGCCAACGTGGTATCCACCTTTTCGTGAAGAATCAGCCCCACGGATAGATTCGCAAGCACGCTCTCCCGACGCGCCTTGTCCATCCCAAGCTTCTCGGTCTTTCGTCTATGACGCATCTCGCATCTCCTCTTCGCTTCTCAGCTCATAGTCCAGCTCACGCAGCCGCTCCTCGACTCGACCGAGCGTCTTCGCACCGAAACCATGGATATCGAGGAGCTCTTCGCGCGGACGCGACAGCAAGTCGCCAAGCGTGACGATTTCCGCCTCACGAAGCAGGTTGCAGGCACGAGGATCCACGTCCAGGTCCGTGAGCAGAATCGAGAGCCTGCTGTCTTCCTCGGGACTCTCTTCGACAAGCTCCACTCCGAACGGATGCGCCGCAAACTCCGAAAACATCGAGAGATGATGCGAGAGGATCTTCGCTGCTTCCGAAACCGCTTCTTCCGGCCGGATTCCTCCGTCCGTCGAAACCTCCATCGTCAGCCGCTCGTATCCGCTCAGTCCCCCAACCCGTGTCTCCTCGACGGAGAAGTTCACTTTGCGCACAGGTGAGAAGTCGGCGTCAATCGGAATCACCGAGATCGCCCCGTCTGACAGCTTGTTCAGCTCGGACGTTCGATAGCCGTAGCCAGTTTCGACCTCGAGTTCCAGTTCAAGCACGCCGTCGCCGTTCAGGGTTGCCAGATGGAGGTCGGGATTGATGATCTCCACACCCGGCGGGAGGACCAAATCCCCTGCAGTGACTTCGCACGGACCGGTCTTCTCCACAGTAAGCCGCTTGACCTCTTCCCCATGAGCTCGCAAGGCAATCGACTTGATGTTCAAGATGATCTCAAGGATATCTTCCTGAACACCCTCGATCGTGTCGTATTCATGGTACTTGCCGGTGAACATGACGCGCACCACGGCAGCACCCGGAATACTCGACAGCAACGTGCGCCGCATGCCATTCCCCAGCGTCGTTGCCATCCCCCGCTCCAGCGGAGAGATCACGATCTTCCCGTACGTCTCGCCGAGTTCCACCGCTTGGATCTTGTCCGGGAAAACCAGTCCGTCCATCTGTCCCTCCTAGCGCGAGTAGAACTCTACGATGAGATTCGAGGCGTTCGTCTGGCTTGTGTCTTCCGCCTTCGGAAGAGCAATCATCTGGGCGCGCATCGCTTCTGCGTTTCGCTCCAGCCAGCCGGGGACGTCTCGTCCCTGGTTCTGCTCCGTCAGCGGCCGAAGTGCATTCTGGCGCGCCTCCTTGACGGAGATCACATCGCCTTCCCGCAAGGTTACGGACGGCACGTTGGTTGCGCGCCCGTTCAGTTCGAAGTGTCCGTGCGTGATCAACTGCCGCGCCTGATCCCGAGACGACGCAAACCCGGCACGATACACCGTGTTGTCGAACCGCCGCTCCAGCAAGGAGAGGATCGTTTCGCCGGTTACACCCTTCTTTCGCTTCGCCGTCTCGACGATCTTTCGGAACTGCCGCTCACGGAGACCGTAGATCCTCTTCGCCTTCTGCTTCTCTCGCAGATGAAGAAGGTATTGGCTCTTGCGGGGCCGCCGCTTCTTCGCCCGCTCACCGGGGGGAGTCCCACGCCCTGACATCGGGCAACTCCGCGAATAGCAACGGTCGCCCTTGAGGTAAAGCTTCTCACCTTCTCGCCGACACCGCTTGCACTTGGGACCCGTTTCTCTTCCCATTATCGTCTCCCCCTGCTGCTGCTGTGCGAGACAGGCGTCACGTTCCTGACATCCTCAACACGAATCCCAGAGTTCTTGATCGTCTGTAGAACCGATTGCCTTCCCGATCCGGTCCCCTTGACAGTAATCAGAACGGAGCGGACCCCGGCGTCCTTCATGTCGCGCACAAGCGACTCAGCAGCGATCTGTGCAGCATAGGGCGTTCCTTTGCGAGATCCCTTATAGCCGACAGTTCCAGGGCTCTTCCACATCACAGGGTTTCCGTTGGGCTCCGTCACGGTGATAATCGTGTTGTTGAACGTCGCGTGGATGTGGACTCGCGCTCGCTCAAGCTTTATGTTCTTCGCCATCTTTACCTCTTCTTCCCTGCTTTCGCCGGACGAGGCCCCTTCAGGGTTCTCGCGTTGGCACGCGTGCGTTGACCACGGGCGGGCAGGCGTCGCTTGTGACGGATCCCACGGTAGGCGTTGATGTCTTTCAACCGCTGGATACTGCCCACGACCCTTCGGCGAAGGTCACCTTCTACCTCGAACTGCTCCACTTCGCGTCGAAGCGTGGCGACCTCTTGCTCTGTAAGGTCTTTCACACGGGTGTCCGGAGACACGCCTGCTCTCTCAAGGATCTCAACGGCCCGAGTTCGGCCGATCCCGTAGATGTAAGTCAGACCGATCTCGACACGCTTGTCGTTCGGCAGGTTGACACCAGCTATCCGCGCCATACCTTCTCTCCTCTTACCCCTGTCGCTGCTTGTGCCGGGGGTTCCGGCACACAATCATCACACGCCCTTTGCGTCGAATTACCTTGCAGTGCGCGCAGATCTTCTTTGCGGAACTTCGGACTTTCATATCGAACCTCGGACCTTTCCGTGCCCTTCCTCTAGCTTTCTCGGTAGACAATCCGCCCTTTGGTCGTGTCATAGGGAGACATCTCCACAATCACGCGATCCCCTGTGAGAATGCGGATGTAGTGCTTCCGAATCCGGCCAGAGATGTGGCACAACAGCATGTGGCCGTTGCTCAACCGCACGCGGAACATCGAGCTTGGCAGACACTCGAGAACTTCTCCTCGCACGCGAATCACGTCCGAATTGCTCTTTCCTCGGTTTTCGGCCTTTGCCACTGGTCCTTAGTCACCTCCTCGCGTCAAGACTTCTGCGTCGTTCTCCGTCACCAAGACGGTATGTTCAAAGTGTGCTGCGAGTCCTCCGCTTCCTGTAGTGACCGTCCAGTCGTCCGTTTCGAGCTTCGTCGGCTCGGGATCGACCTTCACCATCGGCTCGATCGCCAGGACCATCCCTGGCTTGAGCCGAGGTCCTTGGCCCGATGGGCCGTAGTTCGGAATCTGAGGATCCTCATGCAGCTTTCTTCCGATTCCATGTCCGACATACTCACGCACAACATAGAAACCCTCACGCTCCACATAAGAGCCGATCGCGTGAGACACATCGGACAACCGTTTTCCCATTGTAACTTGCGAAATCCCTTCCCACAAGCTCTGTTTGGTTACTTCAAGCAGCCTTCGTGCAGCAGAATCGATGTCTCCGATCGCCACGGTTGTCGCCATGTCGACAAACAAGCCGTCCTTCTCGAGCCCGATATCCACAGACAGCACATCTCCCGAACTCAAGATCCGATCGCTACTCGGGATCCCGTGCACAACTTCCTCATTGATCGACGTGCACAATGTAGCCGGATACCCGTGGTATCCCTTGAACGCAGGCTCGGCCCCTGCCTGGCGAATTCTGCGTTCCGCCAGATCATCCAGCTCAAGGGTCGATACGCCCGCTTGTGCCGCTTCGGCAACCTCCGCAAGCACCGCTGAGAGAATCTTCCCATTGGCTCGAAGAACCGCAATCTCCTGCTCGCTCTTGATCGCGATCATGCCGTCTCGACAACCGCAAGGATTTCGGAAAGCACATCTTCAGGAGCTTGATTCCCGTTCACCTCGTTCAAGATGCCAGCGTTCTCGTAGTAGGAGATCAACGGCGCCGTTGCCCCCATGTAGACGTCGAACCGGTTCTCAATGACTTCGCGGCGATCATCATCGCGTTGGTAGAACTCCCCACCGCACGCCTTGCACCTTCCGTCTTTCGCTGCGTCGTCCGAAAGCGCATTGATATTGGTGATCCGTCCGCAACCCCGGCAAACCCTCCTGGATGTAAGACGATCAATGACGTCCTCACGCCCGAGAGAGATGTACACGACAGCATCCACCGGCGTTATCCGCGCCAACGCCTCCGCCTGGCCTACCGTTCTCGGGAACCCGTCGAGGATGAATCCGGGAGCATCGGTGATCCTTCCGCGGATCATTTCGACGATCACATCGTCAGGGACAAGATCTCCTCGATCCATGAACTCTTTCGCGTTCTTACCGAGGTCCGTTCCCTGCGCCACTTCATCCCGCAGCAAATCGCCAGTCGAAAGATGAAGCAGGCCCGTCTTCTCGACCAGCCACTTCGCCTGAGTTCCCTTGCCGGCTCCCGGAGGGCCGAGAAGAATGATCCGTCCGCGCATAGGCCATTACCCCCGACGCCCGAGAAGTCCACCGGACTTCGCCAGGCTCTCGTAGTGCCGCATCACAAGGTGCGCTTCGATCTGCATGATCGTATCCATCCCGACACCGACCACGATCAGCAACGATGTTCCGCCAACCAAGAACGCAGCCGTCAATCCGCTCAACGCAGAGAACACGTACGGCAACGCGGCAACGCTTGCCAGAAATACCGCACCGATCATCAACACTCGGTTCAGCACGCCCGAGATGTATTCCGCCGTCGGGCGGCCCGGACGCACTCCGGGGATGAACCCTCCGGAATCGCGGACGTTCTTCGCGACTTCCCCGGGCTCAAACACGATCGAGCTATAGAAGAACGTGAAGAAGAAGATCAACAACACATAGCAGATAACGTAGGCAAGGCTTCCTTGAGTGACGTAGGGGACCAACCACTGCGCAGAATCGATCGCGCTGATGATCGTCACCGGGACTGTCAGCAGCGCCGAGGCAAAGATGATCGGGATGACGCCGCCTTGGTTCACCCGGATCGGAAGATGGCTGGAGTGTCCTCCGTATACGCGCCGTCCGGATGTCCGCTTTGCATACTGAATCTGAATCTTACGCTGCCCCTGCTGGACGATGATGACGCCGGCAATCACCACGATGAACAACGCGATCAAGGCCAGTCCCCAAATGATGCTTGTTCCTCCGGAACTGATCTGAAGGGCGGTTCGACCGATCTGAGTCGGGAAGCGAGCGAGGATCCCGACCATGATGATCATGCTGATCCCGTTTCCGATTCCGTTCTCCGTCATCCTTTCGCCCAACCACATCAGGAAGATCGTCCCCGTCACAAGAATGATAATCGTCGATATGTAGAACCACAGACCGCTTCCGACCACGGCGCTTCGCATCCAGTAACTCATCACCATTCCCTGAAGAACAGCAAGAACAACCGTTGCCCACCGGGTATAAGCCGTGATCTTTCGTCGTCCTTCACGCCCTTGCCGTTGCAGCTCCTTCAGCTTGGGGACCACCGAGGTCAAGAGGCTGAAGATAATCGACGCGTTGATGTACGGTGTCACACCGAGCGCAAACAAAGAGAAGTTGGAAAGCGCACCACCCGAAAACATGTCGAAGAACCCGAAAACCCCCGCGCCCTGGTTCTCCCAGAAATCCTTGAGGATCTCTTGATCGATCCCCGGCACGGTAATGAGTGCGCCCAAACGCACAACAATAATCGCCCCAAGCGTAAACAGAATCCGCTTTCGAAGCTCAGGAATTCTCCAAAGGTGCGCCACCTTCTCCCACATCAGCTCATCTCCTCCGTGGTTCCGCCCGCCTGTTCGATCTTCTGCCGCGCCTCTTTCGTGAACCGATGCGCCTTGACGGTCAGCGGTTTGGTGATCTCTCCCCGGCCAAGGATCTTGAGCCGCGCTACGCGCCCTTTGACCACTTGCATTTCGCGCAGCCGCTCCAGAGTCACCTCGGACTGAGCCTCAAACCGCTCCTCCAGCGTGTCCACATTGACAACGGCGTACTCCACACGTGCAGCGTTCCGGAACCCTCGTTTCGGGAACCGCATCCAGATCGGGGTCTGTCCGCCCTCGAAACCGGGACGGGTCCCGCCACCGCTCCGCGAGTTCTGCCCCTTGGTTCCTTTGCCACTCTCATGGCCGCCACGTCCGGATCCATAGCCACGTCCCACGCGCTTCCGCCGGTGCGTGCTTCCTTTGGTCGGACGCAGATCCTCAAGCCTCATCTGCACCCTCCTCCACCGGCGTTTCCGCCTTCTTCCCCGCGCCACGCAGCTCCGCAATCTCGTTCTTGCTTCTCATCGAAGCCAGACCACAGATCGCCGCCCGCGACAACGTAAGCGGGTTCGTCGTACCGATCGACTTCGTCAGCACATCGCCCAAGCCGGCAAGACGGCAAATCGCACCGACGGTCGTTCCGGCAATGACGCCCGTTCCCGGGTACGCGGGCTTGATCAGAACCCGTCCCGCTTTGAAACGGCCGACCACTTCATGGGGAACGGTGCTCCCGTCCATCTTCACAGTGATCATGTTCTTCTTCGCATCGCGAATCGCCTGTTGAATCGCTCGCGGGATCTCCACCGTGTTCCCAACGCCGACACCTACGCGACCTTTGCGGTCGCCGATCACCATCGTGACACGAAAACGCAGATTCCGGCCACCCTTGGTGACCTTGCTGACGCGCCTGATGTCGATGATCTCGTTCTCAAACTCGTCCGTGCGGATCAAAACTCCAACCCTCCCTTGCGGCAAGCATCCGCGAGAGCAGCGACAACTCCATGGTACGGATAACCGCCGCGATCAAAGACAACTCTCTTGACACCCTTCTCCGCCGCTCGCTCCGCCAGCAATGCGCCGACCGCTTCCGCAGAACTCCGGTTGCTTCCGTTCGTCTTTTCGATCAGCACCTGATCCAAGGTCGAGGCGGTTACGAGAGTCGCACCCGCCTCGTCATCGACGATCTGAGCGTAGACATGTCGTAGGCTCTTGTACACGCACAGGCGGGGGCGATCCGCAGTTCCGCGAACACGCTTCCGAATCCGCACGTGTCGCTTGATTCGTTCTTGTTGTCGACTCCTGTTCGCCATCTCGCCTCACACTCCCTAGCCTGCGGCCTGTCCGCCGAGCTTCCCGGCCTTCTGGATGACTTCTTCGTTCTTGTAGCGGATCCCCTTGCCGTCGTAGACGTTGGGCTTCCGCAATGCCCGAATCTTTGCAGCCACGTGCCCGACCAACTGCCGGTCCGCACCGCGCACGATGATCTCGTTCGGATTCGGCAGTTCCACTTCGATGCCGCTTGGGATTTCGTACTCCATCGGATTCGAGTATCCGAGGTCCAGGATCACCGTTTGCCCCTGAAGTCGGGCTCTGTATCCCAACCCTTTGATCAGGAGCCCCTTTTCCCACTTCTGGCTGACCCCGTGCACCATATTGGCCAGCAAGCTCCGATAGAGACCATGATAGGCGCGGTGCTGCTTCGTTTCACCTCTTCGAGTGACCGTCGCGAGGCCGTCGGCGACACTGATTTCTACCATGTCGGGACGAAACGCCTGTTCGAGACGGCCGTGCTCCCCTTCCACGATGAACGTTGCGCCTTCGAGACGCACCTTCACGCTGTCAGGAATCGCTACCGGAACTTTACCAACCTTGGACATTCTTGATCACCTACGGTCCACGAACTCACTTCACTTCCAGCAGCACCTCGCCGCCGATGCCACGCTGGCGTGCTTCGTGTCCGACCATCACACCCTGCGATGTCGACACGATGCAGATCCCCATGCCGCCCAACGGGCGAGGGATGTTGTCTTTCCCGACAAACACGCGACGACTCGGCTTGCTAACCAGACGGATCTCGTGGATCGCCTGCTCCGCACGAGTTCGCTCGCCTCTGTACTTCAACACCAGACGAAGCTCCGCCTGGGGCTCTTTCGACACGACTTCGTAGTCGAGGATGTACCCTTCTGCCTTCAGGATCCCAGCGATGGCCTCTTTGATCTTCGAATGAGGCATCGCAACCTCGTCATGGAACTTCACACTCGCGTTCCGAATCCGCGTCAACATATCACCGATCGGATAAGGGGTCATCGCTTGTTCCTCTCCCTACCAGCTGGACTTTTTCACGCCGGGAATCTGCCCCAGATGGGCCAACTTCCGGAAACACAGCCGGCAAATCCCGAAATCTCTGATGTATGCATGCGGGCGACCGCAAAGGTTGCAGCGGTTGTACGCGCGCGCGCTATACTTCGGCTTCTGCTGGCTCTTAATGACCAACGCCTTCTTTGCCACTTCGGTCCCCCTAGTCTTTGAAAGGAAGGCCAAGCGCCTTCAAGAGCGCGTAACCCTCGCGATCGTCTCGTGCCGTGGTGACGATCGTGATATCCATTCCCTGGGTCGTCACAACCTCGTTGTACGACACCTCCGGAAACGTCAGTTGCTCCGTCAGGCCGAGTGTGTAGTTTCCACGACCGTCGAACGCCGACGCCGAAAGACCACGGAAATCCCGGATCCCGGGAAGCACCACGTTGAAGAGCTTGAAGAGAAACTCGTACGCGCGATCCCTGCGTAGCGTCACTTTACACCCGATCGGCTCTCCCTTCGTCAGCTTGAAGTCGGAGATCGACTTGTGCGCCTTCGTCACGATCGCCCTCTGCCCCGCGATCTTCGCCAGGTTCTTGGCCGCACCTTCGAGCACCTTGGGGTTGTCCTTCTCTTTGACCCCCATGTTGATGGCGACCTTGGCGATCCGTGGAACTTCCATCACATTCTGCAGGCCCAGATCCTTCATCAGGACGGGCTCGATCTCTCTTATAAACGTGTCTTTGAGCATGATGGCTACTTGAACACTTCCCCGCACTGCTTACAGCGGCGCATCTTCACGCCCTCAACGGTTGTAAACGAGATCCGCGTCGGAGTATCACACTCCGGGCAAATCGGAAGGACGTTCGAGATATGGATCGTTCCCTCTCGCTTGATAATGCCCGGCTCGCGAAGGTTCTGCGTCGCGCGCTGGTGCTTCGTGATCATGTTGACGTTCTCAACGATGATCCGCTCTCGCTCAGGGTAAACGACCATCACCCGTCCGATCTTTCCTCGGTCGTTTCCGGCGATCACTTTGACGCGATCTCCTTTGAGCACCTTTCTCATCCGCTCCTCCTACAGAACCTCTGGGGCCAACGAGAGGATCCGCATCATCTTCTTCTCACGAAGCTCTCGAGCCACCGGACCGAACACGCGTGTCCCGATCGGTTCATCTTGCGCATTGATCAGGACGATTGCGTTGTCGTCGAACCGAATGTAGGTGCCGTCTTTGCGCCGATACGAACTTCGGGTCCGGACAATCACGCCGCGAACGATCTGCCCCTTCTCGATCTCGCTGGTGGGCAACCGCTTCCTGACAGATCCGACGACGATGTCCCCGATCTCCCCGACCCGTCGGTTCGACGGTCCCAAGACGTTGATGCAGCGGACGAGCTTTGCGCCCGAATTGTCCGCCACTTTGAGCATCGTCTGCATCTGAATCACGGCTATCCCTCCGCTTTTTCCACGATTTCGACAAGCCGCCAACGCTTCAGCCGGCTTATCGGGCGGCACTCTTCGATCCGCACCAGATCGCCCGCCCCTGCCATCTCTTGAGGGTCATCAGCATAGAACTTGAAATGCTGCTTGATGTACTTCCGGTACAACGGATGCAGGCGACGTTCTTCAACGCGAACAACGATCGTGTTCGACATCCGATCACTGATGACACGTCCGGTCTTCTGTTTTCTCATTCTCCCGCCTCCCGCAGCTTCTCCCGCGCAACCGTCAGCGCACGTGCCACGTCCTTGCGAGTCTTCAGAAGCTCGGCCGTATTGTCCATCTCGCCCGTGGCTTTCTGAAACCGCAAATTGAACATCTTGCGCTTCAAATCGTCGATCTGCGCGGTCAGCTCCTCGGGGGAAAGCTCTCTCAGCTCTTGCGCCTTCACACTTCCCCTCCCAGTACATTCTTCTTTGTCAACCGGGTTGGAAACGGAAGCTTGTGACTCACCAATTCGTGAACCCGCTTGGCTTGAGCCTCGTTGATCCCGGCGATCTCAAACAGGATCCTTCCCGGACGCACGACGGCCACCCAATGATCCACGGGGCCCTTTCCCTTGCCCATGCGGGCCTCCGCAGGGTGCTTCGTGATCGGTTTGTCCGGGAACACCCGGATCCAAACCTTGGCATCACGTTGCGTCTGACGAGAGATCGTCGTTCGACACGATTCGATCTGTTGTCCCGTCACCCATGCCGGAGCCAGCGTTTGAATGCCGAACTCACCGAACTCGACCTTGTTTCCTCGAGTCGCCTTGCCCGTCATCCGTCCTCGATGGGACTTTCTGTACTTCGTGCGTTTCGGGAAAAGAAGTGCCATCTCTACTTCACCTCATCGTTTCGCGCAGCGAACATCTTCTCACCGCGGAAGACCCATGCCTTCACGCCGATGTTGCCGTACTTCGTATGCGCTTCAACCAGCGCGTAATCGATGTCCGCCCGAATCGTCTGCAGCGGAACTCGTCCCTGCATCATCGAGATGGAACGAGCGATCTCCGCGCCGTTCAGCCGCCCGCTGACCTTGATCTTGATCCCTTCCGCCCCTGCTCCCATGACACGTCGCATCACTTCCTTCATCGCGCGCGGCGGGGCAAATCGATTCTCGATCTGCCGAGCGACATCCTGCGCAACCAGCGATGCCTCAAGGTCCGGTCGTTCGATCTCCTTGATGGAAACCTTCACAACCCTCCCGGTCAGTGCATTCAGGTCCTTCTGCAAGCGGTCGATCTCCGAGCCACCTCGTCCGATAATGATTCCCGGCCGAGCCGATCGGATCACGATCGAGACACGATCTTCTTTCGATCGCTCGATGTTGACTTCGGCGACACCCGCGCCACGGTATCTCTCGAGGACCAGATCTCGAATCCTCTTGTCTTCAGCGATATACACCGGCGCAAGCTTGGCGTTGAACCAGTTCGACTCCCACTTTCGCATCACGCCAACTCGGAATCCGATCGGATGGATCTTCTGTCCCATTATTCTTCCCTCTCCGCGACTACGATGGTGATGTGGCTGGTCGGACGTCGAATGATGTCGGCACGCCCCATCGCTCGAGGCTTCAGCCGCCGGTACGATCTTCCCATGTCAACCGTCGCCGTCTTCACAAACAGACGATCGACGTCCACCTCATAGTTGTTCTCCGCATTGGCGACTGCAGACTCCAGCGTCTTCCGGATCGGACGTGCGGCTTTCCCCATCGACATGGCGATGACCTGAAGCGCAGATCCTACATCCTTCCCACGAATGGTGTCAATGATCATTCGAGCCTTACGCGGAGACACTCGAACATGTTTTGAAACGGCTCGTGCTTCCATCTTTCGTCTCCTACGTCAGGCCGGGAGCGCGCTTCTTCTTCATTCCGCCATGCGAGCGGAACGAGCGCGTCGGCGCGAACTCGCCTAGCTTGTGCCCAACCATGTTCTCGACAACCGGCACGGGAACGAAAACCTTCCCGTTATGCACCCCGATCGTCAGCCCAACCATCTCCGGTGTAATCATCGAAGACCGCGACCAGGTCTTGATCTCCTTCAGCTCGCCGCGCTTGGCTCGTGCGACCTTTATAAGGAGACTGTCCTTGATGTACGGTCCTTTTCTTGTCGACCTCGGCATCGCGCCTCCTTGCCTTACCGTCGTCCCTTACCGGCACGACGCACGATCAGCGCACTGCTTGCCTTTCGCTTCTTCCGCGTACGACCGCCCTTGGCCAACTTACCCGTAGGAGATACCTGCGGACGCCCGACCCGCGCACGTCCTTCTCCACCGCCATGTGGGTGGTCCACCGGGTTCATCGCCACACCACGTACGTGGGGCTTGCGGCCTAAGTGCCGTACACGACCAGCTTTTCCGTGCTTCACATTCTTATGATCGGGATTCGAAACCTCTCCGATCGTTGCCGTACACGCGGTGTTGAAGATCCGCACTTCTCCCGAAGGCATCCGGATATGGGCGCGACCGCCTTCGCGACCGATCAGCTTCGCTGACGTGCCGGCAGATCTTGCAATCTTCCCTCCGCTTCCGGGGCGAAACTCGAGGTTGTGAACCACCGCGCCCACGGGGATACGTTCAAGCGACATGCTGTTCCCAACTCGGATCTCCGCCGTATCTCCTGCCTCGACCGTGGAACCGATCTCCAAAGCCATCGGTGCGAGGATGTACCGCTTCTCGCCGTCCACGTAGTGAAGCAACGTAATCCAGGCGGAGCGGTTCGGATCGTACTCACGGGTCACGACACGCGCCGGGATCCCAACCTTGTCGCGCGCGAAATCGATCACGCGATACCGTCGCTTGTGTCCTCCACCGCGAAACCTCGACGTAATCCTTCCCTGCTGATTACGCCCTCCCGTCTTGCTGATCGCCTCAAGCAGACTCTTCTCAGGAGCGACTTTGCTCAGCCCCGAATAGTCGGGCAGATCAGCATGCCGGCGTCCCGGCGATGTCGGTGTATACCTTCTTGTAGGCACGGCCTAGCCTCCCACGATGTCAATACGGTCGCCCGGAGCGACACGAACAATCGCCTTCCGCCAGCGCGACGTGCGTCCATGCAGCTGATTGAGCCGCTCGCGCCGTGGCTTCCCTTTCATATTCGCCGTCCAGACTTTTTCGACCTTCACGTCGAAGAGCTCTTCCACGGCCTTCTTGATCTGAATCTTGTTCGTTCCCAAGGCAACACGGAAGGAGTACTTGCGATCCTCCATCTTGCCCCACGTTTCTTCCGTCAGGATCGGCTCAAGGATGACGTCTTCGGCATGGGTGAGCTTCGCCATGATCAGAACCTCTCCTTCAATTCATCAAGCGCCGCTTGGGTCATGATCAACGCGTCATGGCGCAGGACATCGTATACATTGATCCCGCGACATCCGAGGCACTTCACGCCCGGAAGGTTCGAGAACGACTTCTTGACGGCCCATGTCCATTCGGAAGTTCCGACCACAACAAGCGTCGTCGAATCGATTCCCACCCGCTCCAACAGGGCAACCGCCTGTTTGGTCTTGGGCGCTTCCCAAGCAAGCCGGTCCAGAACGATCACGCGATCCATCGATGCCCGATCGGCAAGCGCCGAGAGCAGGGCACCTCGCTTCATCTTCTTCGTCAGCTTCACGTGATAGGTCTTGGGTTTTGGGCCAAAGACCGTACCACCACCAACCCATATCGGAGAACGTCGCGATCCCGCTCGCGCTCGGCCCGTTCCCTTCTGGCGCCACGGCTTCCGACCTCCGCCGCGGACTTCTCCTCGGGTTTTCGTCGAACTCGTCCCTTGGCGCCGGTTCATCATCTGCATGCGGACCGTTCGATAGAGAAGGTCCTTGTTGACCTCGCCGCCAAACAGCGTTTCATCGAGCGCGATTCCCTGGGGTTCGCCGCTTCCGTCATGCATCCAAAGCTTCGCCTCAACCATGGCGACCTCGCAGTCTTACCACCGAGCCACGGGGGCCAGGAGTTGATCCTTTCAGAACAAGAAGGTTTCGTTCTTCATCGACGCGAAGGACCTCCAAGCCACGCACGGTCACTCGCCGCGCGCCCATGTGCCCAGGGAGCTTCTTTCCCTTGATGACACGCCCGGGTTCGACACAGTTACCTACGGATCCGGGCCGACGATGGAAATGCGATCCATGGGACGCAGGCCCGCCGGCGAAATCCCAGCGTTTCACGACCCCCTGGAAACCCAACCCTCGCGAGCGTGACGTAACATCGATCTTCTGTCCTTCGGTGAAGATGCTCACGCCGACCGAATCACCGATGCTGAATTCCGAAGGATCCGAAACACGAACCTCGAAGAGATGACGAAACGCCGGAACACCGGCCTTGTCGAAATGCCCCTTCATCGGACGGTTCGTCTTGCGGTCCGGCAGCTCGTCATAGCCGATCTGCACCGCGTTGTAGCCATCCGTATCTTCGGTTTTGATCTGCACGACGCGGCACGGTTCGGCTTCTATGACCGTTGCCCCGACTGCGCGATCATCGACAAAGACTTGGGTCATCCCGATCTTGCGCGCAAGGATTTCAAGAGCCATCCGTCCCGACCTCCGTTACAACTTAATCTCGATATCGATCCCCGTCGGAAGCTCGATGTCCATCAAAGCGTTGATCGTTTCCGAAGTGGGTTCCTTGATATCGAGCAACCGCGTGTGTATCCGCCGCTCGAAATGCTCCATCGAGCGCTTGTCAATGTGCGGGGAGCGAAGGACTGCGTAGACCCGTCGTTCCGTCGGAAGCGGGATAGGGCCCGCGATCTTGGCCCGGGTTTCCTTCGCCGAATCCACGATCTTCTTCGTCGAAGTCTCGACGAGTTCGTGATCGTAACCTCGCAACTTGATCCGTATCTTCTCTCTGGCCATGGCTAGTAACCTCTACTCTTGATGATCGCTTCCCTTTTCCCTTCCGGTACCACTTCATAACCGGTGACCCGAAGAGAATATGTCGCCCGCCCCTGCGTTAGTGAACGCAGCCGCGTAGCGTAGCCGAACGTCTCGGCGAGTGGCACGGCAACCCTGATCATTTGCACGGTTTCCCGCGACTTCAGCTCGCGTATTTCTCCACGACGCCGTGCCAGGTCCTCCATGACTTCACCCAAATACTCTGACGGAGAGATCACTTCACCTTCCATGATCGGCTCCAGAAGGTCGAAATGGCCCCTATCATACGCCGTATGGATTGCAACCGCGGCGGCTGCACGGAAAGCAAGTTCCGTCGAATCAACAGGATGAAAAGAACCACCTATCAGCGTGGCTCCGACATCGGCCAGAGGATACCCAGCAAGGGGGCCGTTTGTCAACGTTTGGCGCACTCCTTCTTCAACCGCAGCCCGGAAACCTTTCGGCACCTGCTCAGGGGACGCCTCACAGCCGAACCCGATGCCGCTTCCCCGCGGGAGCGGCTCAAGGCGGATCTCGACGTTGGCAAACTGCCCACGCCCGCCTGCGGGTCGGTCGAACGTCTCTTTCACGATGATCGGCTCCCGCAGCGTCTCACGATACGCCACTTGAGGCTTTCCTACATGGACGACAACGCCGAACTCGTCACGCAGACGTCGAAGCAGGACTTCGAGATGAAGCTCTCCCATGCCGGCCACGACTGTCTGGTTGGTGGTTTCATCGAATCGAACGTGGAACGTCGGATCTTCCGTGCGCAGCTTCTCCAACGCCTCTGTGAGGTCGCCAAGCTCCGCCTCAGTCCGTGGCTCGACGGCTGTGAAGACAACCGGGTCGGGAAACTCGATCTTCTCCAACAGGATCGGATGCACCTTGTCGCACAGCGTGTCGCCGGTCGAGACATCTTGCGAACCGACGATGGCAACGATCTCTCCAGCGCCGACAGACTCGAGCGCCGTTCGATCGTTGGCGTGCATCCGGAACAGCTTCGTCACCCGCAGACCTTTCCCCGTCGACGCATTGAACGCATGCCCGCCCGCCTTGAGCTGTCCGGAGTAGATTCGGATGAACACGAGCCGCCCTGCATAGCGATCGCTAATGACCTTGAACGCCAGCGCGGAGAACGGCTCATCTGTGCACGCCTCACGCACTTCGGATCCATCAACGGCCGCAACCGGGGGGACATCAACCGGGGATGGAAGGTACCGCACGACCGCGTCAAGAAGCGGTTGAATTCCGATGTTCTGGAACGATGACCCTCCAAGGACCGGCACGACGGAGTGGCCGATGCATGCCGTGCGCAACCCCTTATGAAACGCGTCTTCGCTGACTTCGAATCCTCCGAGATACGCCTCCATCACGCTCTCGTCGTACTCCGCAATCGTCTCGATCGATCGTTCCCGGTAGAACTCGACCATCTCTCGTAGGGCTTCGGGGACGGGCTGCGTGGTGAACGTGGCGCCTTGATCCTCGCGGTTCCAGACGACAAGCTCGCGGCGGAACAGATCGATCATCCCGATAAGATGACGATCCTCGTCGCGAACCGGTAGCTGGAGAGCCACGGCGGTCACACCAAGGCGGTTCTCGATCATCTCCAGCGTCTCTTCGAAGCTGGCCTCAACCCTGTCCAGTTTGTTGACGAACGCGATTCGCGGCACGCTGTACCGATCGGCTTGCCGCCATACCGTCTCGGATTGCGACTCGACCATCTCCACGCCCGAGAAGACGACAACGCCTCCGTCCAAGACCCGAAGAGACCGCTCGACTTCCGCGGTGAAATCCACGTGCCCCGGCGTATCGATGATGTTGATGCGACAATCCCGCCACGGGCAGGTCGTCGCAGCCGAGGTGATCGTGATCCCTCGCTCGCGCTCCTGAAGCATCCAGTCCATTTCGGTGTCGCCTTCGTGGACTTCGCCCATCCGATGGGTACGCCCCGAATAGAACAAGATGCGTTCCGTCGTCGTCGTCTTCCCGGCGTCGATGTGGGCCATGATGCCGATGTTCCGAATCTTGCCTACGGCAATCGAACGGGCATCGGACTCGGACATGGCTACCTCGAATAACTCCGGGAAGACAACGCGACAGGACTACCAGCGATAATGCGCGAATGCGCGGTTTGCTTCTGCCATACGGTGGACATCGAGACGCTTGTTGAACGCCTTGCCCTCTTTTCGGGCAGCATCCAGGATCTCGTTGGCCAGCCGCGCGGCCATGGTCGTCTCGCCGCGATCACGGGCGGCCTTGACGATCCATCGAAGCGCCAACGCGATCTGTCGATCGGCGGGCACTTCATAAGGAACTTGATAGTTGGCACCACCCACACGTCGAGTGCGCACCTCAAGCCGAGGCGAGCAATTGGTGATGGCCGTGCTGAACGTATCCAGTGCCGGATCCTCGGCACGCTCTGCGATCTGTGCCATCGCATCGCAGACGATTCTTTCCGCCGCAGCCTTCTTACCGTCGCACATCACGTAATTCGTGAGCTTGCCGATCAGCTTGCTGTTGTACTGAATGTCGGGGCGAACATCGCGACCGGGTAACTGCATCATTCCTCCTAGCCGCTCTTCTTGGTTCCGTACTTCGAGCGCCCTTGCTGTCGGCCGTCGACGCCCTCAGAATCCATCGTTCCACGCACGATATGGTAGCGGACACCTGGGAGGTCCTTCACACGTCCTCCGCGAACCAGGACCATCGAATGCTCCTGCAGGTTGTGTCCTTCTCCACCGATGTACGCAGTGACTTCCTTGCCGTTGCTCAGCCGCACACGTGCGACCTTTCGTAGCGCCGAATTCGGCTTCTTGGGCGTGCGCGTGTAAACACGCGTGCACACGCCACGCCGCTGCGGGCATGACACAAGTGCCGGGGCTTTCGACTTCTTTGCCTTGGGCTTACGGCCCAACCGCACCAACTGGTTAATCGTCGGCATGTTCCTCCTCAAACTCGACGCGGATTATAGGAAGGGGCGAAAAACCTGTCAAGCCGCATCAGATTCGCGTTCAACGTCACTGACCCTATCGTCGTCTTCTCCCAAAGCATCCGTCGCCACCGGGTGCTTGAACCCAGTACCGGCAGGAATCCTCTTCCCGACAATGATACTCGGCTTCAACCCTTGAAGATCATCCACCTCGCCACGGAGCGAAGCCTCGGCAAGGACCTTCGTCGTCCGTTGGAACGACGCTGCGGAAAGCCATCCCTTGGTCTGAAGCGCCGCCCGCGAGATCCGAAGCAGCTCTCGCTCACCGGTAGGAAGCATCTTCTCCACCAACGGAACCTCGATCACCGCTTCGTCACGCGCCACTCGGATCAGCTTCACGTCCTCTCGTTCCGCCTTCGACAAAACCTCTGGCGTCAACGGATCGCCGGCGGCAGCCAGCAAACGTCCGCCTACGGCAACGTCTTCGGCAAGCGACAGACCGATCGATTCCTGACGCAACCGGACCGCGTCTTGATTCCACTGTAGGAGCCGGTTGGTTTCGGCGCGGAATTCCTCAAGCATGACCAGGTCGCCGATCAAGAAGCACGAATCCCCCCGATCGGTGACCCTGACGTTGTTCAAAATCTGCCGGATGATCACCTCAAGATGCTTGTCATTGATATCCACACCCTGCGCCTTATACACCTTGTGGATCTCCGTAATCAGATAGTCCCTGGTCTTCATGACACCGGCGAGGTCCAGCAGGGAGTGGGGTGATACAACCCCCTTGGTCAACAGATCCCCCTCGCTCACCTTGTCGCCGGCACGGACCGTCGCCATCATATCGATCTCGACAACGCTCTTCGGACGGATCGCTACCTGGGCCATCGTCCCATCATCTTCGATCGATTCGACCCGCACAGTGTCCGTGTTCGGAATCTCCAAGCGGAGCACCCGTTCTCCTTCCCGGACCGGATCTCCATACGCCTTGAGAGGCGCGATATCCGATGTGAGCGGAACCCGCATCCCACGCCCATCCGGGTTGTACACGACGATCCGATCCTCGAGCACCACGACGGTTCCATCAGCCTCCGCAGCGATGAAGATCGGTTTCGAACGAGACGTAAGCTGATCCCCGCGAGCCACCTTGTCACCCGGCTCGACCATCATCCGTGCGCCGAAGGCGATCTCGTATTCCTCGACATCGCCTTCACTTGTCACCAGCTGGAACACCCGTTCTTTGTCTTCCGGAACGGCTATGGTTCCACCACGGCCGGCAACCACGGCTTCCACGTGGAACCGCTCCGTAATCGCTTCATTCGCCTCTACGCGATCGCCGTCCTTGACATTGGGGATCGCGCCCGACGGCAACCGATAGGTGCGATCGCCACCGGCTCCATCCAGAATGAGAAGCTCCCGGTCTGCACCCGAGCCGAGCAGGTACGCTTCTCCGGCGCACGGGCTGGACGCATTGACGAGTTCGTCGACCGTCATATCCGTATCGACCTCCGCTTGCACAATCTGCGAAGGCAGTCGAAGGACCCTCAGTTCCCCGACAATCTCCACCTCGTCCAATCCGCTCGCCAGCGGCGTCACACCGGCAACGTGCCCGTCGATCGGGGCGATTCCCGCCTGACCGCTCTTGATGGTTTTTCGTGCCTCGAACAGCTCTTCCGCTCGCGGAAGCCCTTGGGTGATGTCTTCACCGGCGACCCCTCCGGTATGGAACGTTCTCATCGTCAACTGGGTTCCCGGTTCGCCGACCGATTGCGCCGCGATGACACCGACAGCGGTTCCAAGCTCGACAGGCTTGTGCTGGCTCAGATCGTACCCGTAGCACAGCTGACAGACACCGTTCACCGTCTCGCATGTCATCGGCGAGCGGATGAGAATCTGCGGTCGAATGAGGATCGAACCGACCTTCGCCTCGCGGAGCATGTTGATCAGACGGGTGGTCAGCACCTCATCAGCTTGTACCAGGACCCGGTTGCTTTCGGGATCACGCACATCGACGACGCTCTTCGTTCCGAGCAGGCGTTCCGCCTTCTTTCCCGAACCCACCGGAAGCTCGACTTCCAGGGTTCCGATCAGTCGAGCCAGATCTCGGGTAATCCACTGATTCGCCTCGACAAGCATTTCACCGGACTCGGGATGGAACACGGGTCGACTGGTGACACGACCGTAGATCCGCTCCTCGATCGTCTCCATGATGTCGTTCTTCCCGTACCTCAACGGATCGATCTCGATACCCTGTGTCGTTCCGCAATCCATCTCCCGAGCGATGGTGTCGGAGGATGCATCGACCAAGCGGCGGGTAAGGTACCCTGAGTCCGCCGTCTTCAGCGCCGTATCTGCGGCTCCCTTTCGTCCTCCGTGTGTCGAGATGAAGTACTCCATCATGTCTAGGCCTTCACGGAAGTTCGAGATGACCGGCATCTCGATGATCTCTCCTGACGGCCCTGCCATCGGCCCTCGCATCCCGCACAACTGCTTCACCTGGTCCGGCCCGCCTCGTGCACCCGAATTGACCATCCCGAACACGGGGTTGTACGGGTCGGTACGGAGGTTCGCCATCGTCTCGTCCTCGACTTCATCGACGGTCTTCCGCCAGATCCGGATGACCGCTTCCTGCCGCTGTTTCTCTGTCGCCAACCCCATGTCGTACAGACGATTGATCCGCTGTACGGCCGAGTACGAGCCACGAATGATTTCTTCCTTGCTCGGAGGGATCAAACAGTCCTTGATCGAAATCGTGAGTCCGGATTGCGTCGCGTAGCGGAAGCCGAGGTCCTTCAAGCTGTCCAGCAACTCCGAAGCACGGGCCCAGCCAAACTGGCTATGACATTCCATGACCAACCGCCGGATCGCACGCCGGTCCATCACCTTGTTGTAGTCACGAATCTCTTTCGGAACAACAGCGTTCAGTTCCGCTCGTCCGAGCGTCGTCTCGACAATCTCCCCGTCCATCCGGATCCGGATCGGGCTGTGAAGGTCCAACACCCCTTCTTCATGAGCTCGAAGTGCCTCGTCAAGATCGCGGAATGCCATGCCGGCCCCGTTCCCCGTCTCATCGAGAAGGGTCAGGTAGTAGTAGGCGTAGATCGGATCCTGCGTCGGAAGACTCAGAGGCTCGCCGCTGGACGGCGAAAGGATATTGCGGGGAGCCGCCATCAGCTCACGCGCCTCACGGATCGCCTCCTCGGAAAGCGGCAGATGGACCGCCATTTGATCGCCATCGAAGTCCGCGTTGTACGGCGGACACACCAAGGGATGGATGTGGATCGCTTCTCCATCAACAAGAACAGGCTCGAACGCTTGCATCGACAGCCGGTGCAATGTGGGCGCCCGATTCAACAGAACCGGATGATCCTTGATCAGTTTCTCGAGGATGTCCCAAACCTCCGACATCTCCCCGCGCATCGCACGGTTCTTGATCTCATCGAAATCCGAGAACGTCGTCGTCTCGAGATGATGAAGGATGAACGGCTTGAACAGCTCCAGCGCCATCTTTTTCGGAATTCCGCACTGGGAGAGCTTCAACTTCGGGTCGACCACGATGACGGCACGCCCCGAGTAGTCCACGCGACGGCCGAGAAGATTCCGCCTCAGACGTCCGTGTTTCCCGTGGATCCGCTCGGACATCGACTTCAGCGGCCGGTTATCACGTCCGCGGATCGGGTTCTCTTTCTTCTCGTTATGGATGAGGGCATCGACCGCCTCCTGAAGCATCCGACGCTCGTTTCGGAGGATGACTTCCGGGGCTCCCATGTCGATGAGCTTCTTGAGACGGTTGTTGCGGTTGATGATCCGGCGGTACAGATCGTTCAGATCGGTCGTGGCAAATTTGCCGCCTTCGAGCTGGATCATCGGGCGAAGCGCCGGCGGAAGGACCGGAATGACGTCAAGGATCATGTCCGACGGGTTGTTGCCCGAATCCCGTAGCTGATCGACCACTTCAAGTCGCTTGATGTGTCGGCGGCGATTGCCCTCTGCCGTTTCGGTACGGATCCGCTCGGTGAGTTCCTCGTGAAGATCGTCGAGATCAAGGACCTCAAGCAGCCCTTTCAGTCCACCGGCTCCTGTCATCGCGACGAAGCCGTCGGGGTACACGCGCTCGTAGGCTCGCTTCGATAAGTAGGTGAGCGTCTCACCGGGTTTCAGAGGCACCTCGGGGTTCTTGATGCGCGTCACGAGAAACACAAGCGTGTCAAGGATCTCCCGATCGAGCACTTCTCCCTCGACCCCCTCGCCATACCGGTCGACCAACATATCGAACGCCGTTTTCGCACAGACATCGCCGGCACAGCGCTCCGCGATCACAGCGCCTTGTTCCGCCTCATCGCCGTCCTCGATCAACAACTGGACGTCTCCGACGATCGGGTACTCCTGAGATCCGATGACCACCGTCCGCACCGGTTCGCCGCTGGTGAGCTTGCGCTCTTCGAGCGTCACCCGTCCGGCTTCTTCCGCGACAACGCGGGGAGCGTCCGAGACGAAATACGCCTGCTCGACCTCAAATGTGAACGCCTTTGTCAGTACATCGACTTCGGTGCCATAGAGCATTTCGCCGACACGGACCTCTTTGCTCTCCGAGGACGTGACGATCCATACGCTCTCCTCGATCGGCTCCGTTTCGTAGTAGGCGATCCGATGGAGTTCCCGCTTCTTCATGCCCAGCAGTCGGCTGAGAAGGCTCGAAACGCCTTTCAGGAACCAGAAATGGACCACAGGACTGGCAAGAGAGATGTGAGCCATGTTGACCCGCCGCACCGAGGAATCCGTGACAAGAACATGGCACTTCTCACACGTAATCCCTTCGTACTTCTTGCCCTTGTACTTCCCGCATGCGCACTCGTAGTCGTTGTCGGGGCCGAAGATCTCCTCTGCATAGAGGCCGCCCCGTTCGGCTCGATGAGTCCGGTAGTTGATCGTCTCGGATTCGGTGATTTCGCCGTGTGACCAGCCGATCATCACCGATGGCGAAGCCAACTGCAGCTTGACGCGCTTGATGTCATCCCCGGAAATCAATCGATCCTCCCTCACTCTTGCGCCGAACAGCGGATTCCCCGCTCACGGCAATTCCCAGCGCCGTATCCTGTTTCATCGCTGCCACCGTCTTGCCTGGGATACAATCTTTCATCTTGTCGATATGGGATGTTTGCCCGGTCATGTTCCGGTTCGCTTGCCGTTGCGGCGATCCGTTGTGTAATATCCTCCGCCCTTGTAGATCACACCGACACGCGGCAGGAGCCTGCGGCACGCCTTCTGTCCGCATTCAGGGCACGTCACAACCGGTTGATCGCCGTTCTGCTGTAGAACCTTGAATGAAGCTCCACACCCATCGCACTCGTACCGATAAAAAGGCATAGCCTCCCCTGGATGAACAACAAGGGATTCTGCGTAAAATCCTCTGCTCTGGGAAGTGGAGCACCCAACGATGCTTCAACGCCCCGCCATTCCGATTCGTACAAAGTGTACATCCTCGGCAAGCGCTGCTCAACCCGCGACGTGTACGCCCACCGCTCAGATCTGAACGCCCACGCAATGGGCTGCGATCTCGTCGGGCGTTTCGAACGGTTGCACGGTGAGCTGCGATGTTTCGTCCTCGTTCTCGAAGCGGTATTTCGCAACAACGGATGCGCGCTGTCCGATGTCCCCGTGCGTGGCCGTGATTCTCGCCGCCACCTCGATGATCCGTGCGACCTCATCCTCCGGCTTCTGCGTCCATGGCGTTCGAACAAGCGCCATCGGTCCCTTGCATGACGCGAGGTAAACCCGCAGGTCGTTGGGGAAGAAAAGGTTCTGAAGCGCACGCTTCTCATCCTCGGACACAGCGAGCACGATCTTCACGTCCGGAGGCAGCTTATAGTACAGGTCGAAGTCCAGAAGCTTGAGTCCGTTGAGAGTGAACCCTTCCTCACGGAAGAGGTGGGTCAGCCGCTCGCCGAACCCCGGACGCATCAGCTTGCAGCGGGTTCGGCAAGGCGCGTTGTTCGCCGGGAAGATCCCCATCTCACGGGCCAGCGAATCCAGAGATTCGCCATCATCGCTTGTCCAGGCAAATGAGGTATTTCCGCCGATGATCCGCTGAACATCAGCGTCCAGCGGAGGGAGAAGCTTCGCCGAGAACGGACGAAAGACTCGCCCGGAGGCGCCAAGACGTTCGGTGATTTGTGCAAGATCCGCCGCCGATAGGTCATGCTCGCCGGCCAGTTCACCGGTCACAAGGAACTGCGCCCCGATCCTTTCCATGTATCGCACACCGCGCGCCAACAACAGGCTGCGACAGTTGAAACACGTGCGCGCAATCGAAAACGCCTCTCCTGCGGGACTGCTGACCAACTGCCGCACTTCACGCTTCAACGATTGGGTCCGGTACTTCATGTTCGCCCAATCCAGTTTGAGCGTTTCGCGAAAGTGGTCCAGTTCCTCGAACAGCGGACCGCGAAAGTGAAGAAGGCAGACCTCTTCGACTTCAGGAAGGCGGGCGACAAGCTCCGTGGCCACTTGACTGGCCAGGCTCCCCGAGAACAGGGACAACACCCTCACGCCATGATCCGTTGTTCCGTTCACGACTTAGAGTCTCGGTTCAATCAATCCGTAGTTCCCATCCCTTCGATGGTAGATAATGTTCACCTGATCCGACTCCGCGTTAATGAAAACAAGGAACCCCTTCTCGATCGCGTCGAGTTGCAGCGCCGCTTCTTCAGGGAGCATCGGCTTGCGGAAGTACGTGTCCGTCCGGATGATGCTTTTCTCCCCCGAAGCCTCGGGCCCCTCTTCGTCGGCCGGCTCTCGTTGTTGACTCTGGGTACGATCCCGCGTCTCTTGGAGGTGGCCCTTGTACTTGACAAGTTGCCTTCGCAGCTTGTCGATCGCCCCATCGATCGAGGCATACATGTCCGTGGAGACCTCGTGAGCAGCAACCACCTTTCGATTCGTCAAGTGTGCGTGAAAATCTGCGATTTGGCGCTCTTTCTCGACAGAGAGAACGACGTCCACGCTGATCATTCCGTCGAAATACCGTTCGAGCCCTTCGGTCTTCTCGATGACATATGCTCGCAGTGCTTCGCTGGAAGATGTGTGCCGCTCGACAATTTTGACCTTCACGACCTCTGCCTCCTTTTCCTCTTGCCAACAGGATTGTAGCAGAGATCGGTTCCGCGGTCAAACGGCTATCATTGATTTCATTTGCTGTATATCTATGATTTGTCAGGCAACGCTCCTACGCGACAGATCCCGGTCTTCAGCCCGGAAGCGATCGCTCGCAGGTCACCCGCACGCAGGTCCGGTTCGAAAATTCGGAACTCCCGATTGACAAATCCATTCAGGTCACTACGGTAGTACAGAGACCCCGCCCGGCGTTCTTGAACGATCAGCCCCATCTCAACGAACTGCCGTGGCGGTTCGTCCAGCATGACCCCGACCGCACAATCGATCCACGCCGCAATCTGTTCCACGGAGTACGTGTTCGGCGCATGGCTCAGCGAAAACGCGAGCATCCGCCGGTGGACGAGGCTCGTCCGGGAAACCCGCTGCACAAGCCTCTCGATGTGCCGTAGAACTGCGGGGGGGAGGATCTCCGGGTCCGGTTCATCGATGTGCACATCAATGACGTCTTCCGCAGGTCGAAGCGCCAACGGCCGGTTGATCTCTTCTTCGACGGCCGTCGGAGCGGAGATCCGAGCAACGCTCTCTTGCGGCGCCGAAGCCTGCTCCAAGTAGCCACGACAGCGGCCACTCGATGGCGCAGGATCATCGACCGGCTGGACCTCGACCCGGATGTAGCCGAGAGTCCTTGCCACTTCCTCGAGTTCTTCGATCCGGTCGTCTCGCTCGCCGAGCAGCGATTGCAGCTCGTCGACGCGCTCTCGCAGTTCGTCGATCTCCGACTTTCTCCCCTTCCCGTCCTTCTTGGCCCGCTCGAGGACCTCGATGATCGATTGGCTGACCTGCCGTAGTTCCGGCGTGACAACCACATCCAGAGAAGGAGTGAACCCGGCGTGGAAGGTCTCTCGTTCGCGAACGTAGATCGGAAGGACGGAATCGCCGTTCACGAAGACACAGTCCCCCGTCTCCAATCCGGTGATGATCTCTTTGACCTCCGTCTTCCTCCATGGGAGGATTTCGCTATAGACCCGCATGTCCGCTTCGTGCACCACCCGGTGAAGGAACAACATCCCCGCCTGGCTGAGAACATCCTTCTCCACCTTCGCGCTGCGCTGTGAGATGATGATCGCTCCGAGACCGCGCTTCCGGCCCCGGAGAGCGACACGCGTCACCAGCTCCTTGACCGGACCGCGCACCGCCTGCGGGATGAACTCGTGCGCTTCTTCGATCCCGATGATGTACGGTCGACGGAGCTTCCCGGCAAGCGCCCAGAGCGCAGTCAGGTACTCCTGCAGGAACTGCGTTCGTTCCTCCGACAGGAATCCGCTGAGATCGACCACGACGGGGACGTTTTTCTCCATACTGATCTCGGCGACTTCCCGCGCACACCCAGGATCGACCTCGATCTCCACGCCTTCACCCGTTCCCACGACAAGGATTTCGTACTTCTCTTTGAGTCCGAAATACTCCCCGTCGATGTCGATGATCGACAGCGGATAGTTGTTCCGCAGAAGCTCCTCGAAGATCACGCCGGCTGTGTTGGATTTGCCCGACCCGCGGATCCCGAGGATCGCGATACACTGGCCGATGATGTCTTCTAGATCCAGCTGCAGATCTTTACTGATCTGTAACGGCGTCCCCATCGCGTTCTCACCACCGATTCGTTCCCGTGCCTTGTCAAACCGTTCCATTCCCCCATCGCGTCACCGAAGACTAGCGGGAACGGCCGCTCGATCGTAGGGCGAATGTCCTCTCAGGAAAGGGTTTCCGTCTCGGCCTCTCTGCGCTTCAGCTCACTCTCGGCCCAGCTTTGAGCTTGCGCAGAGGTTGAGAGCTCTCCGGAAAGGATCCGATCCTGTACGGCGGCGAGCACTTCCCCGAACAGAGGTCCGGGAGAGACGCCCATCGCGAGAAGATCATGGCCGTCGAAGAGCTGACGTGCTTTCGACAGGTTGCCGACACGCTCGACGTGTTCCGCGACGTCCGTGACGGCGGCAAGGATCGGCGCCCATCCGGCGGACCGGTGCGCGCATGCCTCACAATCCGCGATCAGCACCTGAAGCAGTTGCATGAACAGCGGGTATCGCCGCGCAATCGACGTTTCGTCCGGCCGCTCCTCTGCAGCTAGGAACCGAACCTGGCGTCCCCGTCCCATCCGGGGGAAGTCCGCGATCCTCATGTGCTGCCGGATCAGAAACGACAGACGGTGTGTGTCCCGACGCGTCAGTTTCAGACGCCGGGCGACCGTCCTCGCCATATTCGCTCCGATCAGGCAGTGTCCTCCCATATGATTTCCGTGATGGTTCCGGAGCGCTTGCGGTTTCCCGATGTCGTGAAGAAGGATCGCCAACTTGACGATCGGATCTCGAACGAATCCGTCGGCAACCCTCAAGGCGATCATGGTGTGCACAAAGACATCGCCCTCCGGATGATACTGTTCCGGCTGAGGCACGCCGTGCAAAGCATGAACCTCGGGAAGGATCGGCTCAAGCAATCCGAGATCGTCCAGCAACTCGATGCCGCGCGATGAATTCGGAAGCTCCAGGGTCCGCAGAAGCTCGACCTGGATCCTTTCCCAAGCGATCCGAGGGATGCGGTGCGAAAGCCTCCGAACCGCTTCGCTCGTTTCCCGGTCGATCTCTCCTTCGATCTGACAGGCGAACCGCACGACCCGCAGCATCCGCAGGTAGTCCTCGGCAAACCGGATCGTCGGATCCCCGATGGCACGGATCCGCCGCAACCGGAGATCTTCGATGCCATCTACATGGTCGATCACCGTACCGTCATCGGTTGCCGCAAGTCCGTTGATCGTCAGGTCTCGCCGCCTCACGTCCTCGCCCAGGGTTCCTGCCACGAGAACCTCGGCCGGTCGGCGCCCATCGTAGCCGTTCTCGCTTCGGAACGTCGCCACTTCCACACCCTCGTTGCCTTTGCCGAGGACGACAAGGACGCCGAACTGTTCGCCCACATCGACCAATCTGTGCCCGGCGAAGACCCGCCGGATCTCATCGGGAGTCGCGGAGGTCGTGATGTCCACATCCGAAGGCGGATACTGTACGGGGACACCCCATGAAGAGAGCAATCCGTCGCGAACCACGCCGCCGACGAGAAACGCCTCGTGTCCTGCCTCGGTGAGCCGACGCAGGATCTCACCGGCCAACGGGTGTTCGCGGAAAACAACCTCTGTATCAATCTTCTCATGTCCAGTCATCGTAGAGTGCGACTATAGCCAGCTCGCACCGCCCGGCGCAACGCGCCAGCTGCCTATTTGGATCGCGTCCGCGGGTCAAGGATCCCGACCGCAAGATCCGCGAGCGTATTGGAGATGACCACAACCACGACAAGAACCAGCGTGATCGCCTGAAGGAGAGGAATATCACGGCGATCGATCGCAAACAGCAGAAGCCTTCCGACACCGGGGTAGTTGAACACGTTCTCAATCACGATGATCCCCCCCACCAGCCACGAAACGCTCATGGCGACTACCGTGACCGACGGAAGCAAGGCGTTCCGAAGGAGGTGTCTCCAAACAACAAGCGGGTAGGGAATCCCTTTGAGGACCGCCGTTCGAATGTAGGGACGCTTGAGCTGTTCGATCACCTCGGCCCGGGTCAGCCGCGAGATGTACCCCACAAGAACAAGCGTTGCCGTCAACGCCGGTAGCCACAGGAACGGTAGCGCCTCGCCGAACGAGGACCCCGGAGGCAGCGAGGAGGTCGCAGGAAGCAGATGCAACCCGTGTGCGAGGAGTTCGATCAGCACGACCCCCGTGACGAATTCCGGCAAACCGACGACAGAGAGCGCGCCGATGCTCACAACAGCATCCACGGTACTGCGCTGACGAAGCCCGGCAAGAACCCCAAGCAGCACCGAAACGGGAACGGCAAGCAGAAGGGCAACGACGGCAAGCATGAGGGAGTTTCCCAATCGATCCGCAACCAACGGCCGGATGGCGGTCTGCGTGCTGTAGGATGTTCCCCAATCTCCGGAGGCGAACCTCCCCAGCCATCGCCCATACTGCACCACGGATGGATCGTTCAAACCCAGTTCCTCACGAAGCGCGTTCACCGCTTCATCTCCGGCTTCCCTGCCCAGGATCACCCGCGCGATGTCGCCGGGAAGAACTTGCGTGACCGCAAAGAGGATGATCGTGGTCAACAAGACCGTAAGAATGGAGAGGAAGCTTCGGCGCACAACGTACCTAACCATCGGGTTCTTCCTTTCCGGGGGCCTCCTTGAGGATCGCCTCACGCGGAAGCGACTGTGGATTCAGGTGACAGAACACACGATGCGTCACCGAACGGATCTGCGGATCCGGCGCAACGCGCCGGCATATCTCCCAGGCGAACGGACACCGCAAGGAAAACGGACAACCCGACGGATGCCGGTCGGGAGCCTTTCCGGCGGGAACGGCCGACGTCAGCGGCCGCGGTCGCATCCCTTGAGGGATCGAACGGAGAAGAAGCTCCGTGTACGGATGGTACGGCGGATCGAGCACATCGCGGGCCGTTCCCTCTTCCATCACTTTTCCGGCGTACATCACGACGATCCTGTCCGCGAGATACGCGATCACCGACAAGTCGTGGCTGATGAACAGCATGCTTCGATCGTGCTGTTGCTGAAGCCGCAAGAGAAGGTTCAGCAGCCTTGCTTGGACCGAAACATCGAGCGACGAAGTGGGTTCATCCAGGAGGATCACTCGCGGTTCGGCCGCCAACGTCCGGGCAAGCGCAACCCGTTGCTTCTCCCCGCCCGACAGCTGTCTCGGCCATCGCGTGACGAACTCGACCGACAGTCCGACATCCTGGAGCAATTCACGTGTTCGAAGCGGAACATCGCGGCGCGACACTCGCATCAACCGGCGCAGAGGTCGTTTCAGTGCCGAGCCGACTTGGCGATACGGGTTCAGGGCCTCGTCCGGATGCTGCGACACAAACTGCAGAGCCTTCAGAACCTTCAACGAGCGCCGGGCGATGCGCGACTCCAGATCCGATCCAAGGAAGACAATCTTCCCGGCCGAGGCCTGTTCCAACCCGAGGATCGTCCGAAGAAGCGTCGTCTTTCCGCTGCCGCTCTCCCCGACGACGCCGAGTGTCTCCCGCTGTCCAAGCTCCACCGAAACCCCGTCTACCGCACGGATCGCGCCCGCCCGCTTGCCCCGCCCCCAGCCTGAGGAGAACACGGTCTCCAGCCGATCGACAGACAGGATCCGTTCGTGCCGCACCTCTCCCGCCGCTTCCTTCTCGATCCCCTTGTCTTGCCGAGCATCGCGAGCAAGCCTGGGAGCCTCGCGAAGCAGTTGCCACCGATGGCACTTCACGAAGCGTTTCGCCTCACCCCTTTCCACGATCTCCCAATGTGGACGCTCTGCGTGACAGCGAGCGACAGCCAGAGGACACCGATCCGCAAAGACACACCCCGGCGGGATCCGCCCCGGCTCCGGTACGCTCCCCGGCATCGCGCTGAGGATCGACCGGCTGCCGGTCGATCGTTCGAGCCTCGGCCGGCTCGAAAGCAACCCTCGCGTGTACGGATGGTACGATCGATCGAGAAGCGTCATCGCCGTCGCTTCCTCCACCAATTCGCCGGCGTACAGGACGCCGACCCGATCGCTCACGGAGAAGATCACGTCCAAGTCGTGCGAGATGTGCAGCGTTGCATGGCGCCGGGAGCGCAAGACTTCCTTCATCAGATCGAGGATCGATGCCTGTGTTGTCACGTCAAGCCCCGTTGTCGGCTCGTCGAGAACCAGAAGCGTCGGCTGCATGCCCAACGCCATCGCCAACGCCACCCGCTGGAGCATCCCGCCGCTCAGTTCGTGGGGGTAACGTTGTGCGATCCTCTCCGAATCGTGCAGCTCCACCCGATGCAACAACCGGTGGAGCTCCTTCACTTCATCCTGCCCGTTCCCATGCGGGTGGCGGTGGAGAACCTCGCGGATCTGCTTGCCGATGCGAATCGACGGATTTAAGGCCGCCAGCGCATCCTGTGCGACCAGGGCCACCGACATGTCACGACTACGCCGGGCAGGGGCGTGAAGCCTGACCTCCCGGCCGTGGATGCAAACCGTCCCTTCCCGCACGGCTCCGTTTTCTGCAAGGTAGCCCACGACAGCAAGCGCCAAGGACGACTTCCCGGACCCACTCTCCCCGACAAGACCGTACGTCTCTCCCGCCCGAACGCTGAGCGACACGTTCCTCAGAGCATCCTTCCACGTGCCACCGCGAAAGTATGAAACCGTGAGCCGCTCCACCCGGACAAGCGGATCCGCCACGTCCGGCGCGCCACCGGAACGGCAAGCCGCATCGGATCGCGCCCTTGTCGTGACAACCTTTCGTTTCGCCCGACGCCGCAGCTCGGCCTCCTCACCCTGAAGCGCCCTCTTGATCCCATCCGCCGCGAGGTTCACGGAGATCACGAGCAGTGAGATGGCGCCTGCAGGGAAGAAGAGAGCCCACGGCGTCAGCCCGATGAAGATCCGCGCTTCTTTCACCATCAGCCCCCAGTCCGGTGTCGGCGGTTGCACTCCGACACCCAGGAAGCCGAGAGAAGCGACAAGGAAGATCGCATACGAAAACCGTAGCGCAGCTTCGACCGATAGCGCGGGAAAGACGGAGGGCAGGATCTCTTGGACAAGGATCCGCCAGAGGGGTTCTCCCTGCAATCGGGCTGTTTCGACGAACCCACGCCGGCGAAGGGCAAGCGTTTCGCTGCGGACCACTCGAGCGACAATCGGCGTGTAGACAACGGCGATCACGATCAGAACGCCGCTCGATGACGGACCGATCGTTCCAAGGAGAACCAACGCCAATAGCAACGCCGGAATCGCCAACAGACTGTCGAACAAGCGCATGATGAGTTCATCCGTCCATCCCCCGACGTACCCGGTCAGCAAGCCGAGGAGCGTCCCGAGAACCACCGCGATCGCTGCGCCGGACCCCGTCAGTCCAAGGATGCTGCGTGTGCCGAAGACCACGCGGGAGAACACATCGCGACCGAGATGATCGGTGCCGAACAGGTGTTGCCAAGAGGGAGGTTGGCGGGCGTCGGCGGAGATCATCTCCGTGGCCGAGTACGGCGCAAGGATCGGACCGAAAACCCCGAAGACAACAAAGACGAGGACCACCCCTACGGCAACCCCCGATATCATGGAACCCTCGAAGAAGCGCCGCACTCCATCCACGAGATGTCGAACGCTCAACGGCCACCTTTCCGCGGATGCGGCAGAGCGCAAGAAGCGCTGGCGCTCCGCCGCAACAGCTCTTCGAACGGCGGTGCTAGTTCGTGGACACGGTCCGCAGATCGGTTCGACCCGGGAACGCTTTCAGCTCGAAACCACCGAACTCCTCGTCGATGGCTGCAACCGCCGCGAAGAAGTACGGGATGATGATCGGGCCCCGTTCACGCAGCAGCTGCTGGATCTCGTCGTACGCTTGGATCCTCTCTTCCTCGTCCAGCGTTGTGCCGGCGATCGCCGTCAACCGGTCGAACTCCGCATCGCAGAAGTGGGATTCGTTCCACCGGGCGTCGCAGGCAAGCATCTGATCGAGATAGAATTGCGGATACGGTCGGGAACCCCACCCGGTGATTCCCAGATCGACCTCCAACCAGCCATCCGCTCCGTAGTACACGCTCTCCGGCTCGACCCTCACGTCGACCTCGATCCCCGCTTCCGCCCATTGCTCCTTGAGAACGACTGCGAGATCAGGACGTCCTCCCGTATCCGGCGTGTGGAGCTCAAGCCTGATCCCATCCGGATACCCGGCTTGTGCGAGCAGGTCCCGTGCCCGAACGACATCTCGTTCCGGCAACGCCGTCTCGCCGTCGTAGTACTCAACGTATAACGGTCCGATCGGGGTATCACGACCGACCGCGCCCAAGCCCAGCTGAACCAGCGCGAAGATCTCGTCTCGATCGGTAGCAAGCTTGAGCGCTTCCATCACCCGCGGGTCGTTTCCGGGCGCCCGATCCGAGCGGAGGCGAACCACGTCGAATCCGTTGGTCGGCACGTCGATCGCACGGATTCCGGACTCTCCGGCAAGCGACAGGAACAGCGGCACCGACATCCTCCAAGCCATGTCGACCTGGCCTGCCCTCAACGCGTCGACGGCGGCGACTTCATCCGGGAAGAAGATGAACTCCAGCCGATCCAACTTCGGCAGGCCTTCGAGGAAGTAGTCGGGGTTGCCGACAAGGATCATCCGATCCTCGGGGTAGTACTCATCCACGACAAACGCTCCGGTGCCGTTCCACGCAAGAAAGTCTTCCGTTCCTGCCTGAACGACCAGAGCATGGTTGTCGCTCAAGTCGTACAGAAAGAACGGATTGGACTCAACCAGGACGAACCGCACCACCTGATCATCAATGGCTTCGATCCGCTCGATGTTCGCGTACAGATCGACGGTGGCGAAGCCGAGCGCAGGATCTCGGAGACGATTGAACGTCCAGACGACATCCTCGGCATCGAGCGGTGTTCCGTCATGGAAGAACACACCGTCAGCCAGCGTAAACGTGTAGACCAGGCCGTCCTCGCTGATCTCCCACTGCGTTGCGAGTCTCGGCTCGATCCGGCTGGCGGCATCAACGTCCACCAGGTAGTCATACACGGCGTTCGCAACGGCCACTTCCGCATCCGACGAGATCAACGCCGGATCGGTATGGACAATCGGTTGAACCGCCATCCGGAAAACGCTTCCATCTTGTCCGACCGTTGCTGCCGTGCTCAAGGAGAGAACCGCGACCGCAGCAAGCAGCAGGGTTATCCGCCGCCCCGATGCGCGACTTGTTTGGCTCCTCACACTGCCTCCTTTTCGTCGATTCGCCCGCAATCGGCGTGTCGAAGAGCACAAGACCGATTGCGTCCCAGTGCGTGCCTGTCTTCACAGGAATGAACCGGTCTCCAGTGTAGCGCGGCCGTCGGAACCCCAGCAAACCCGTGTTTTGCCCACGTTGCAGGGATCCGCTTGCTGGAGGTCTATGTGCAAGCGGTGATGGTTGCGCACGAAGTCATACTGCCGTTCCGGGGCCGGCATCGGTTGGGAGAAGAGAGCACATCGCGTCGGCCCTACAGGAGAGAGACCGAAAGGCTACTGACGGGGCGCCTCGCTCATGGCCGTCCGGTAGCGCATCGTAAGGAGCGCGTTGACCCATGCGAAACTGATGGCGGATCCAAGGATGATCAACACATCCCCGGCGATGCCGAGTTCGAAGAACGTCGCGGCGGCCACAACGGCGAACGGAATCGTCCAGATCGGCGTTGATTGCCCGAGGATCGCAAGGACGGTTCGCCACTCCACCGTCAGCTCGGCACTGCGTAACAGCGCCGCGGAAAGCGAGAGGCGCTCGATGATCATCGCCTGCTTGTAGTAGATCAGGCGGATCCCGATGTACACCCCGGGGACCAGAAACACCACCAGCCCGCCGACGACCAGTGCGTTGACAACGATCTCCCCCAGAAGGAGGCGGACGAAGCAGGGAGCCGTCTGAGAGAACACCGGTCGCAGCGCCACCCGTCGATCCTCGAAGACTGCGAGACTGCGAACGATCAGCCAGGCGTGTACGACGGGAGATCCCAGCAGGACGACGGCCATCGTGAGGATCCACCAGGGGCTTTCAATGTCGAGAACGCCAGCCTTGAGCCCCGTGACGTACTGCACGGCCATGAACCCGAGCGACACCAGCAACAGGCCCGGATCCCGCCTGAGCGCCAGCGCCGACCTACGCAGCAGGTGCATCGTCGGGAGCGTCCTCATGCAAGAGAGAATCGAAGCGGATCGAGCGTTCTACGCTTTCATCCAATCGGAATTCGAGCGCGGGGATGTGCCGCAGCGTCAGGCGTGGAGCAAGCTGCGATCGGAAGAAACCACGATCGCGCTGGAACGCTTCCATCACCTCAGCCTTGTTGGCATCGCCGGCTCCTATAGCCACATACACCGTGGCGTACCGGTTGTCGGGCGAGAGCTTCACTTCCATGACCGTCGCGAACGCAGCGCGGATGATCGGGTCCCGAGCCTCGAACTCGACAATCCCGGAAAGGACGCGTTTAAGTTCCTCCTTGAGGCGATACTGGAACTTGCTCGGGCTCATAGGATCTCCACATCAACCGCTTCTACGTCGATTCGATCGTCCCTCTCCAGGGCTCGCGTCCATTTCGCGAACACAGACTGCGTCCTTCGCGGGTCGTTAGAGATATGAGCGATCCGAAGCTCAGCGCGCCGCAAATCGTCCTGAGCGCCGGATTCCCCGATCGCAAGATACGGCGTCCGCCCGACGTCGGCGATGATCCGTTTCAGGATCGAGCGCTTCTCCTTCAGAGAGGTCACACCGTTCAGATGTAACGACAGCGAAAGCACACCGACTCTCATCCGTCTCGGCTAGCGCTCCACTTCCTCCAACGTGAAGAAGACGAGGTGATCGCCCACGGCAACATCGTCGAAATCCTTCACCCGGATTCCGCAATCACGTCCGACCTGGACTTCGCGCACATCATCCTCGAACCGCCGGAGCGAGGCAACCTCGCCGGTGAACAGCTCTTCCTTGCCGCGAAGAACCCGTACCCGGGCCGAGCGCATGACCTTACCGTCAATGACCTGGCAGCCGGCAACCACACCGGTCGGGACCTTGAACAGTTCGCGCACCTCGGCTTCTCCGACGTGCTTCTCCTCAAATTCGGGAGCCAGAAGACGCTTGATCGCTCGTTCAACCTCGTCAAGAAGCTCGTAGATGATGTCGTAGGTTTGCACCACGACACCTTCGCGATCGGAAAGCTTGACGGCGTTGTTGTCCGCCCGCACGCCGAAGCCGACAACCAAACAGTTCTCCGGCACGGTCGTAGCCAGAAGGACATCGCTCTCGGAGATCGACCCGACGCCGGAATGAAGGAAAGTAACGTCCACGCCTTCGATGCCGATCGCTTCGATCTCCCGGCGCGCCGCTTCCAACGCTCCGGTGGATGCCGCCTTGAGCACGATCGTCAGCTTGGCTTCCTCTGTCTGCTCACCGAAGAGATCTTCCAGCGTCAGTTGCGGTTGGGCACGTCGAGGCTTCATCGCATCGAGCCGGTTCTTCTGGGCAAGACGCTTCGCTTCCGCCTGCTTCCCGACAACCTCGATCGAGGCGCCGACTTCAGGCACGTCCTGCAATCCGAGGATCTCTGCCGCTTGCCCGGGCCGAACGGATTCGAGACGGTTTCGCAGCTCGTCGTTCATCGCCTTGATCCGCCCGTACGTCGCGCCCGCAACGACAAGATCCTTCTCGTGCAACGTCCCGTTTCGAACCACGACGGACGCAACGGGTCCACGGCTGCTCGAAAGGTGGCTCTCGATGATGACGGCTTCAAGCTTCCCGTCCGGGTCGCCCTGAAGCTCCTCCATCTCGGCCACCAGCAGGATCATCTCCATGAGTTCTTCGAGGTTCTCTCCGGTCAGCGCGGAGATCGGCACGGAAATGGTGTCGCCTCCCCAGGCTTCCGGAACAAGACCGTGCTTCACGAGATCGTTCAACACCTTGTCTTGATCGGCGTTCGCCTTGTCGATCTTGTTGACGGCAACGATCATCGGAATGCCAGCGGCCCGGATATGATCGATCGCCTCGACAGTCTGGGCCATCACGCCGTCGTCTGCAGCAACAACCAAGATGGCGATGTCCGTCGCGCTGGCACCGCGAGCGCGCATCCCGGTAAACGCCTTATGCCCGGGTGTGTCGATGAACGTGATCTTGCGGCCGTTGAGATCGGCCTGATACGCCGCGACCCCTTGGGTGATTCCACCGGCTTCACGGCTGGCAAGTTGCGATTCGCGGATCGCGTCCAAAAGGGTAGTCTTGCCGTGATCGATGTGTCCCAGCACGGAAACGATCGGAGGACGGGTCACGCCGGACCCACCGAGCGTCTTCTTGGCCGCCGGAGCCGCCGGCTTCTTCTCACCTTCGGCCTGTGCCGGCTCCTCGCGTTGCGCTTCGGCTTCCGCCGATGCGGAAGGCGTTTCTTCCGTCGACTTCCCGGCAATGCTGTCTTGATACAGCTGGACGATCAACGCTTCTTCTTCGGCGTCGACCGAGTTCGCTGCCTTCAAATCGGTCATTCCCAGATCTGACAGAGCCGCAATCAGATCTTTGCTGGAAATCCCCAGTTCTTTGGCTATCTCGTAGATTCTCTTCCTGGACAAACGTATCCCTCTTCCGTTGCGTCATTCAGCGGTTGCAGACTATAACCGATCG
>CAZKPU010000001.1:0-72090 GCA_964554715.1 uncultured Thermotogae bacterium | reverse complement strand
CTATCGCGGGGCCTCTGACATCCACAAAACCAGAGGCCCCTATCGCGGGGCCTCTGACATCCACAAAACCAGAGGCCCCTATCGCGGGGCCTCTTATCTTCTGGCTGCTTGGTAAGGAGGTACAGCTTTCTTGCTCTTGTACGCCCCTATCTTAAAGGCGGATTGTGAAGGAAGTGTGAATGCCAATTGATCGTTCGGTGGATCAACTCTGATCGAGCCGACACCGATCGATCGCCGCAGGCTCTGTTTGCGCATACCGGAATCGGTTTTTCTGACGTACGGACTCGTGCGAGAACCATCGTTGACCGGCGGCCACCCCGCAGGTTTTCGCCCTAGATCGTTCGCTCCCCGTCCTCGATGGGGACAACCTCAACGCAGCCAATCGGATACGGCATCAGAGCCGTCGCGGCCGCCGCATACTCCGGTCGCGCCGGTTATTCGAGGTGAAGGATCCGCTTCGCGTTGTCTGTTTGATCAACCGTGATGACCAATTGGTTCTTCTCGACGCCCGCATACACGGACAGCACGTTGATCCGATCCTCCAGCAGCCTCTGCAAGACGTGAGCCAGCTCTCCCGGGTGGTTCGGAACCTCGAGAACGAGCCCCTCTCGCTCCTCGAAATCGATTCCCATTTCTCGCAGCAACCTTCTGGTCGTTCCCGTCTCGCTGGTGATCATCCCGACAACGCCTTCTTCAAGGACCGTAAGTCCGGCGATTCCTTCAATGTTGACGTGTTCCGAGCCGAGTCTCTCGGCGATATCCACCAGCGCGCCAGGGCAGTTCCCGATGTCGAACGAGAATTCCTTCAAACTCACACCGCTCACCTCCTTGGAAGAGATGCTATCACGATTCGCATCGCGAGCGGAAGCGCGTGAAAGGAGCGTCTGTCGCATCCCCAACGTCAACGCTGAGCGGTTCCGGGGTCACTCCGCCGCCACACGCTCAACGACGATCGTACATTCCGCGACCAGAGCCGCCACGGCGCCGACGGCGGCCCACGTGGGCAAGAGCAAGGCACCGACAACGCCAGCTGTCAGAGGAATCACGAGAAGGTTCTTGCCTTCTCTGTTCCGGATCGTGATCCGTCGGATGTTTCCTTCGCGGACCAGGCTCTTGATCGTCTCCAACAGCTTCTCTCCCGAAATCACCAGCTCTTCGACCCGCTCGCGTTCGTCCATCACGCTTCCTCCCTTCATGTCTACCACACGAGCTTTCGTGGCGCTGCCTCAAGGAACATGCGCCGTGAAGCGCTTCCCGCGGTCTCGACAGAGGAGCTCCGCCGCGTATCGCCCGGACATTGCCGCACGAGACACACCGCCTCCCGGTTCGGTCCACTGGCCGGCAAGAATCACGCCGTCCACCCCCCGGAGCCGTCGAGGGATCCTCATCCGTAAGGTATCCGGTGTCAGCAACCACCCTCTTGTACTTCCGTTCCAATTGCCGGTACGACGTTGCCACATCGGCGGCGTGATCACATCGGTCATCTGCACATCGCCGGCGACCCCCGGGAATCTTTCCTCGAGTGCTTCGATCACACTCTTGACGATCTCGCACTGCGCTGCTTCATTCGCTTGCTCATCGGCTTCGCGATGCGTCCATTCGTCGTAGCTGGCGTCGAGAAGCGTAAACAGCACGGTCTTGTGCGGAGCAGTGCTTGCCGCGTGAACCATGAGCCGGCTCCGTTTCCGTCCGTCGATCATCTTCGGCTCGGCAAGGGGAAAACTCATCCCTGATACAGCCAGCGGGAACTCATCGATCGGGCCGTTGAGCCCGATCGATACACACACAGAGGACGGGTGAACTCGCAGCTTCTCGAACCGATCCACGAGCCGGTCATCCGCACACTGACCGTTCAGCAGGTCGAAGACCGCACTGCGGCTGTCACTGGCCACGATCACGGCATCCGCGTGTTCGACACGTCCATCGGCAAGGCGAAGCCCCGTGACCCGACCGTTCTCGACCAGCACGCGCTCCACACGGGACCCGTAGTCGACCTTTCCGCCGAGATCCGTGAACCGCCGTTCGAGGGTGTGCACAAACGAGCCCGACCCGGCGACCGGATATCCGGTCGTCCGCCGATGCATCCACGCCAACGTCTGAATCAACGAGAGGACCGGCGTATCCGGAGTCGGGAACGCCATGGGAAGAATCCGTCGCACAAACGGGCTGTCAAACGAGTTCGCGAACTCCTCGATCGTCACCCCGCTCCATCGTTTCAACGTCCAAGCATGGGGAAGCCACCGCGTGGAGATCGTGCCGAACGACACCGGAGCGGCCAGCTCTCTCGGCTTGGTCAATCCAGATCGCCGCCCTCCCAGCCTCAGCACGGCTTCGCTGAACTCTCTGATCAGGTCCCTGTCTTCGGGAGCAATACCGGCAAGGTGACGCCGAAGCCGCTTCGCATCCGCATAAAGAGTCAGCGCAGAGCCATCCGCATCCTCGATACGCACCAGCGCCTCGTCACAAACGAACGTCTGCGTGCCGATCATCCCCAACTCACGCCACATCCGATAGTACGGATTTGGGTCTGCGCAGCCATCAACGGATTGCAGGCACACATCGATCGTGTATCCGTCCTTCTCCCGCACCGCGCAAAGCCCGCCGGGATGGCTGTTCATCTCATAGATCCGCGTGATGAACCCGTTCATGCAGGCATAGCAGCCGGCCGACAGCCCGGAAACGCCGGCTCCAACAATCGCCACGGTCTTGTTCGGTTTCACCTGACCCCCTCCGAGGGATGCAAGAAGCCACGAATCTCCGGCTCAAGACGGGATCGTAGCGCGTCCCGCGGACACCGGTCAATCTCCCGGATCGCTAGGCGAGCCACTCCATCAGCGCAAGCGTCTCCCAGCCCCGTTTCACGAAGAACCGATCGACTTCCGCGATCTCGCGAAACCCCGCCTCAGCATAGGAAGATGCCGGCCCGTTGGGGGCGGGCGAGTGACGCCCGACCACCACTTGGATCCGGCGGTAGCCCCTGCCGACAAGATGATTCAATGTGCTTTCGAGAAGGGCTTTTCGGTAATCCGGACCTTGCTCAAGATTGTACAGACAGTGAATCACGGCAGTCTGCGGGGATCTGTCGGGCAGCGGATACGGAGAGAGAAGGGCCGGAAGGAACTCGGCATGGCATACCGCCTGTTGCTCGCAGTATCCGATGAGACCGATCGTTTCGCTGCCCGTCTCTTCGGCAACCCGCAAGTACCAATCCTGCTTGGCCACCATCTCGCGGCATCCGGTTCGACAGCCACAGACACGAGCGCTGTCCATCAGATTGCCGGGGGTGAGAGGCACGATCTCTTCGGGGATCCCGGACACGCGCGGGGCAACCGGCTCGATTTCCGTGTCCGGAACGCCGGATTGCACGAACGTCTCAATCTGCTGGGACGAGAACGGCGAAGAGATGCGAAGCGTTTCATCGATCATCAGCAGGAAGGGGGAGAAGATCCGGTGCGTCTCCGCCGCCTCGCGATCCCGCCAGATGTCGATGACCTCAAACTTCGCCCGAAGTCGCTCGGCCGCTTCTTCTGCCTGCGATACAGCCCAATCGTGCCAGGGACATTGAAGCCCGCAGTGCAGCACAACAAGAGAATGTACCATCAACAGATCCGCCTCCTTCGCGAAACCCTACACGATGAAGCCACCGGGCAGCCATCATTGCTCCACACGTAGGGGCGAGGATACGATCATAAGGGAAAAGGGAGGAAGCAGGGGTGTTCGGGAAACGGATCACGCTGTTTCACTTATTCGGGTTCGAGGTACGCGTCGACGCTTCTTGGCTGATCATCGCGTTCCTCGTCGCTTGGTCTCTTGCTTCGTCTCTGTTCCCGCAGTCGTTCCCCGGGTTGGCGGCATCGGTCTACTGGGGAATGGGCGTCGTCGGAGCGCTGCTCCTGTTCGCATCGGTTGTCGCTCACGAGTTCATGCACTCGTGGGTCGCCCGAAGATCCGGGATGACGATCCACGGGATTACGCTGTTTCTGTTCGGCGGCGTCGCAGAAATGCACGATGAACCCCCGGATCCGCGATCCGAATTCCTCATGGCAATCGCCGGTCCACTCACCAGCTTGTTCCTTGGCGGTGTGTTCTACGGACTGACGCTTCTTGCCGACCGATGGTCGGCGCCGCTTCCTCTTCTCGGCGTTCTCGCCTACCTCTGGCCGATCAACTTGGCGCTCGCGGCGTTCAACCTAGTTCCGGCGTTCCCGCTGGACGGGGGCCGCGTTCTTCGCGCCGCCCTGTGGAGGTTCACTGGCAGGCTCCGGCGCTCGACGCGGATCGCAACGATGATCGGCTCGGGTTTCGCTTTCCTTCTGATGGGCTTCGCCGTGTTCTCATTGTGGCGCGGGAGCCTGCTAAACGCCGTCTGGTGGTTCATGATCGGCCTGTTCCTCCACAATGCATCGCAAGGGGCGTATCGACAACTCCTCATCCACGAATACCTGGAAGGGGAGCCGGTTGTGCGCTTCATCGAACGCGATACGATGACAGTCTCGTACTACATCTCCGTCGATCAGTTGGTGGACGAATACGTCTACCGTCGTCCCGACAGCCTGTTTCCGGTGATCCAGGAGGACACGCTCATCGGCTGCGTCTCCGCCGACGAGATCGAGAAGCTCCCGCGCGAGCGGTGGGAGTCCACAACGGTCAAGGAGATCACCCTTGCGTGTACGCCCGAGAACACAATTCCGCTGGATACCGATGCCAACGAGGCGTTGGCCCTAATGCGTCGTACAGGCAAGAAGCGGTTGCTGGTCGTGGATGGGACGCGGTTGGTGGGGATCGTCTCGCTGCGCGACCTCCTGCAGCGGCTTGCCTTTCAACTGCGTGTGAAGAAGACCCCTCCGCACTCCGCCTAATCCCAGGAGGCTCATGGTTCAGCTGACGATCCAGACCGTCGACCAATGGGTGGATGATGTTCTTTGTAGACACGCAGGCCGTCTCGATCTCTCGGACGTCGAAGCGATCGATCCGTACGCGCTGCTTGTCCTGGTCGTGACCGCCCGCGAATACCGGAAGCGAAGACAGGGACAGATGCTTCCGTTGGATTGGCCGCGCAACGACCGCATACGAACCCGGTTGAACAGGATGGGATTTCCGCAGTGGCTCGGGCGGCGCTCTGCTGCGGAGGCATCCCCGGTGGATCCGGCATCCTCCGTTGCTCAGCCGATCACCCAAATCGATACCGAGCGGAGCGTTCGCCGGATCGTAGAGACGTTCGACCGTCGGTTGGCGCTTCGATATCCGCTCACCGAGCAATCGCGCCGTGGATTGGTGCGCATCATGCTCGAACTGTTCCAGAACATCCCGCAGCACGCCAACGCCACCGGAGACGCGCCGGATGTCCTCGGCCTCGCCGCCATGGAGGATCTGTCGCAGCAGCAGCTGATGCTTGCGGTCGCCGATGACGGCGTCGGATTGCGTGGGAGCCTTTCCACACGAGAGACATATTCGGACGTCACCCACGCACAGGCCCTGAACGAGATCCTGTTCAAAGGGATCAGCCGGCATGAGGATCCGGGACGCGGAGGAGAGCTGCGACGGATCGCCCGGCTGATCAAGACGTGGGACGGGACGCTGGTCATCCGTAGCGGGGATGCCGTGCTCTACATGGACAGTGAACACGGGGACGTCTATGAGACCCCGTTTCTGGCGGGTGTTCAGATCGCCGTGTCGCTTCCTCGTTATGTGCTGGGCGTAGAGCCGGATCCGGGAACGGCTTGACGAACGCACGTTCAGTGGGTTCAATGAACGTACAATGATCGCTGGATATCGATTCCGGTTCGAGATTTCGCAGTTCGGCACACGGCTTGGCACACGTCTTGAAGGGCGGAGGGCTCGCGAGTCGCTTCTCCCTGCATTGCTTGCGGTTCCCGAGCCGGGGTTCCTCCTTGTCTCGCTCGCCGGACTCGACGTATTGAGCGGCTCGTTTGCCGACGAAACGATCGCCATCCCCTACGCCCGGATCTGCGCCGGCGAGTACGGTGAGCGATCCATCGTCATCTCGTCGCCGGAGTCCGAGATTGTCGATGATCTCGCTCACAAACTGGAGCGCCGCCATCTGGCGATGCTTGGGGTGTCTTCTCCATCCCCCGATACGTGGCCGCTTCCCGGACCCGATGCGCGGCAAGACGCGTGGACCGTTCTTGGTCCCTTGCCGGACCCGATGCGGGAGACATTGGCTCGGATCCTCACCGCCGGTCAGACCTCGGCCCGACAGTTGGCCGACGACCTGGAGATTCAACACAACACCTGTCTTCATCGCGTCAACCGTCTCGCGGCGTTGCGGTTGATCTATCGGCGGCGGGTCGGAGCGGCCGGACCGCATTCGATGTATGAGTTGGCATCGCTGTTTTCCGATCTTCAGGCTCGATAAGAAACCGGCTCAACATCCGCTTGACAAAGCTCGGTTCAGCCTATACACTGAACCACGTGAACCGACATGGATCAGGCCGTAGACGAGAGGATCGACGCATATGTGATCTACCCCATCGGGGCCCCGTACCCCCTCTTGCGTGCGTTTCGCTGGAGGAACCGCCGGTTCGACGTCACCGGCACCCATCTCGTCTATCCTGAGCATCAGGGTCAAACCAAGCTTCTCCATTACGCGGTCAGCTGCGGATCTCAGCGGTGTTGCATACGGTTTGACACCCGCGCGTGTCATTGGAGTCTCTCCACGATCGACATCGAGGAGTAGCGTATGGCAAGGATCATTGTCCATCTCGACATGGATTCCTATTTCGCCTCGGTGGAGCAACAAGCCGATCCAAGGCTGCGGGGAAAACCGATTGCCGTCACCGGGAAGCCGCAGGAACGTTCCATCGTGGTCGCCGCGTCCCGTGAAGCGAAGCGTCGCGGTGTCCAATCCGCGATGCCGATCTGGGAAGCACGCCGCCTTTGTCCCTCCTTACAGTTCGTCGCCGGTCATGCCTCCCGCTATATCGCCGTCACCCAAAGATTTCTCGGCATCCTCAAGAATTACACCCCACAGCTCGAGGTCTTCAGCATTGACGAGGTGTTCATGGATGTCACACAAGAAGCGGTGCGATACGGAGGTCCGATGGCGATGGCCCGGTCGATCCAAACCGAATTCCGCGAATCGCTCGGCCCCTGCATCACAGGCACGATCGGCATCGCCGAGAGCCGCGCTTTCGCCAAACTGATCGCCAAGAAACACAAACCGAATGGGATCGGCATGCTTCTTCCCGAACAGATCCCCGATCTTCTGCAAACAACACCGGTGGGAGAGATCTGCGGGATCGGATCTCGGATCTCCGCTCGTCTGCAACGCGTCGGTATCCGCACCCTCGCCGAACTCGGCGCTACGCCGTTGGAGTACCTGCGGAAGGAATTCGGGGTCTACGGTCATTTCCTGCACACCGTCGGACAAGGCAAGGATCCGACGCCGGTCATTCCCTATACGGTCGCTGCTCCCGTGAAATCGGTGGGGCACTCTAAGACACTCCCCCCGGAACTGCGCCCGTTTCCCCTTGCTTGCCTCGTCCTCCGCGGCTTGTGCGACAAAGTGGCGCGAAGAATGAGGAAGCTCGGGTTCGTCGGACGGACGGTATACTTTGGATGCCGACTCGGCGCGCTCGGCCCTCACTGCGGCAAGCAGATTTCGCTTCCCTTTCCCACCGATGATGGCGAGACCCTTTACAACGCTTGTCTCAACATCCACCGCAAGATGCCCCTTCCCCCGGAAACTGTGTTCAACATCGGCGTTTCCGTTCGCAACCTCACCGATCGCAAGGACCTTCCCGATTTCTTGCTCGAAGAGGATCGCAAACGCGCCGCCTTGAATGCATCGATCGACCATATCCGCGACCGTTTCGGCGAAAAGGCGATCGTCACCGGAGAAACCCTGCTATTCGACGCCATCCCCGAGCACGTCGGCGGGTTCGCCTCAGGAGAAGCATGGGAGTTCTAAGAAGAGCTTCGCCAATCACGAAAACGGACCTCGCCGAGATCCCAGCTCGTTTTCCCGTTGTGCAGAGAACGACGTTTCCCTACGATCGAAGCATGGAACATGAGACTCACGTCGGAACCTCGGGCTACAGCTTCCGGGACTGGGTAGGCACCGTCTATCCGCCGGGGACGCCGCCGGTCAAGTACCTGACGCACTACGCCCGCTGGTTCGATGCCGTCGAGATCAACGCGACGTACTACCGCATCCCTTCACCGAAGATGTTCGAGGCGATCGTGGCCAAGGTTCCTCCGGAGTTCACGTTCGTCGTCAAGCTGCCGCGGGAGGCGACCCACCAGCGGGAGAAGCTCGCCTCTATCACCGTGCCGTTCTATGACGCGATCGCTCCGTTGGTCGAGCGGGGCCAGCTCGCGGCGCTGCTTGCACAGTTCCCGTACGCGTTCAAGAACAACCTTGACTCCATCCGTCATCTTGAGCAGCTGTCCGGAATCCGGACCGACAAGGGCATCCCGATCAACGTCGAATTCCGTCACATCGGGTGGTACGAACCCGAGACGTTCGAGACGCTGCGGAATCTCGGATTGGGTTTCGTCAATGTCGATCTCCCGCCGCTTCCCGGACTTCCCCGCCCCAGCAACGAGGTCACATCCGACATCGCCTACTACCGGCTTCACGGCCGCAACGCGAAGACGTGGTGGCACCATGAGGCTCCGGGCCTTCGCTACGACTACCTCTATACGGCTGACAACCTCGAAGCGTGGGCAAGGCGTGCAGAAGAGAAGGCGGGGACCGCACGCAAGACCTTCGTGTTCACCAACAACTGTCACCTCGGTCAGAGCGTCGTCAACGCCCTCCAGCTGCATCAGCGGCTTGGGCTGAAGCCGCCGCCGGGGGAGTCGCCTGCATTGATCGAACCGTCGATCCGTTCTCAAATCGATGTCCTGTCCCGGCGGATCGAAGCGGTTCGAAGCAGCGAACTTCGCCACTAAGCGCAGCCGGCCGCGATGTCCCGGGCCACCGGGCCGACATCTGACTCGTTCGTTCTTGGCGCATGTCTCACGCCTCTGTCGCATCGCTTCCCACGCTTGCTCAGCCGCCGTGCGATGATCAACTCGGAAAGAGAGGAAACGGTTGTGCCGAATCGTACAGATCCCGCTGATCAAGCCGTCATGTCTGGGCCCTTATCCCGTGCCACAGGGCTGTTGTTGACGCTCGTAACGCTGGGGGCGCTCCTGCTTTCCGGATGTACGTTCTTTCGCAATCAGCCTCCCGTACCGGGCGCCTCCGTGTCGCCGGCCACCGGCCGCGCACCGCTGGTCGTCACCTTCGATGCTTCGCCCTCTTATGATCCCGACGGCATCATCGTCGACTACACCTGGTGGTTCGACGACGGCCAGTCCGTGACGGGAGAGTCTCCCGAGCACACCTTCGTCGGCGCCGGACAGCACACGGTAACGCTCGCCGTGACCGACGATCACGGGCAGCTTTCCCAGACCGAACTCACCGTTGAGGTCGATCCTCCGAACACTCCTCCCGTGGCAAGGATCTCCGCTACGCCCAATCCGGCATCGGTCGGACAGGACGTCGAGTTCTCCGCCTCGGCGTCCACCGACGACAGAGGGATCATCGGCTGCCGCTGGTCGTTCGGAGACGGTTCGGAAGGGCAAGGAACGTCGGCATCCCACAGGTACCAACTCGCGGGAGACTACACCGTCACACTTGTCGTCACCGACGAGGACGGAGCCACGTCCTCGGCAACGACAACACTGTCCGTGCAGGGCGAGGCGGAGGCTCAGGACGGGGCCGTTGTCGCTCGCATTTCCGCATCGGCTGCGTCTCTAGCGCTTGGAGAAGCGGTGACGTTCGACGGAACCGCATCGACATCCGCTACGGGGAGGGTCGTCCACTACGTGTGGACGTTCGGGGACGGCGATTCAACCGAAGGATCGATCGTGACACACCGTTATTTGGCACCCGGGCAGTTCACCGTACGGCTGATCGTCGCGGACGCATCGGGATCGGTCGCCTCGCGCGAGACGGAGATCCTTGTCACTCAACCCACAGACGATGGACAAGATCCTCCCTCGACCGAACACGGAGAAACCGCCTCCTACGGATACAGCTGGTGGTTCGACGGCCGGCGAAGCTCGGTGTCGCTCTCGATCCCCGTGTCGCTGATCGAGGAGTACTCATCGCGATCCAGATGCGTCGCCGTCTACGGAACCTATGACCGGTACGTTCTCGACCCGCTCGACGATCCGCTAATGGCCGAACTTGCAGCGTTGCTGACGGCAAGCGTAGACAGCACCGCCTACTACGATATCGCCGACAACGCCCTAGCGTTCGTGCAGAGCGTCGTTGCGTATGCACCTGATCCAAGCGGCGTCGAGTACCCTCGCTACCCCGTGGAGACGCTGGTTGAACGCATCGGGGATTGCGAAGACTCTTCCATCCTTTACGCCAGCTTGCTGCGCACCCTCGGGCACGGAGCGGTGATTGCCGGTGTCGATACGAGCGGCTCGGGTGTTGCCAACCACATGGTGGTCTTCGTCCCCGTGGGTGAGGATTTTGCTGCCCGCCTCACCCGGCAAGGGTTTGAATCCGGCGGTCTGTGGGTGATCGAGGGCCGGATCTATGCACTGGCGGAGACGGCAGTCGACGGCTCAACGTTGCCGCTGGGGGTGGACCCATGGGGGCTGGAGGAAGGCGACATCCATCAGGTTTGGGACGTCGCCCGCGTCATCATGGCCCCTCAGGTCAGCCGCTACGAGCCGCCCAGCTAGCATCACCGGAGCGTGGTCCCGGAAGACCGTATCCGGTCAGCGTTCAAGACGAAGCTTTCCTGATGAGGAGCGTGTCGGACATTGCCGCAGCATCGACCGATACGTGATCTCCCTCTGCGATCTCTCCGGCTACGATCTTCTCGGCAAGAGGGTTCTCGATCAACCGCTTGATCGCGCGCTCCAGCGGCCGCGCTCCGTAGTGCGGATCGAACCCCTTCCGAGAAAGCGCCGTTCGAGCGCTCTGCGTCAACAAGAGAGCGATCCCTTGTTCGGCAAGCCGCTCGTTGAGCGCGCCGATCTTCAGATCCACGATCTGGGCAATTGCATCTTGTTCGAGGCGGTGGAAAACGATCGTCTCGTCGATCCGGTTCAGAAACTCCGGCCGGAACGCGCCCTTGAGATCTTCTCGCACCTGTTCCTCGATCGATTCCCAGGCCGCATCCGATTCGAACCGCTCGCTGCCGACGTTGGATGTGAGGATGAGGATCGTGTGCTTGAAATCCACCGTCCGCCCGTGCCCGTCCGTGAGCCGCCCCTCGTCAAGCAGTTGGAGCATCAGGTTCATCACCTGAGGATGGGCTTTTTCCGCCTCATCGAAAAGCACAACCTGATACGGCCGACGCCGGACCGATTCGGTGAGCTGGCCACCTTCCTCATACCCGACATACCCGGGGGGCGATCCGATCAGCCGCGATACGGCGTGGCGCTCCATGTACTCGCTCATGTCGATCCGCAATAGCGCGTCGTCGGAGCCAAACAGAAACGACGCCAGCGCCTTGGCGAGTTCGGTCTTCCCCACGCCGGTTGGGCCGAGGAAGAGAAACGTTCCGATCGGCCGGCGCGGATCCGAAAGACCGGCACGGGAGTGGCGGACCGCCTGGGATACAGCGCGGACCCCCTCCACCTGGTTGATCACACGCTCGTGGAGGATGTCCTCCATCTGTGCCAGCCGCGCTCGTTCCTCTTCGATCATCCGTTCAGCCGGAATCCCCGTCCATTGAGAGACCAACGCTGCGATCTGCGCCTCGGTGACCTCTTCTCCGCTGGCATCGACACGGATGCGGCTGCCCGCCTCATCGATCAGATCGATCGCTTTGTCGGGCAGGAACCGATCCGAGATGTACCGCTCCGACAGCTTGGCGGCCGCCACAAGAGCGTCGTCGGTGATCTTGACCCCATGGTGTTCCTCAAGGGTACTCCGGAGTCCATTCAAGATCGCCACCGTTTCCTCGATCGTCGGTTCGTCAACGAAGATCTTCTGGAACCGGCGCTCCAAAGCGGAGTCCTTCTCCACATGCTCCCGGTACTCATCCAGCGTTGTCGCTCCGATCAATTGGAACCTTCCCCGGGAAAGCGGTTCTTTGAGCATGTTCGATGCATCGATCGCACCTTCCGCGGCCCCTGCACCAACAATGGTGTGGACCTCGTCGATGAACACGATCGACTGGCCGGCCGTCGCTTCGATCTCTTTGATGACCGCCTTCAACCGATCCTCGAACTCGCCACGGAATTTCGAACCGGCAACCATCGCCCCGATGTCCAAGGAGATGATCTCCTTGTTCTTGAGCCCCTCCGGCACCTCACCGTCAGCGATCCGTTGAGCGAGTCCTTCCACCACGGCCGTCTTTCCCACGCCGGGCTCCCCGATCAAGACCGGGTTGTTCTTGCGGCGCCGGGAGAGAATCTGCTGCATCCTGTGGATTTCCTCATCGCGCCCGATCACCGGATCGAGATCTCCGCGCTGAGCCATCTCCGTGAGGTTGCTGGAGTACTTCTTCAACACCTGGTACCGATCTTCGGCGTCCTGATCCGTCACCCGCTGCTCGCCGCGCACCTCTTTCAGTCCGGCGTAGATCGCCTCGGGGGTGATGTGATGCTTATCGAGGACCCGCTTGAACTCAGGCTCGATCACCCGGCTGATCGCCAGCAGCAGGTGATCCACCCCGATGAACTCGTCCCGCAGGCGGTCCGCCTCCATCTGTGCCCCCGTGACGACGGATTCGAGGCGGGGGGTGATGTAGATCTGTCCGCCGGTCGGGCCGGAGACCGTTGGTTTGCGGCGAAGCAGGAAGTCAAGATCCTTCACCAAACCGTCGACATGAACCCCCATCGCCTGCAGAATCTCGCGCCCGGTTCCTTCTTTGCCGGCAAGAACACTGACCAAGTGCTCGACATCGAGCTGATTGTGCTTATACCGCGTGAGAAGATCCTGGGATTCGCGAAAAAGCTCCTGTGCGCCCTGCGTCATCTTATCAAAGCGAATCATGACTATCTCCTTGGTTAGCAGTCTCATACCTTAACTGCTAAACGAAGTCTAGCAACGGATCGTTCGGAAGTCAAACGCCGGTTCCTCGGGCGCTCGGAGATGGTTCGCCGTCACTTGTGATATGCGAGAAGGACAGCAATGTGGAGTGTTAGGAAAGGCCTTGTACGAGCATATGGATCGAGGCATACAAGAGAAGTACTCCGAACAGCTGGCGCAGCCTCCGCTTAGGGATCCGATGACTGATCCGCGGGCCGATCTGCGCTCCGATGATGATCCCGAGGATCATCGGCAGTGCAAGCTCAGGATGAAGATTCCCCTGCAACCAGTGTTTCGCCGCTCCGACCATCGTCGTCGGGACCATCACGAATAGGCTGGTTGCCACCGCGGTGACAATGTCGAGACCGAGAAACACAGCAAGCGAGGGGACAAACACCGTTCCGCCACCGATTCCGAACAAACCCGAGGCCAGCCCTGCGACAAAGCCGAGCACCGCAGCAAATCCATACAGCTTGCTCCCCCCTGCCTGTCCTTTGAGCGAGAAGCGGATCTCTTTCGGGGAGCGTCCGGTGATCATCATGCTGACGGGATACAAGAGGAAAACGCCAAACGCGACCATCAGCCACGATGGATCGAGAACGCTGGTCAGCTGGGCGCCGACAAGGATCCCGGCGATCGCCGTGGGCATGAAGAGAATGGCGATCCGCACGTTGATCTTTCGCTGTTTGTAGTAGGCGATCGAACCGGAGAGGCTGGTGAACACCACGGCGGCGATGCTCGTACCCGAGGCCTCCGGCATCGTGGCCACGAACCCTCCAAGGGAAAGAAGGGGAACCATGAACACGCCTCCTCCCAGACCGAGCAGGCTGGCAAGTGTTCCGATGCCGATCGCCGCAGCGAACAACTCCACGAAGGTTGCTACATCGAGTCCCAAGATCATATGCGATGGACTATACGTTACCGGCGGACGCTTCTCACGAACGCTGGACGGCCGGCCGCCCCGGAGGTAGAGTCATCACAAGCACACATCCCGACTCAAGAGGTGGCCGTTGATGACGATGCCGAACCGCCAACAGGCGTACGACCTGCTTGTCGAGTTCAACAAGAGCGAGAGCCTGGTCAAGCATGCGCTCGCCGTGGAATCTGTGATGCGATACATGGCGCGAAAACTCGATGAGGATGAGGAGAAGTGGGGTGCGATCGGACTGGTTCACGATCTCGACTACGAGCAGTTTCCGGCACAACACTGCCAGATGACCGAGAAGATCCTCCGCGAGCGTCACTGGCCGGAGGATGCCGTTCATGCCGTCGTCTCTCATGGCTGGAAACTGTGCACCGACGTCGAACCGACCCATCCGATGGAGAATGTCCTCTATGCCATCGACGAACTCACCGGGCTCGTTACCGCCGCGGTGCTTGTTCGTCCGTCGAAGAACATTGCGGATCTGACCGTGAAGTCTTTGAAGAAGAAATGGAAAGACAAGGCGTTCGCCGCCGGAGCAAACCGTGACGTGATCAGCGAAGGCGCCGAGCGCGTCGGGATCGAACTTCCGGATCTGTTCGCCGATGTGATCGCCGGGATGCAGGACGCGGCGGCGGAGCTGGGGTTGGACGGTTCTCTTGCCTCAGATCCGGTGCAACACGAGAAAGCGGGCCGAGAAGGTTGAGATTGATGCCCGAATCAGGATCAAGATCAGGAGGGAGAAGGGAACATGTCCGAACGCTACACGCAAGGTCGCTGGTCACTGAACGATCTGATCACCTCGCCGACCGGACCCGAGATGGAGGCTGTGTTTACAGAGCTGGAATCCGCCATCGAAACGCTGGAAGCGAAACGTTCGCTGCTCACGGATGACATCCCCGCACAGCGGCTGGCCGAGGTGCTCACGACCGTTGAACGGATCGGCTATCTCGTTCGCCAGCTCAACGGATACGCCCACCTCTGGTTCTCGGAGGACACCAGCGATCAGGACGCGCTCGCATTCCGCGGGCGAGTTGAGAAGACGCTCGCGGAAGCTCAGAACCGTACGCTGTTCTTCGACCTGTGGTGGAAATCGCTCGACGAACAGCACGCCACGCCTTTGCTCGAAAACAGCGGCGATGTCCGCTATCACTTGGAGTCGCTCCGGCGGTACGCTCCGTACACGCTGTCCGAACCGGTCGAGAAGGCCATCACAACCAAGGATATCAACGGCACCCAAGGTCTGGTCACGGTCTACGACATGATCACCAACGGGCTTCTGTTCGAATGGGAATCGGACGGCGAGGTCAAACACCTGACGCGGTCGGAGCTGATGGCGTTCGCGTTCAGCGCGTCCCCGGAGCAACGGGCACGCGCGTATCAGATCCTATACCGTGAGTACGAGAAGCACAGCGGCGTTCTCGGCCAGATCTACCGCTATGTCGTCGGCGACTGGTACCAGGAGAACGTCGCGCTTCGCGGGATGGCCGGCCCGGTTTCGGTCCGGAATCTGGCCAACGACATCCCGGATGACGTCGTAGACACCCTTCTCGAGGTTTGCCGTCGGAACGCATCGCTCTTCCAACGCTACTTCAAACTCAAGGCCACATGGTTAGGCGAAGAGAAGCTCCGGCGCTACGATCTGTACGCCCCTCTCGCTTCCGAAGAGAAGACATACGCGTTCGAGGAGGCCGTGCCGCTGATCTCCGACGCCATGCGCCGTTTCTCCCCGCGGATCGCCGGACTCGCCAAACGTGTCCTTGCCGAGGGGCATCTGGATTCGGAGACGCGTCCGGGCAAAGACACGGGAGCGTTCTGCTACGGCGTCGTCCCCGACAAGACCCCATGGGTATCGGTCAACTACACCGGCCGCTACGGGTCGGTGTCGACGATGGCCCACGAACTCGGACACGCGATCCACAGCATGCTCGCCTCCGGGCACTCGCCGCTGACGTTCCACTCGTCCTTGCCGTTGGCGGAGACGGCATCCGTCTTCTCGGAGATCCTTCTTCTGGAACGCGTTCTTGCCGACGAGACCGATCCGGAGATCCGCCGCACCCTGCTGGCTCAGTTCGTTGATGAAACCTACGCGACCGCGATCCGTCAGGCGTTTTTCGTCCTGTTCGAACGGGACGCTCACGATCTGATCAACGGCAAGGGAGCCACCACGGATCAGCTCGCCGCCTTGTATATGGACAACCTCAAGGAGCAGTTCGGGGACAGCTTCGAACTGTCCGAGGAGTTCCGCTGGGAGTGGACGAGCATCCCGCATATCTACGCGACACCGTTCTACTGCTACGCATACACCTTCGGGCAGCTGCTTGTCTTGTCGCTCTACCAGCAGTACCAGAAGGAGCAGCAGGCGTTCGTCCCCAAGTATGAGCGCATTCTCGAAAGCGGCGGATCGCGCCGTCCGATCGATATCCTTGATGAGGCCGGCATCGACATCCGTCCGGCATCGTTCTGGCAAGGCGGCTTCGACATCATCGCCGAGATGATTGAGCAGATCGAGGATCTGACGTCACAGGTCGACAGGCGGTAACGTTCGACCGGATCGAATGGAGCCGATGGCCGATCCGGATCCTACCGGTCCGGATCGGCTCTACATGCGGATGTCGGCAACCGTTGCTCCGGTGACGCAGACAAGATCGTCAGTTCTCAGCCGGATCAGCGTGCCCCGCGCTCCGGCGTTGATGACAAGCTGTGGATGCCTCGCCGTGGTGGCGTCAAGCACAACCGGCAGCGGTGTCTTCGCCCCAAGAGGACTGATTCCGCCAACCTGATAGCCGGTGATCCGTTGCGCATCTCGCGGCGAAGCCGCCTCCACATGCTTGTGTCCGGTGGCGCGGCCTAGATTGCGGACGCTGACATGGGCATCACTGCCGAGCAAGGCAAACAGGAAAGAGCCATCGAAAGCACGGAAAACCAGGCTCTTGACCACCTCATCGTGCGGGATCCCAAGCGTATCCGCTGCCGTCCGTGCCACATCCGTCCCATGCTCGAACCGGTACCGAAGCTCATCGAATGCGATCCCGTTCCGTCGCAATTCGGCGATTCCTCTTGCCGCCATCTCTAGTACCCAACCGCACAGCCGTCCTTGCGCGGTTCCGATCCCCCGATTCGAACGGCCGTGTTCGGATCGATCCAGATCCCCTGATAACCGCCATACCCTCCTGTTTGCACGCGAACGCGATGTCCCCGGCGTTCGAGTCCGTGGATGACGCTGTTGGGGAATCCGGGTTCGAGAAGCACCTCTCCTCCGTCTTGCATCCGATCTCCGACCGGTGTTGATGAGCCCTCGTGGCGAAACCGGAGTGCATCGCCCGCTTGTTGCGGATCCATTCCGAACTCTAGCAGGTTGAGAAGAACCTGAACCTGACCCTGCGGCTGCATGTCTCCGCCCATCACACCGAAGCAGAAGACGGGTCTCCCCCCACGGGTGACAAAACCGGGAATAATCGTGTGAAACGGTCGCTTCCGCGGTTCGAGCCGGTTGGCGTGGGTTTCGTCAAGGGAGAAGAGGCAACCTCTGTTCTGCAGTGCGAACCCCAGTTCGGCGGGGACGTTCCCGGAGCCGAACGGGTGAAAGATACTCTGGATCAGAGAGACTGCATTTCCTTCCTCATCAACGACCGACAGGTACACCGTGTCGGCCGCAAACGACGATGCCCCGACGGTCGGATACTCCGTCGCCGCACGATCGGGATCGATCCGCTTGCGCTGCTGCTGCGCGTACTCCGAAGACAACAATCGTTTGATGGGAACATCCGCAGCCTCCATGTCGGCGTAGAAGCGGGCCCGGTCCTCATACGCAAGCTTCTTTGCCTCGGTGAGCACGTGCACGTACGCATCCGTGTTGTGCTCCAGCGACTGCAAGTCGAAACCGCTCAGGACCTGCAGCATTTCCAGCACGGCGATCCCCTGTGTGTTCGGCGGAAGCTCCCACACCCGATGCCCCCTGTATTCGACCGAGACCGGATCGACCCAGTCGGACCGGTGTTCGGCAAGGTCGTCTCCCCGCAGGACGGCTCCGATCGATCGGGCGTACGCATCGATTTGAGTTGCGGTCCGTCCTCCATAGAAGCCGTTGCGGCCGTCAGCGGCGATCCGCTCCAACACCTCGGCCAATGCAGGGTTGCGGAACAGCTCGCCGACACGGGGCGCTCGGCCTTCCGGGAGGAAGGTTCTTGCCGCACCGTCGTCTGCGCAGAGCATCTCCGCCGACGCGTTCCACGCCTGGCCGATCACCGGCGAAACCGGGAATCCACCGCGTGCGTATCCGATCGCCGGAGCCAGCAGCGCAGTCATGTCCAGACGTCCGAACCGCTCATGAAGCGAAACCCATCCGTCCACACACCCTGGAACGCTCCACGACAGCGGACCCTGCTCGGGGATCCGTTGCATCCCGCGTTCGGAAAACAGCTCGCGGGTCAGGCCGCCGGGGGCTCGACCGCTTCCGTTGAAGCCGTAGAGACGAGCCGTGTCCGCCTCCCAGACGATCGCAAACAGGTCGCCGCCGATCCCGCAGCTCATCGGCTCGACAACAGCCAGAACGGCGTTGGCGCAGATCGCGGCGTCGATGGCGGTCCCGCCCCGCCTCATGATCTCAACGGCCGCCGCCGTCGCCAACGGCTGGCTGGTTGCAGCCACCGCATGCGGCGCGAAGACAGCCGAACGCCGGCCGCTTTCCGATCTTGCATCCTCCGACAGTCCGTTCGTTTGTTGCACGCGAGCACCTCTTTCGCTGGGTCATCGCGACGCCGTTCGGCTCGACACCGGAGCCGATCCCGCTCCCCGTGTCCGATATTCCGCCGGACATCCGTCGGCTCCTCGAAGTATAATCCCGGTCGCGTTTCAATCGATGGAGGACACACGATGGAGCAGCAACGGGTGATCTTGCGGGACTTGCTGTCGAAGCGCCCTGCAGATGTGGCCGCGGTCTTGACGGAAATCTCCGAGGATCAGGCGATTGAACTCGTCCACCGGTTGTTCCTCAGGCAGCAGGCAGCGGAGCCGCTTTCCGAGATGGAACCCGAGGACTCGGCGGAGATCCTCGCCCGGTTGGATCGTGACGAAGCGATCAAGATCCTCTCGCGGATGGATCCTGATGATGCGGTGGATCTCCTGGAAGAACTTCCGGCCGAGACCCAGCAGGAACTGCTGTCACGCCTCGCCGATGAGGACGCGGAGCTTCTCAGCAATCTCCTTGCCTATCCTCCCGATTCGGCCGGCGGGTTGATGTCGCCGGAGTTCGTCGCGCTTACGCTCGAAATGACAACCGGACAGGCAATCGACCTGTTGCGCCGTCAGATCGAAGAAGCGGAAACCGTCTACTACGCCTACATCACCGATTCGGAAGGCCTTCTCGTCGGCGTGGTCGGACTGCGGGATATGGCTCTCGCGCCACCCGGTACGCAGCTCGTGCAGATCCTGGACCGCGATGTGATCAGCGTGCCGGTCACCGACGACGTCGAGGACGTCGCCCGTCTGTTCGACAAGTACAACTTCGTTGCGCTGCCCGTCGTTGAGGAGAGCGGGAAGCTTCTCGGGATCATCACCGTCGACGATGTGATCGACGTCATCCGAGAAGAGGCCACCGAGGACATCTATGGGTTGGCGACCGTCCCTCGCGAAGAGGGGGTCGACACCAGTTGGGGATCTTCGTTTCGAATGCGTCTTCCGTGGATGTATGTCCGGCTGGCGACCGGGTTGGCGGCGGCGATCGTCGTCGGATTGTTCGAAGACATGGTCGCCAAGGTCGCTGCGCTCGCCGTTCTGATGGGGGTCGTTGCCGGACAAGGCGGAAGCGCGGGGATGCAGACGGTTACGATCATGACTCGCGGGATCGCCCTCGGGGACATCGATCAAGGCAAGGGGTTCCGCTTGCTCGGCAAGGAGGCGCTGCTGGGCATGGTCAACGGATTGCTTGTCGGCCTTACGGTCGGATTGATCACCTACATCTGGAAAGGGGATCTCCTTCTCGGTGTGGCAATGCTCGGAGCGATGACCCTGACACTGACAGCGGCCGGTGCCGCCGGTGCGTTGATCCCGCTTCTTGTCCGAGCCCTCGGGAAGGATCCTGCGCTCGCTTCGGGGATCTTCCTGACTACAATCACCGACGTCTTCGGTTATGCCGTGTTGTTTATCCTCGCGTGGCTGTTGCTACCGGAGTTGAGCTGACATGTTCTCCGACCGCCTTGCCTTCTGGACGTATCCGTTGATCGCCGCCTTGCTGGTAATCGTGTTGCTCGTGAACTCGACGCCGCTGCTTTGGTCGGTTCTTGTAACGGTCGGCTGCTTGGGCTGGCTCGGGTACGCTTGGTGGATGGATCAGAAGGCGGATCGCCCCAAGCCTTTGGCGGGTCTGATCACGCTGCTTCCCGGTCATTTGTTGCTGCTGTTCGCGATCTTGTTCACGTCCGGATCGGATCTGTGGCTGATGGTTGTCTGGTTGCTGGTGATCCCGTGGACGATCGTCTACGATGCCGTCGGCCGGTCGGCGTCCGGATGGACGGGAAGAACGTCGATATCAGCCGGAAGCTACGCTATAATCTGGGCTGCATTGCTCTTCCTGCTAGAACGCGTAATCGTTGCGGGAAGAGGATTGGAAGGATCGGTGGCGGCTGTTCTTGCAGCTTGCTTCGCTGTCTTTGGTTGTGGTTTCATCTACGTGGGGATCCAACGCCACAGGCGGGCCGGTCGATCTTAAGGAGTGATACTATGAGTCGAGTTGTCGCGCTCATCGGATTGATGCTCGCTTTGTTTTCCGGGTCGGTGATGGCCCAGGAAGCGGCGACGGAGGGAACCGGAAGTTCGCTCATCTCTATGGTGGTGATCCTTGTTGTCTTCGTGGGCGTCTTCTACTTCCTGCTCATCCGCCCGCAGCGGAAACGCCAGGCGAAGCATGACGACCTGGTCACCAACCTCAAGCGGGGCGACAAAGTCGTTACGGCAGGCGGGATTCACGGGGAAATTGATTCGATCGGTGATACGAGCGCTGTCCTGATCCTCGAAGAGGGCGTCAAGCTGCGCATCGCCAAGAGCAGTATCGCCAACAAACTCGAGAAGTAGTACAACGAGGGGAGCAAGAGGATGTCTCAAGTCCACATGACTCGAAACGACTGGCTGCGCTTGGGGGTTGTTGTTGCGGTGTTTGTCGCCGCCATCGCCTTGATCATTTTCCCGCTGCGGCCCGTTGACAAAATCGTGAACCTGGGTCTCGACCTCCAAGGCGGTGTCCGCCTGGTTCTCGAGCCCGAGGGCATCGGGAGCATGGATGCCGAACAACAGGAGTCCACGCTGGACCAAGTCGTCGACATCCTCTCACGGCGCACGGATGAATACGGACTCGCCAATACGGAGATCCGCAAGCAGAGTTCGGGAACGGTCGTGGTCAGCATCCCTGGCGCACAAGATCCGGACGAAGCGAAGCAATTGATCGGGCAGACCGCCGCCCTGACGTTCCATTGGGTCATCGAAGCCGGCACAAGCCCCACGGACGAACTCGTCCCCACGTCGGTACTTCACCAGTTCATGCGCGATCGAGACGGCGTTCCCTACATTCTCGAGGCGCAACCGGTTCTTGTTGGATCGGCGTTGGAGAACGCCACCGTCTCCGCATCAAGCAGTCTGACTTCGGGCGGGATGTATCTGATCCGGATGGAACTCACCGATGAGGGAGCCCGCCAGTTCGCCAGCATGATCCGCGACTCCGATATCGGCGATCGCCTGGCGATCGTGCTTGATGGAACCGTGTACAGCGCTCCGCTGATCTCCGATGACATCATGAGTGCAGCGCTGTCCTCCGGGAACCGGGGGATCGATGAGGCCTCCATTACCAACATCCCGACACGCGATGAAGCCACGCTGCTGGCTGTTGTGTTGCGATCCGGTCAGCTTCCGGTGGCGCTGAACATCGTCGAGGAGCAAACGGTGGGACCGAGCCTGGGAAGCGATTCGATCCGCCGCGGGATGATGTCGATCGTGATCGGTTTCGCGATCATCCTGATCTATATGCTGGCGTACTACCGCACGCTGGGAATCGTCGCAGACGCTGCCTTGCTGATGAACATGTTGATCGTTGTCGGCGCACTTGTGGTGTTCAAAGCAACGCTGACGCTTCCGGGAATCGCCGGAATCATCCTGACGATCGGTATGACCGTCGATGCCAACGTCATCATCTTCGAACGCATCAAAGAAGAGCACAAGACAGGAAAGTCCCCGCTTGCAGCCGTAAGAGCGGGGTTCGAGAAGTCGCTCTCTACTTTGATGGACGCCAACATCACCACGCTTCTCACTGCGTTGATGCTTCTGCTTGTCGGCACGGGGACGGTTCGAGGGTTCGCCATCACGCTGATGATCGGCATCATCGGAAGCCTGTTCTGCGCACTGGTCGCAAGCCGGCTGCTGCTGGAGAAGACGTCGCTGTCCAAGCACATCCCGCATAGGGCGTCGGAGGCAGCTGAAGCATAGATAGGGCTGAAACTCACGACAAAACGAGTTTCAGCATAGAGCTGAAACTCACGACAAAACGAGTTTCAGCATAGCGTCATACGGACGACGATCGCCGCTCTTGACCTCGAGATCCAATCGGATCGCGCGGTCGAGGGCGGCGGTGAGTTCTTGGGCGGTCCACCGCTTCGCTTGCCCGGATAGCTTCCGGAGTTGCCAGCCCGGGATCCCCAAGAACGTCCCGATGTCGCCGGAGTTCATCCCCTCGTCCTGCAAGGCACGGACCACCGCCAGGCGGGTCAGATGCCGCATGATCATCGACATCACCCGGACCGGCTCTTCCCGGAGCCCGCGAAGCGCACTCAGACACCGGCTGGCGTCTCGTTCTCCGATCCGATCCAGCACCGGCCAGATCGTGGTTTCGCCAACGGGAAACACCAACGATTGGATTGCGTCCCGATCAAGCTTCCTCGCCTCCAGGCCTTCGCCCTGTCCGAGATAGGTACGGAGCTTCGTCGCTTCCTGCTCAAGAGCAAGCAGATCGCCGCCGCTGGTTTCGACAGCGTCCCGGATAAGCGCCGGCGTACCGGCAAGTCCGTGGTCGGCGAAGATCCTCCTCGCGAGCGCGAGGAGATCCTTTCGATGGGGTGCCGGGACGGCCGTGATCTCCGCCACCCCCTTCAAACCCTTGATCCAGAGACTTGTCGCCGGAAGGGAAGACGCAACAACCGTGAGATAGGTTCCCGGGGCGTGCTGCGAGCACAGCGCTGCGACAAGATCCTTCGGCCGCTTCACGGCTTCTGCGTGACGGATGACGAAGTGCCTTGCCTGAGAGAACAGTCCTTGCAGCTGCAGTTCGATGTGAAACTCGGCGGGGTTCAGATCGTCGGCGAATTTGACGATCCGTTCGATTCCGTCGATCTCTGCAGCGAGCGTCTCCTGCCGCTGCACAAGAGCCTGCGTTGCCCGAAGATCATCTCCGTGGACCAGAGCAACTCGAGGAACGGTCATCGCCGGCCCGGTCTCGGAGCTGGTCCGAACCGTCCGTGGTGTCGGTGACGTCCGCCGCGGCGGTCCGGAACGATAACATGATCAGCGCTTTCGACGGCAAGCGCCTTGCCGACAAGCACCGAATCGGTCAGTTTCCTGTGCCCTGATTCCAGAAGCCTCTGCACGGTTCCACGCGAGATCCCCATGGCATCGGCCGCCTGTTGCTGATGAAACCCCTCTACGTCACAGAGCCTCAACGCTTCCAGCTCATCGATGCCCAGTGAAACGATCTCCAGCTCGGCCATCGGGACGCCTGCTGGCTTGAACAACGCCGGACCGCGGAACGTTTGGCAGTATCGGGGCTTCTTCGGCCTCCCGACACCGGGCTTCTGGGTCTCAGATTCCATGATCTTCAGAGTATACGCTGCGGGGAAGCCCGTCCCAACCGTAAGATCCAGCAAACAAGAGACACAACCCGCTTGCTGTTTCTGTGCATATGCCTATAATCGCCATGCTCGAGGACGTTGCTTGACCCTCGGGCGATCCTCGTGATCGTTGGGGTTCGACTCGCGCCGGAAAAACGGGGATTGCCCGCGTAGAATCAGATCGCCCACCGAAAGGAGCCAACCATGATCATTTGCTTTTCCGCCACAGGAGAAACCCTTGATGCCCAGATCGATCCGACGTTCGGCCGTGCCGCCCACTTCTTGTTTGTGGATTCCGAAACGAACGAACTCCAATCCGTGACCAACTCCCCAGGAGCTCACGGTGCTGGGGTTCAATCCGCCCAGCTCGTCATCGATCGAAGCGCTTCGGTCGTGATCACGGGACGCATCGGACCCAACGCGTTCAGTGTGTTGAACGCAGCCGGTGTCAAAGTCCACGTGAATGCATCGGGGACGGTTCGCGACGCGCTCACCGCTTTCCAGGCCGGCACAATCGATCAAACGGATGCCCCCACCGGCCGGCAACACCAAGGAGGGATGAGATGACCAAGATCTGCATACCCACAGAGGGCGCAGGCGGTCTGGATGCTGCGGTTGGTGAACACTTCGGTCGAGTTCCGACCTTCACCGTGTTCGATACCGAATCCGGCAGCGCCCGCGTTGTGCCGAACACCTCCGAACACATGGGAGGCCAAGGCTTGCCTGCGGACCTCCTCGCCAACATGGGGATCGATGTCGTATTGTGCCAAGGGCTCGGAAGACGCGCCATCAGTATCCTCTCGCAACGCGGAATCCATGTGTCGATCGGATTCCGCGGCAGCGCTGCAGAAGCCATCGATGCCTGGAAGCAAGGCAAGACAAATCCGGTCGGCGAGGACTCGGCTTGTCAGCAACACACCTTCCATGACCACGAGAAGCTCGATCCGCAAGGCCGTAACCAATGAGAATCGTCATCGCCAGTGGGAAGGGTGGGACCGGCAAGACGACCGTTGCCGTCAACCTCGCCCTTGCGCTCGAAGATCTGGAAGAACCACAACTGGTTGATGCGGATGTCGAAGAGCCCAACGCTCATCTGTTTCTCCATCCGCAGATCACATCTCGCCGCACCGTCACCAAGCGGCTCCCGGTTGTGGATGAACAGAAGTGTACGGCGTGCGGTGCGTGCGCCGAAGCGTGTCAGTTCCACGCCATCTCCGTCGTCGCCGGGAAGGTCCTCGTGTTTGACCAGCTCTGCCACGGCTGCGGGCGCTGCACCTTGGTCTGCCCGGAAGGGGCCATCACGGAGAACCCCCATGAACTTGGAGTCATCGAGATCGGAACAGCCTCAGCCCGCCTGGCCTTCGCCCAGGGGCTCCTTCGCGTCGGGGAAGCCATGGCCACGCCGATTATCCACGCCCTCGGCGACGTGATCGATCCGTCCCGTCTCAGCCTCATCGATGCCCCGCCGGGAACCGGTTGTCCGACCATCGCCGCCATGCATGGCGCCGATATCGCTTTGCTAGTCACTGAGCCAACCCCGTTCGGACTCCATGATCTCCGTGCAGCCGTCGGCGTCGCCAAAGCGTTGGATATCCCCGTTGCTGTGGTGATCAACCGTGACGGCATCGGCGACGATCAAGTCGAAACCTTCTGCCGCGAGGAGAAGATTCCGGTGATCATGCGGATTCCGTTCCGGCGTGAGATCGCGGCAACGTACGCCGTCGGAGAAACTCTTGTGCGGACGTTCCCCGAATGGATGCCGCCGTTCCGGAAGCTCTACGACGATCTCAAGGCGGTGATCCGATGAAACGCATTGTGTTCCTTTCCGGCAAGGGTGGAACGGGGAAGACCTCGCTGGCCGGCGCCTTCGCCCGCTTGCTCGACCGGAAGATCCTCGTGGATTGTGACGTCGATGCAGCCAACCTCCATCTCCTCCTTGCGGCGACCATCCGTGAGCAGGGAACCTACTCAGGCGCGCAGATCGCCGTGAAAGACGTCGATCTTTGCACCTCGTGCGGTGCATGTCAGCCGGTGTGCCGGTTCCGCGCGATCGACGACAGATACACGATCGACCCGTTCATGTGTGAGGGATGCGGAGCCTGTGTCACTGTCTGCCCCACGGCAGCGATCTCTCTGCATCCGACCGAGTCAGGCGAATGGTACACCGCCGAAACACCGCAAGGACCGCTTGCCGGGGCAGAGCTGTTCCCCGGTGAAGAGACATCCGGGAAACTGGTTACCGAGGTCAAGAAGCGTGCGGATCAGCTCGCAGCGTCGCAGGAAGCGGAGATCGAATTCCAGTTGATCGACGGCGCACCGGGGATCGGTTGTCCGGTGATTGCGTCGATCAGCGGCGCGGATGCCGCCGTCCTCGTTACGGAGCCGACAGCGTCCGGGAAGCACGACCTTGAGAGAATTCTCGGAGTCCTTGAGCACTTCAAGGTTCCCGCGTATCTCGTCATCAACAAGGCCGACCTCTGCACCGAGATGTCCGACGCTCTGGAAGACCATGCACGCCGCTCGTCCGTTCGCGTTCTCGGCAGGATCCCCTACGACAGCCTCGTACCCCAGTATCTTCTCACGCGGAGAAGCCCCGTGGACGATCCGGAAAGCCCCGCCGGACAAGCGATGCGAACGGTGTTTTCCCGGTTTCTTGAGGCTGTGGCATGATCGTTCATCAGGACGAGTGCCGCCCCCATTTTCCCAACCCCAACGAGAACGGGAATGTGAGAAGGGGTTGCTGGAACGGCGCGGCAAATGCGTTACGATGTGCATCGCACCGGTTCTGAGGACCCACGGTCCCGAAGGGAAACACGAAAAGCAAGATGCGTACGTACCTGGAATGCTTCCCCTGCCTCCTGCGGCAATCGCTGACCGCAGCACAGCATGTGACATCGGATCTCACACGCCAGAGGGCTGTCCTTGAGGCGGTTTCCCAACAGATTCCACACATGGATCTGAGTGCGACCCCCGCCGACAACGGAAACATCGTTCATCAGATCGCTCGACAGACCCTCGGATGCGACGATCCGTTCCGGCAGATCAAACAGACCAGCAACCGCATCTGCCTGGACGTGCTCCCTCGCTACCGGCGGTCCGTTGCGGAATCGCCCGAACCCCTGCTCACAGCGATGCGGCTTGCCGCTGCTGCCAACGCAATCGATGTCGGGCCAAGCTTCGGCCACACGTACGATGTGGCTGTCGCGCTCGACAAGATCCTCGAGGGCCGGTTCGGCTTCGACGGCTATGCCGTATTCCGTGAACACCTGGACACAACCGACCGCGTGTTGTATCTGGCAGATAACGCCGGGGAGATTGTGTTCGACCGGCTCGTGGTCGAGCAGCTCGCGGCGCTCGGGAAAGAAGTCACGTTCGTTGTGCGGGGAGGGCCGATCCTCAACGATGCAACGATGGAAGATGCGGAAGTTGCCGGGATCCACGAGTTCGCCGATGTCATCGCAAGCGGTCAACGAGGGCCGGGAACCTCGCTGCGTCTTGCCGATCCGGGGTTCGCAGGACGAGTCCGCAACGCGCGTCTGATCTTGTCCAAGGGACAAGGAAACTACGAAGGGCTCTCGGGAGAGCCGCTGCGGATCTTCTTTCTGTTTCGTGTTAAGTGCCATGTCGTTGCACAGCATGCCTGCACCCCGATGGGAACGATCGTTCTTCGCTCGGGGAGCGATCTGCCGCATCAGGATCTGAAGCTCGATCAGGGCCCTGTTCGGCAAGGCAATCAGGGAGATCGAACAGCAAAGGATCCGCCACCGCTTCCGAAATCGGGGATGCCTGTTACCGACACTCGAACGATACCCGCAGGATAGGGAAGGGATTTCATGAACGCAAAGCAAGAAGGCATCAACGCACGACATGAAGCTGTTGCACAGGCTCTGGAGAACATCCGCTTCCGGATCGTCGTATTCAGCGGCAAAGGCGGAGTCGGCAAGTCTACGGTGGCCGTCAACCTTGCGTGCGCCCTTACGGAAAGCTGCTGCTCGGTCGGGCTGCTCGACGCAGATATCACCGGCCCGAACATCCCCCACATGTTGGGGATTCACGATCCTGCCGAAGCGATCGGGACCGAAATCCAGCCCCAAGAAGCTTACGGGGTGAAGGTTGTGTCCCTCGCATCGATGGTACCCGCAGAAGCACCGGTGATTTGGCGAGGGCCGATGCGATCCAACGCGATTGAGCAGCTCCTGGGAGAAACAGCTTGGGGAACGCTGGATGCGTTGATCATCGATCTTCCCCCGGGGACCGGAGATGAGGTATTGACGATCGCCCAACGAACGTCGCCGCAGATGGCGATTGTGGTCACTACGCCTCAAGAGGTTTCATTGATGGATGCACGCCGCGCGGTCAACATGGCGAAGGAGCTGAAGATTCCGCGGATCGCCCTACTGGAGAACATGTCGGGGTTCGTCTGTCCGAACTGCGGAACACGCCTGGATCTGTTCGGATCGGGAACGGCGCAATCCGATGCCGCGCGCCTTGGGGTTGAGTACCTCGGACAGATCCCGATCGATCCGGATCTGCGGACCGGAAGTGACCAAGGGGAGCCGATCGTTGTATCCCATCCGGAGTCGCCTTCGGCTCGAGCGTTCCGGTCGATCGTCAACCGGCTCGGACTTGACCTCGGCTGCTCGGATCCGGCGGCCACAGGCAGCAAGTTTGATCACGACAACACACAGTAGAAACCCACCCACTCATCGAGGAGGTTTGCATGGCACGCATCGGAATCATCATCTGCGATCGATACAGGACGTGTGGCGGCGGGAAGTGCATCCGCGCGATGCACGAACGCGTCGGCGGGTTCGCTCGCTACGCCAAGGACGAACCGGTGGAACTGGTCGGCTACTCCACCTGCGGAGGTTGTCCGGGCGGGAACATCGAGTACGTTCCCGAAGAGATGATCAAGAACGGCGCAGAGGTCATCCATGTGGCGACCGGTCTTGTCGTCGGATACCCGCCGTGCCCGCGACGGGAGTACTTCAAGCAGTTCATCGAAGCTCGCTACGGCGTCCCTGTCGTCATCGGAACCCATCCGATCCCGCAGAAGTACTTCCTGGTCCATCGCGAGCTTCCGTCATGGGGAAGCATGAAGGATCTCGAGGATCTTCTCGCCACCGAGGAGATCCGCAAGGCGTACGACTGAAGATGCGCCGAATCTCCGAGCAACACTTCGGACGGCCGCTTGCCTGCGCTCTCGACAGGCAGGCGGCGATCGGCTATACCTAGCAGCATGATCCATGATGTCACGATCTACACGGACGGCGCATGCAGCGGCAACCCCGGTCCCGGCGGCTGGGGAGCGGTGTTAATCTCCGGCAAGCACCGCAAGGAGCTTGCCGGCGGTGAACCGGCAACAACGAACAACCGGATGGAACTGACCGCGGCGATCGAAGCGCTGAAGACGCTTCGTTCGCCGTCTCGCGTCGATCTCCATACCGACTCGACGTATCTGAAGAACGGAATCACCGAGTGGCTCCCGGGATGGAAGCGAAACGGCTGGCGGCGACGCAGCGGAAAGCGGTGGCTCCCTGTGAAGAACGTCGACCTTTGGAAGGAGTTGGACGCGCTCACGGAGATCCATGAAGTCCGGTTCCATTGGGTCAAGGGTCACAACGGTCATGAGGAGAACGAGCGATGCGACGAGCTTGCCCGCTCGGCGATCCCCGCCGCAGAAGAGCCGTAGAGAACGACCACCGCCGAGGGTTCTCGTTTCGGCAAAAAAGCCTGGGGGACTACATGTAGAACCCGTTCGTATGACGCTGGGTGGTGACGTCTGAGTTGCTAACGGCGATGGAGATCAGCCAGCGAATCCATCCCCCGATGAGGTCGGCGCCTGCTTCCACGCAATGGAGAGAGCGAATCGGGCAAGCGGTGTGAGCGGCAGGTTCCGTGCTTCCTCTTCTGTGAACCAGGCACAGAGATCCGTGGTGCCAGCGGCTTCCGGCCGTAGCACCCCCTCAGGTTCTCGAACTCGATAGAGGAGGCCGACGTGGTGAACCGGACCTCCACGTGTCTCCTCGGTCTCGGGATACACTTTCGAGAAGACGCTTTGAACGAGTTCCATTCCGGGTCCGGATGCCTTCAGGCCGGTCTCCTCAAGGAGTTCACGCGCAACTGCGTATTCAGGTGGCTCGCCCCACTTGACGCCTCCGCCCGGGAGCGTCCAATAGCCCGCTTCGACGCACTCCGTGCTCAGACGGCACAGAAGGAGGCGATTGCGGGTGTCAACAGTCAGCGCGTAGGCACCCAGATATGTGCGCTGTGAACATCTGCATGCGTCGTTATGCACTTGGTTTCCCTCCCGACTTCCATCAACTCGACGTGTTCGCTTCCTCAAAGAATCCGGCTGTTTTTCCCAAGGAAGAGTAGCAGGTGAGCGCAAAGGGTGCGAGGCCGGCCATCGGCGTCACCGATGACAGCGCTTCCGTGCGAACATCAATTCGATCGACAAACCAGATCCGATGCGCTTCATCGTGCAGAAGCGAATGAGTATGTTTCAGAAATCGCGCCACCATAGGGGGGGTATTGGAGCCTTTGGGGACTGAATGCAGAACGCGTTCGTTCGCTGCTGCATGGTGGTTCGCGACCGTTTCGGCGCTAGCGGAGCGATTCGATGAACCCGTCAATCGCCCGAAGGAGTTGCCCGGGGCTCGCTGTGGACAACCCGATTCCGTGCCCAACTCCTTTCAGCCGAACGTGACGCACATCACTGAGTCGATCAGAAGCATAGATGACGTCCTCCTCTGCCATGACGCCGCCGAGAGAACGATCTCCACTCACCAGCAGACAAGGGCAGACCACCGCTGCAAGAATCTCATCCATACTGATGCCAGCTACGTAGGCTTCTCCCTCTCCGGAAGCGTAGTAGGTCAATGTAGATGGGTCAAGGAGGCTTGTGGAGATCGACCAGCTAGTCAGCGTCTTCTTGGACACATGGCTGGCCAACGCTGATGCCTCAATCTGATCTTGGGGTTGGCCAGCGAGCGACTGTAGTGCCTTGTAGAACGAGATTGACTCCGGACGCTTGATCAGAGCAGCTAACCGTTGCGTCGAAGCGAAGAGGTCACCGTTGACGACCGCTCGCACTTTGTCGGGATGGGCGGCTGCACACCAGAGGGCGACGAGTCCGCCTGCCGAGTGGCCAAAGATGATGGCCGGTTCGGAAAGGTGAGCGCAGAGGAAAGCTTCCGCATCACGGCAGAAGTCCGCCGGAAGATACGCTCCTTGCGCACGGCTCGACCTACCGTGGCCACGCATATCGAATGCATGAACCTTTGCGTACGTGGATACGTGATTCACTACGGGGAGAAGCCACTGCCACCGGTCACAGAGCCCGTGCAAGAGGAGAAACGGCGGCCCAGGCGCTGGACCTTCGATGCAGTTGAGGACGACCTCGCTTGTCTCGAACGGGTACTGCCTGAGATGCACATCATCACACGGGGATGGTAGCACGACCAAGAAGTGGGAGCCAGCACCATGGAGGACAAATCGACTGCCCTTCATGGGCAACACGTGCGGTTGCCCCAATCCGGGAACGCCAAGAAAGATCCACGGCACTGCGGGTCAGGTTCTCACTTGGCAAAGCGAACATCGCCCTCAACCGGTCGGAGAGAGCGATCTCGCCTGATGGGTATCGCCTAGAAGCAACCGAGCTGGCACGGCCCGATTCGAATCTCCTTCGTTTCCGCGGCACAGCCGACGACGAACCGAGGCAGTCCGAACCGCTCGGCGATCTTCCACGCCGTCACACAGGGAAGCCTGCCATCGACGACGCCCTTGGCAAGCGCGGTGGCAACCGGTTCGGGAAGCTCGGGCAACGCACGAAGCAGACGCCGTTCTCCGAAGGTGTCGTAGCCGAACGCTCCCAACTGGCAGTGCTCGATCCGTAGATCCATCTCGCTGGCCGCTGTCCCGAGCTGCACCGGCGCAACGCCCAGTTCGGCGGCCATCTCGAACAGCTTCGCGCAGGCGATCCGCCCTTCCGCTGATGCTTCCTTCAAACGTTCTTCGATCAAAGACATCTTGTCAGCTCCTCTTTCCAAGGTTCGTCGAGTCTCCTTGCTGTGCATGAATCGCTCCGGCCCTGTACCCTGTTCCATCGAAACCTGCCTGATCAACACAGGAGGTCACATGGGCACATGGATCGGGTTCTCGCTCTCTATCGTTCTACTGCTTGTCCTCTCGCGCCGCAACCTCGCCCTTGGGATGTTCGTCGCTGCCGTCGTGCTCGCGGCGTTCTCCTTGTCCGGCCGCCAGATCGTAAGCGCCCTTGCTTCCACGGCAGCAGACCCTTCGGTGTGGCTTCTAGCGTGGGTCGTCGCTCTGATTCCGATGATCGGCGGCGTCCTCGAGGAGTCCGGGCAGATGGATCGGCTCGTCTCGAACCTGCGGATCGGCGTTCGTCCGTTCCTGGCGTTTGCTCCCGCGCTCCTCGGCATGCTTCCGATGCCCGGCGGCGCCTTGCTGTCTGCACCCCTTGTTGAACGGGGTGCAGGGCATGTACCCAACGATATCAAGGCATCGGCCAACGTTTGGTTCCGGCACGTGCTGCTTCTGGTCTATCCGCTTGGCTCCGCCTTGATCGCCTCGTCCAAGGCAGCCGGCCTCAGCGTCTATCGTGTCATTCCGTTCATGGTGCCGTCGTGCCTGATCATCGCGCTGTTAGGCGTGGTGTTTCTGTTGCGTCGAGCGGAAGGCCCCGCTGGGACGCTTCCGGGGAGCAACGACGGATCCGATGGAGACGGTCGCGATCCCTTCTCTTGGAAAGGGCTCCTCATCCCGCTGATGCTGATCCTCATCGCCCCGATCCTCGATCTGACGCTGGCGATGACCTGCTCGCTTCCCTACGCGGAGATCGGAACGGCGATCGGGATTTCGGTGAGCCTTGTGATCTCTGCTGTTGTCGGGCGGACGCAGCGAGCCACCCTGAGGACCGTGTTTCGGCGTATGCGTCCGTGGAAGTACGCGCTCATCATCCTGGCGATGTTTCTGTTCTTGGCCGTGTTCCAGAGTTCCGGAATCCCCGAGGCGATTGCCGACATGTCGCTCCATCCGGTTCTCCTGTGTGTCGTTGTCGGGTTTTTGCTCGGCGCCGTCACCGGCCGGATCCAAGCGCCGATGGCCATCCTGATTCCGATCTTCGTCAGCACCTATGGAGCGATGGGGATGATCGCGTTCGCCGTCACGTACACCGCCGTGTTCCTCGGCTACATCCTCACCCCGGTCCACCCGTGCATCTCGGTGTCGGTCGAGTACTTCCACACATCGATCAGTGCGTTTCTCCGTCGAATCGCTGTTCCCGTGGCGATCGGATGGGGGTTGACCGTTGTCGCCGGTTGGCTGCTCCTTTAGGAAGGAGACTCTCCGAAACGACGTTCTCTCCGCAGGAAGGCGCCCACTTATGACCGAGGGCTGTTCTCCAGGCGGATGGTCTGCGTCGGATAGGCAAACTCGATTCCGGCAGCATCGAACCTCTCATGGATCTCAAGGTTGATCGCCTGTTGCGCATCCATGTACGCTGCGTAGTCGGGGATGAGCATGAAGTACACCGTCTCGAATAGAAGCGCGAAGTCCCCGTAGCTCTTGAAGTGGCAGCGGTCAAACCGCGTGTTTTCACGGCGCTCGACGATCTCGGCGATCATCTCCGGGATCGCCTCAAGCTTCTCTTTCGGTGTTTCATAGGCGACTCCCAAGCTGAAGACGATCCGTCGTTCGTCCATCCGCTTGTAGTTCTTGATCCTGCTGGACAACAGATCGCTATTGCCGAAGATGAGCTGTTCGCCCGACAGGCTTCGAACACGCGTCGACTTGAGGCCGATCTTCTCCACCGTTCCGGAAAGCTCTCCGACCACAACGAAATCGTCGATCTCGAACGGTTTGTCAATAACGATCGACAGAGAAGCAAACAGATCTCCCAGGATATTCTGTACGGCAAGCGAGATAGCGATCCCCGTGACGCCAAGGCCGGCGATCAATGCAGTGATGTCCACACCGATGTTGTCCAGCCCGATCAGGATGACCACAGACCAGACAACGACCTTCGCCACAAACCCGATCGCGGAAAGCGATGTCGCCTTCCGCGCATCGGACGACAGCCGATCCCTGATCGAGCGGTCGATCCAATAAGAGATGAGAGCGTTTCCCCAGTATCCTGCCTGGAAAAGCAATGCTAAGACGGAAAATACCCTCAACACCCGATCCGCCACATCGGGAAGCTTCACAACCAGCGATCCGGCATACACAGCCCCGACGATCAGGAAGAGGAGCTTCGTCCGCTCGAGAAGCTTGAGGACAAGATCATCGAACCGCGTTGACGTCTGCGCGGCAATCTTGGACAAACGGCGGAGAAGCAAGCGGACGGCAATCCAAAAGAACGCAGCAACAAGGACAACGACCGCCACGGCAAGCAACCATTTCCAGATCTCGTTGCCATACCACAACTCGCTCAGAAACCCCATCGCACCCCCTTGATCGGCTCGCTGGAGTATACCTTGCCGTCTCGTCATCCGTCACTTCGCAGGCCATCCCTGCACACGCGTACCCTCCTTCACACCTCGTGCGCCTGAAAAGGTGATCCATGTCCTGCTATTTAGATGACTCATGAGTCCACCAGCTTGGTGGGACAAGCTACCCTATCCCTCATGGAGAACATCGAAGTCGTTGTGCGAGCATCCGGATTGCACAACCCGCAAGCCGTAAGGGATATGAAGCAGCGGCTGTTGTCCGAGTGGCGAGCCGCGGGTGCACCTGTTGTCGAGGTTGAGTACCCGACCGGAAACGCGTTGGCTGCCACGTTGGTTCTGACCGGCGGAACGGAGCGGGAGATCCTCAAGATCCTCTCGCAACTCCCCTCTCCTGCGCTGCTCATCGCTCACGGATCTCAGAACTCCCTCCCGGCAGCGCTCGAGATCCTCGCCCGGATCCGTCAAGACGGAGGTGAAGGGAGAATCCTGTTCGGGCCGCCCTCGGAAGTGGCCAACGATCTCCTTCGGGAGCAGAGGATCGCCGCTGCTTGGGACATGCTCCGTTTCAGCCGCATCGGACTGGTCGGTGAGCCGTCCGAGTGGCTGGTCTCCAGCGGTGTCGATCGGTCGTTCCTGAAGGGGAAGCTGGGGATCGAGCTGGTCGATATCTCCATCGAGACGCTGATCGAGCGGACGCGCGAAGCCAAGGCGGATCGCAGGACAGCGGCTTCGTTCAGCAAGCAAGCTGACGCGTCTCAGGAGACGTCAAAGGAAGATGTTCGCGGCGCGGTGTCGATCTACCATGCCCTCCGCTCTCTTGTCGATGAAAACCGCCTAACCGCTTGCACCGTTCGCTGTTTCGATCTTCTCGACGCCCTCCACAACACAGGCTGCTACGCCCTGTCCCGTCTGAACGATGAGAACATCCCGTCGTCCTGCGAAGGAGACCTGCAAACCCTGTTCTCGTTGCTGCTCGGCTCGCTGCTGACTGATCGGATCGGATTCATGGGCAACATCGCCTCCGTGGACGTGCCGAAACGCGGTGTGTTGATCGCCCACTGCACGTGTCCCCTTTCCTTGTCCGAGGGATATGTCATCCGCAGTCATTTTGAGTCCGGGATCGGCGTCGGGATCTCCGCGAAGATCCCGGACGGGCCTTGCACCCTCTTCCGTCTGGGTGGCGAGAGGCTGGATCGGCTGTTTATCCGCGAGGGTTCGATCCACGAAACCACGCCGATGGAGGGGCAGTGCCGTACCCAAGCCTCCTTGACCATGAAGGAAGACATGAGTGAACTGCTCCTTTCGCCGCTCGGCAATCACCACGTGCTCCTTCCGGGCCATCACGCAGCCACGATTTCGGAGTTCTTCCGCCGCTTCCTACGTCCGTAGGCGTTGCCGTTCCGCCCCCCCGGAGCTACCATCATCCTTAGACCAAGGGGGTATGTCCATATGCCGGAACGCCAGATGCAGATCGCTGCAGACAACGAGACAAGACGAGGCAAGTACGCCAACCTTGCACTGATCTCACACCGCAAAGAGGAGTTCGTCCTCGATTTCTTGTTCCTCGATCCTCAGACACCGGCGGGGGGAAGCAAGCCAAGCCAGGCGTTTCTCACGTCCCGCGTGATTCTCAACCCCGGACACATGAAACGCCTTTACCAGGCGATCGGTGAGAACATCCAACGGTACGAGAAGAACTTCGGCCAGATCGTCCTTCCCGCGAAGCTCACCTGAGGACGAAGATCATGCCGACGGAATCGGCTCTGGAGCAGCTGCGCGCGTCCGTTCAACGAACGGTCCGTTCACGTCTGGTGACACTGTCGGTCTTCTGTGTGATTGCTTCGGTGGTGATCCTTGCCACCGACATCAGCTATCTCAACCCTCTCTTCTACTCTCCGTTCGCGTGGCTCGCGCTAACGTTTCTGTTCTCGTTCCTCATCCGACGTCAACAAAACGAGCGGGAGCTGCAGTGGGCACACATCAGCTACTCCGTCCTTGAAGCCATGGTCATTACGATCCTGGTTCATCTGATGGGAGGTGCGGAGTGGATCGGGATCATCTTCTACATGCCCACAGTTGTTACCGCCAATTACTTCTTGTCCAACCGCCACAGCATCATCCTAACGTCGACCGTGATCCTGCTGTACACGGGCCTCGTCCTTCTGGAGTATCTCGGCGTGCTTCCCCACCGTTCGTTGTTCTCATCGCTTGGTCCCAACGGCTATCGGAGCCTTGGATACGTGCTCCCGACCATCCTTGCCGGCGCGCTCGCGATCTATGTGGTCATCTCTCACACCGTGCGCTCCTTCAACGGATACTACTGGAGCAAGCAGCGAGCGTTGGTACGCAGAGAGGCTGATCTCGCACGCCTCTCGCGCCAGCTTCTTATCGCCCAAGATGAGGAGCGGCGGCGGATCGCTCGACAGCTTCACGATGAAGTCGGTCAATCTCTGGCGGCGATTAAGCTTCATGCAGCCGTTCTTCCCTCGATCTCGCAAGATGACCGAAGCAAGCTGGAAGCCGTTGCGGATCACGCCATCCGCCAGACGCGTCATCTCACCCGTACACTGCGACCTCCGCTTCTCGATGAACTGGGACTCGAGCCGGCGATCCGGGAATTGGGGCGGATGAGCGGCGAGGCGACCGATCTGCGGATCGTGACCGAGATCGACATCGAGCATCGCTTGCCCGAGGGAATCGAGTGGCTGGTCTACACGGTGATCTCCGAAGCCCTACGAAACGTCACCCGTCATGCCCATGCAAGCGAAGTATCGATCACCATCCGGCAGCACCCCGCCTCGCTTCATGTCCAAGTCAAAGACAACGGCATCGGGTTCGACCCATCACACATGCAGGGGCTGGGCCTCCGTAGCGCGTCCGAGCGGCTGGACGCCGTTGGCGGACGTTTGCTGATCAATGCATCTCCGGGGGAAGGAACGGAGCTGATTGCCAAGGTACCGTATGAGCCCGATCCACATTCTCATCGTTGACGATCATGAACTCGTACGGCAGGGTTTGAACCTGCTGCTCGGTTCCGATCCTGAGTTCTCCGTGATCGGTGCGGCAGACAACCTTGCCTCAGGTGTCCGTCTTGCCGCGGCCCAGCACCCCGATGTGATGCTCTTGGATATCGCATTATCCGATGGCAACGGACTTGACGCGATTCCGACGTTCCTCTCCGCTTCCCCGAACACAGCGGTGCTTATGCTTTCCATGTACGACGAGCCGGAGATCGCCCAGCGCGCATTGCGTCTCGGAGCACTGGGGTTGATCTCCAAGACCTGCTCGCGAGAGGAACTCTGCGCTGCCATTCGGCAGGCGGCCCGCGGCAGGACGATTCCGCCCTCCACCCTGCTGACCCCACGAGAGTGTCAGATCCTCTCTCTCTTGTGCCTCGGCAAGGACAACGAGGAGATCGCCGAGTGCCTTTCCCTTCGCCCGAGGTCGGTCGAAAACAGGATTCAAGGGTTGATGTCCAAACTCGATATCCGTACGAGGACCGGGCTGGTCGCCCACGCGCGTCGAGTCGGCACAAGAGCGCTGCTCGACAACGAAACGTCGATGGCCGATGACGAGCCATGCCGGGGTTCCTGAGCACGCCTCAGATGACTCGTCGAACGGCCCGGAGAGCCGCACGCACGATTGATACATTTACCCCGTGGTTGCTCGGGTTGTCCTCGATAGAATAATGGGTTATGAGTTCGCTTCGGGTGGTGCTTGCAGACGATCATGCGTTGGTGCGAGAGGGTCTCTCTACCCTTCTTGCCAGCGCATCGTTTGACGTGGTCGGTGTGTGCGGAGACGGGCGCGAGCTCGTTCGGCTGACCCGCGTTCACCAGCCGGACATCGTGCTTGTAGATATCTCGATGCCCCTTCTAAACGGGCTGGAAGCGATTCGCCACGTCCGCAGAGTCTCACCCGAGACGAAGATTGTCATCCTGTCGATGCACACCAGCCGGGAGCTCGTGAATCAGGCGCGGCAGCGTGGTGTCTCCGGCTACGTCTTCAAAGACACTCCGGCAGCCACCATGCTGGAGATGTTGCACAGAGTCGCCGGCGGAGAACGCGTGTTCCCGAACGTCGAAGGGGCGCAACAAGAAGACAGCGCAAACGAAAACGTCGGAGCACTCACATCACGAGAACGAGAAGTCCTGCAACTAATCGTCGAAGGAAGACGGAACGCGGAAATCGCCGACATCATGATGCGCAGTCTCCACACCGTCAGGAATCACCGCGCTCGAATCATGCGCAAGCTCGGTGTGGGAACGGCCGCAGATCTCATCACCGTCGCGGAGCGGATGCACCTCGTGGACTTGCGGCCTCCGGAAAGGACAACATGACCTCAAACGCCCCGCTTCTCCTCAGCCGTTACACCGAGCCTCTCGAGAAGGCGCTGCGATCCGCCCTGTGCGGGGACAGCCTTCTCCACCCTGTTCTTCGATACCACGTCGGCCTCGAGGATGAACACGGTGCATCAAGAAACCGGTTGGGGAAACTGCTCCGCCCATCTCTTGTCCTGTTCACCTGCGAACGCTTGGGCGGGCGGCTCGATCGAGCGCTCCGAGCGGCGGTTGCGCTGGAGCTTGTGCACAACTTCTCGCTGATCCACGACGACATCCAGGACAAGGATCCCACACGACGTGGCTGTCCCACCGTGTGGAGCCGCATCGGCGTTGCACAAGCGATCAACGCCGGCGATCTCCTGCATTCGATGGCCATCGGAGAAGCTCTCGAAAGCGGCACCGAGGCACTGAGCGTGCTGAACCGGGCAACGACAGCGATGATCGAAGGACAAGCCATGGACCTGTCGTTCGAGGAACGTCACGTGGATGTGGCCGAATACTTGGAGATGATCGATCGTAAGACCGGCGCCCTTCTTCGCTGCGCGTTCGAACTGGGGGCCGTATGTGCCGATGCGCCCGCCGGTGTACGACGTGACCTGGTCTCATTCGGACGTCACGTCGGGCGTGCATTCCAGATCCGGGACGACATGCTCGGAATCTGGGGGGATCCGGGGACCACCGGAAAACCGAGAGGCTCCGACATCCGGCGGCGGAAGAAGTCGTTCCCCATTGCGCATGCGTTCGAGCACGCCAGCGCGGAGGATCGTTCCACCCTGACGTCCGTGTACGCCGGCGGCTCGATCGATGATGAGCAGGTTTCCACCGTCATGAATATCCTCCAGCGAACCGACACAAGGGAGCAATCGGGAGTGCACGTACACTCCGACCTACAACAAGCAGAAACCATCCTCGAAAGCCTGCCGTTCGATCCGTCCGGAAAAGATGAGATGCGTGAACTGGTGGCCTTCTTGGCAAGGAGAGACAAATGAAAAGGCCAGCCACATTCGATATGACGATGGCCAGGTACATCCTGAAGAAGAAGCTGTCACGGCAATCGCACTTCCCGTTCGTGACCATGATCGAACCGTTGGAGGCGTGCAACCTTCGCTGTCAGGGCTGCGGACGCATCCGAGAATACCAGGATGTCCTTGATCAACGGATGTCCGTCGATGATGCCATGACTGCCGTGCAGTCTGCGGGAGCGCCCGTCGTCTCGGTGTCCGGTGGAGAGCCTCTGCTGTATGAGCATCTGGATGAACTGATCCGCGCGTTGGTGGAAGACAAGCGGTTCATCTTCCTGTGCACGAACGGGCTGTTGCTCGAGGAGAATCTCGACCTGTTCAAACCATCACCGTACCTGGCGTTTGTCGTTCACATGGACGGAACCGCCAAGATTCACGATCAGGTGACCGGACGTCCGGGTTCGTACGACACCGCCTTCTCGGCAATCCAAGAGGCGATCCGCCGCGGGTTCCGGGTCAACACGAATACGACGATCTTCCACGGCTCGGATGTCGAAGACCTTCATGCGTCGTTCGACCGGCTCAAGAACGTCGGGATCGAGGGATTGATGGTCTCGGCCGGATACGCCTACGAGGACGTCAGTGAGCAGGAGCAGTTCCTGCAACGGCAAGAGGCGATCCGTGTATTTCGCGAGGTTCTCGATCCCTCACGGAAGCTGCCGTTCTACAACAACCCTCTGTATCTCGAGTTCCTCCGTGGTAACCGCACCTACGACTGCGCGGCGTGGACCACGCCCACCTACACGGTCCGCGGATGGCGGCTTCCCTGCTATTTGATCGCCGATGAACACGTGGATTCCATCGATCCACTCCTGGATCCGGCGTTGTGGAAGCGCTACGGCCCCGGGAAGGACAAACGGTGCGCGAACTGCATGATTCACTCGTCGTTCGAAGGAGCGAGCATCCTTGCATCGTTCCGGAGGCCGTGGGATCTGCTGAAGGTTGCGCTGGAGGAAGGCCGATCATGAACGTCGTGGCGGCAAGCACGCGCATAGAACTCTCCCGCATCCCGCGCAGGCGCGGCTGGGAGAAGGTCAAGACCGGCATGGGAGAAGATGCCGGGAAGACCTTGGCGGGCTTCTTGGGCCGGACGGTCCAGCCGACGACCGTCGTCTCCACAGGATACTGTGGTGCGCTCGCCAGCCACCTAAGGGCGAATGAGGTCATCATCGCCGAATCGATCGAAGACGGGACGGGTCTGCGCCCTCTCAACAGCCATCTCGCGGAGCGGATTGCAGAACGCCTTGAACGCGGAGGAGTCCGCTGCCTGCGCGGCACCGTCGCATACCGCCCGGATGTCTTCTCAACCCCCGCCGCCAAGCGCGCGCTTTGGGCAAGGACACACGCGCTCGCCGTCGATACCGAGAGCGGACCGTTGGCCGAGATGGTTTCCGGCCACGGCGGAGAGTTGGTCATCGTCCGTGTCGTTCTGGACTCGGCGGATCAAGACCTCCCGTTCTCCAACGCAGATTCGCCGGTCCGATCAGCGTTTTGCCATCCCGTCGCGACCCGGCGCATCGCTCGAAGCGCCGTGCGGGCTGCAGCAACCATCGGCCGTGCTGTTGCATTGGTCCAGGAAGAAATCGAGCAAGGGGTCGAATCATGACACGCGAGATCCTTGTCGGCGGCGTTCGTATCGGTGGGGGGGCTCCGATCATCGTCCAGTCGATGACCAATACGGACACTCACGATATCGATGCCACCGTGAACCAGATCCGAAGATTAGAGGCCGCGGGTTGCGAGCTTGTCCGCGTTGCCGTTCCCGACGTGGCCGCAGCGGCCGCGATCCCCGGCATCCGTGAGCGGATCAGCATCCCCCTTGTGGCCGACATCCACTTCGATCATCGCATCGCCCTGGCATCGATCCACGCCGGAGTCGACAAGCTGCGGCTCAACCCAGGGAATATCACTGATCCGAAGAAGGTTATGGAAGTCGTTGACGCTGCATCCGCCGCTGGGATCCCGATCCGGGTCGGGGCCAACTCCGGGTCTCTCGCGCGAGAGTTCCTCGATGAGCACGGTCGCGCTACCGCACAAGGAATGGTCGAAAGCGCTCTCGCACAGGTGCGTCTTCTCGAAGATCACGGGTTCACGGAGATCGTCGTCTCGCTCAAGGGAACCGATGTTCCGATGACGGTCGCCGCTTACCGCAGAATGGCCGATGAACGCGATTACCCCTTGCACATCGGGATCACGGAAGCGGGAACGGCATGGGAAGGCGGAATCCGATCGGCCGTCGGTCTCGGCGTGCTGCTCGAACAGGGGATCGGCGACACAGTCCGCGTCTCCCTGACCGGCGATCCCGTCGAAGAAGTGCGGGTCGCCTATGCCATCCTCCGTGCTCTCGGCCTGCGCCAGCGAGGGATCACCTTCCGTGTCTGTCCGACGTGCGGACGGACCGGGATTCCGCTGGAGAAAATCGCCCTTGGCGTGCAAGAGGCGGTCCGAGATCTTGATGCTCCGTTGACGGTTGCCATGATGGGCTGCGTGGTCAACGGACTCGGGGAGGCACGTGAGGCGGATGTCGGCATGGTCGGTGCTCCGGGACGGGCGACGATTTACGTCCACGGAGAACCCGCTGCCGTCAACGTCCCAGAAGGGGATCTTGTCGCGCAGATGGTGTCCACTATCCGAAAAACCGCAGGGGAAGCGAAGCCATGAGTATCGAACAGACGGCAACGACAACGGTGAGAACGGGATCTGCTGCCCAAGCGCGGCAACACGCGATCGAGCAGGCCATTGAGCATCTTCGCAGGATGCAACATGAAGACGGTTACTGGTGGGCCGAGCTGGAGTCCAACGTCACCATCACGGCGGAACACGTCTTTCTCCGCCATATCCTCGGGATCTCCGACAAGAAGGAACAGAAAAAGGCGGCCCGCTACATCCTCGAGATGCAACGGGAAGATGGGACATGGAGCAACTGGTTCGAGGGAGCAGCCGACCTTTCGACCACGATCGAAGCGTATCTGGCCCTGAAGATGGCCGACATCCCCGTGGAGACCCCCGAGATGGTGCGGGCTCGAGACTACATCTTGTCTGAAGGGGGCATGGAGAACGCGCGCATCTTCACCAAGATGTGGTTCGCCATGATGGGTGAGTGGACGTGGCGGGGAACGCCGATGATCCCTATCGAGCTGTTCCTTCTGCCGCGCCGTTTCCCGGTGAACATCTACTCCTTCGCATGCTGGGCAAGGCAGACCGTTGGGGCGTTGGCCGTCGTCCGAACTCTGGAACCGGTCGTACCGCTTCCGCGGGAAGCAACGATCGACGAGCTGTTCGTCAACGGACGCGAAGGAGCCGACGATCGTGTCCCCGACCGCAAGAAGACACCGATCAGCCGGATGTTCGTGGTGTTCGACAAGCTCTATCGCCTCTACAACCGGCTCCCGTACAAACCTCTTCGGAAGACGGCGCTTCGCAGAGCCGAGCGGTGGATCGCGGATCGGCAGGAAGCCGATGGGTCGTGGGGCGGCATCCAGCCCCCGTGGGTGTACTCGCTGATCGCTCTGCATGAACTCGGATACAAACTCGATCATCCTGTGATCAAGAAGGGTCTCGACGGGTTCTACGGACCTCAGGGGTTCGCGATGGAGGACGAGGATACGTTCCACTTGCAGTCGTGTCTTTCGCCGGTCTGGGATACCGGATTGGCGATGATGGCGCTGGAGGATGCGGGCGTCTCGGAAGATGATGATGTTCTGATCCGTGCAGGGGAATGGCTGCTGCGCGAGCAGATCCTTGTCGGTGGAGATTGGCAGGTTCGCTGCAACGCTCGCCCGGGCGGGTGGGCGTTCGAGTTCGACAACGACATCTATCCGGACACGGACGACTCCGCAGTGGTCATGATGGCTCTTGCCGAGGCGAAACTGGATGAGGGTCGCAAACGGGAAGCGATTGCCCGCGGTACCGAGTGGTTGGTGGGGATGCAGAGCCGTGGCGGTGGGTGGGGTGCGTTTGACCGGAACAACACGCAAACCTGGACGCGCAAGATCCCCTTCGCCGACTTCGGTGAGATGATCGATCCTCCGTCCGCCGATGTGACCGGTCATATCGTCGAGTTCCTCGGCCGGCTGGGATGGCCGATGCATCATCCCGTTCTCCGACGTGCCCTCCGGTATCTGAAGCAGCAACAGGAAGAAGACGGCGCCTGGTACGGCCGATGGGGCGTCAATCTGATCTACGGAACCGGTACCGTCCTCCCGGCGCTGGAAGCGGTGGGGGAAGACATGAGGGCACCGTACGTGAGGCGCGCGGTGTCATGGCTTCTCGAACGGCAGAACGAAGACGGAGGCTGGGGAGAGAGGGTGGAGAGTTATCACGGCCCGACGTATCGCGGCCGTGGTCCATCAACTGCATCGCAGACCGGATGGGCTCTTCTCGGATTGATCGCTGCTGGAGAGGTGCACCATCCGGCGGTGGAGCGCGGGATCGAATACCTCATCCGCACGCAGCGCGATGACGGCGGGTGGGACGAGCCGTGGTTCACAGGAACAGGGTTCCCGACCGACTTCATGATCCGCTATCACATCTATCGCGATGTGTTCCCTCTGATGGCGCTGGGGCGGTACGAGAAGAAGTGTCGCAGCTTGAGAAACGGGGGAGAGTCGGTATGAACATCGTTCGCGCGAACATCTTCGGGTTCTGTTTCGGCGTCCGAAGAGCCGTCAATATGATTGAGACGGACCTTTCCGAGCACGGCCCGTTGTGCACGCTCGGTGCAATCGTCCACAACACGCATGTTGTCAACGGCCTCGCTCGCAAGGGGGCGCACCTGGTGTCCACCCTGGATGAGGTTCCGGAGGGAGGAACCGTCGCCATCACCGCCCACGGCGCCGGCGAGGAGGTTCATACCGAAATCCGTCAGCGAGGTCTTCGGTTGGTCGACACAACCTGTCCGATCGTCCGTCGGGCGCAGGAAACGGCAGCCAAGCTGGTCGATGACGGGTTCTACGTCATTCTCTACGGCGATGCCGATCATCCCGAGGTGAAGGGCATCCTCTCATGGACAAGAGGGTGCGGAGCAGCAACGGTCTCTGCCGATGTCGAGGTCCCCGAAGGCACAAAGGGGATCGGCATCATTGCTCAGACGACAAAGAAGCCCGAGCTGTTCGCAGAGTTTGCTCAGGCACTGACGCGCCGATTCGCCGGCAGGACTCCGGAGATTCGGATCGTCAACACAACATGTCCGGAAACCGGGCGCCGCTACGACGCGGCGAAGCACCTCGCGATGGAAGTCGACGCGCTGATCGTGGTTGGAAGCCGTTCCTCGGCGAACACCCGAAAACTGGCCGAGACCTGCCGAGCTACCGGAATCCCGACCTACCACATCGAATCGGCAGATGAGCTTCAGGAGATTACCAGCGGTACCTTCGAACGGATCGGCGTTACCGCCGGTGCGTCCACCCCGGATGATGTGATCGCCGAAGTCGTGGAGCAACTCGAGCTCTCGACGAAATCTTGTACGAAAGGAGGGAAGGCAGATCGCTAAGATCGTGCTGATAACACCTCATGAACAGGAAAGCAACCCATCCGATGCAGGTTCCGGTTCAAGACCGTGACACAGCGCAGGATCAAAACCACGATCGGGAGATGCCTCCGATGGTCCGAGGGCACCGGGAGACGATCCGTCGTCAAGCGAAAGCGGCGCCCGAATTCATGGACATCACGGCCAACGTCAGAGAGATCGTCGGGCGTTCGGGAATCCAAGAAGGATCCGTCGTCATCTTCTCGCGGCACACGACGGCCGCGGTGAAGATCAACGAGAACGAGCCCCTGTTGCTGCAGGACATGACGTACTTCCTAAAACGGATCGCCCCAAGAGAAGCACCGTACCGGCACAACGATTTCGCCGTACGAACTGCGAACATGACCGAAGATGAATGCCCGAACGGTCATTCGCACTGTCAGCACTTGCTGATGACAACGAGCGAGACCATCCCGATCTGTAACGGCGAGTTAATGCTCGGGCGGTGGCAGACTTTGTTCCTCATCGAACTCGACCGACCTCGAGACCGTGAGGTGATCGTGCAGGTACAGGGATGGTAGATCCGGAAACGGAGACCCGGACGATGTCCGAACCCGCTCCTCATGTTGCTGCCGTCATCGCTCCTCCGGCTTCCGCTGTCTCGTTGCCGGAAGCCCAGGCCGCATGCCTTCGCCTCGCAGGGAGACATTACGAGAACTTCACCGTCATCTCGTGGTTGGTTCCCCGGCGACTGCGACCGCATCTCGCGGCATTGTACGGCTTCTGCCGCACGGTCGATGATCTTGGCGACGAGGCTCCGGGGGATCGCACCGAACTCCTCGACCGGTTCGAGAGGATGCTACGGGACGCGATCGCCGGGAGAGACACGACCCATCCGATCCTCATCGCCTTGCAGAAGACCGTCGCGGACTACTGCCTGCCGGAACAACTGTTCATCGATCTTGTGACCGCGAATCGACTGGACCAGGTCAACCATCGCTACGAGACCTACGAGGATCTTCTGAGCTACTGCCGCTTCTCCGCCGTCCCGGTCGGACGCCTCTTCCTCCTCCTGTACGGCTATCGGGATGAGAAGCTCCATCAGCTGTCGGACGCCACCTGCACGGCGCTGCAACTGACCAACTTCTGGCAGGACATCCGCCGGGACCGTGCCATGGGCAGGATCTACCTTCCCCAAGAAGATATGGACCGCTTCAACGTCCGCGAGGGCGATCTTGATCGGGCAGCGGCATCCGACTCTCTCCGGCGTTTGGTGGCGTTCGAGGCCGGTAGAACCGAGGCGCTGTTCGAGCAAGGATGGCCGCTTGTCAGGCATGTGCGCGGACACCTGCGTGTCGATCTGGCGCTGTTCAGCCGCGGCGGACAGGCGATCCTCAGGAAGATCTCGGACCAGGGCTTTGATACGCTGATCACCCGTCCGGAGGTCGGCGGAAAGGACAAGCTGAGGCTGTTTCTGCTCAGCCTACTCAGCCACCCATGACCCACGTCATCTCACCGCAGATCCTCCATGCCTATCGCGCGGCCGAGCAAGCCACGCAGGCCGCATCCAGCAGCTTCGCGCTCGGGATCCGATCTCTGCCAACACAGCAACGGCTCGCCATGTGTGCCGTGTATGCGTTCTGTCGAGAGGCCGATGACATCGCCGACGGCGACGCCTCCGTCGAGGCAAAGAGACCGAAGCTTGTGAAACTGCGTGAACGCCTCGTCCGTTGCGCAAACCGTGATTCCGATGACTCCGAACTCCGCGACATCGCGCTTGGCGATGCCATCCAACGTTTCGGGATTGAACTTGACGACCTGATCGCCATCATCGATGGTGTGGAGATGGATCTGACGATCAGCCGGTACCGAACGTTCGAGCAGCTTCAAAGGTATTGCGCCCTGGTTGCGTCCGCGGTTGGACTGTCTGTGCTGCCGATTCTCGCCCAAGGACGCTACCCCTGCCATCGGGAGCAACTCCGGGAGAAAGGCGAAGCGCTCGGACTGGCGCTTCAACTGATCAACATCCTGCGCGATGTCCGCGCGGACCACGCGATCGATCGCGTGTACCTGCCCCAAGAGGATCTTGTCCGCTTCGGGTTGTCCGAACGGGATCTGTTGGAGGACCCCCTCACCGGCCCGGCGCGTGAAATGCTGGAGTTCCAGCTCCGACGAGCGAACTCCTATCTGGTCGAAGGCAAGAAGCTGTTCCGGATGCTTCCCGCTCGAAGCCGGCTCGCACCGGCGTTGATGGCTGCTGTCTACGAGGAATACTTCCGCAGGATCTCTCAGGCCGTAGGTCGGGCCTCTCTCTCCATCACACCGATCGGCACAAGCACGAAGCTGCTCCTGGTAACGAAAACATGGATCGGGACAAGATGCCTTCCGACCCGATCATCATAGTCGGCGGCGGTGCCGCCGGCATCGCTTGCGCCTGCTCGCTCGCAGACCACGGATACCGCGTCACCCTCATCGAGCAGGGTCCCCGGCTCGGAGGACGCGCCGGTTCGCTTTCTCACCCGATATTCGGCGATCTTGATGCAGGACAGCACGTTCTCATGCGCTGCTGTACCGAATCGACAGCGTTGTTCCGACGTCTTGGCGTCGGAGATGATGTCTGCTTCCAGCCCTCGCTGGAAGTACCGATCACAACCCATGACGTTCCAGAACCGATTCGCGCGCGGATCGCCTCAGCCCCTCTTCCCTCGCCGCTCAACCTCCTCCCCAGCCTGCTTCGGTACCGCCCGTTGTCGACGGCAGACCGGATCCGAGTTCTCCCAGCGGCACTGACTCTCTGGCTGAGGGCGCCCAAAGAAGAGGAGACGTTCGCCGCGTGGCTTCGCCGCAGGGCTCAGTCGGAGAGAACGATCGCCCGTTTTTGGGATCCGGTGTCGATCGCCGCACTCAATGCAGCTGCGTCCACTGTTGACATCGGCGCTGCAGCCAAGGTGTTTCGGGATGCGTTTCTTTCCCCTCACGGTGCGGACTTGGGCTTCTTCCTTCGCCCTCTCTCCCAGTTGTTCGGTGCAGCGGTTCCGTACATCGAACATCATGGTGGAACGGTCCGGCTGAGGACCCGGGTCCGATCGATCGAGATTCGAGACGGGCGTTGTGTCGGTGTTCAGCTATCCACCGGAGATCGCATCAGCGCGTCCTCGGTGGTTGCCGCCGTTCCTCCCGCCCATCTGGTCGCGATGCTCCGCAGCAACGTCGAAGGGCGCATCCAGCAAGCCATCCGCTCTGCCTTGAACCTCCGCTGGGCACCGATTGTGAACCTGCACCTGTGGTTCGATCGACCGGTGATGCAGAGGAAGCAACCGTTTTTCATCGCCGTGGACGGACCGGTTCAAGCGGTCTTCGACGTGTCGGCGATCCGGCATGAGCCGATCGGTCATCATCTCGTGCTTTCGCAGAGCAACGCCCACGATCTCATCTCGCTTCCCGACGTAGAGATCCTCAACTCGCTCCTCGACCCGCTGACGCGCCTTCTGCCCCCAACGGCATCGGCCGGCCTTCGCGGATGGTTCGCATCTCGTTGGCGAGAAGCGACGTTTGTTGCCGACCCCGGTGCCGATGCGTTTCGCCCTCACGCCTGTTCAGGGATTGCTGGGTTGCAGCTCGCCGGAGACTGGATCGAAACCGGATGGCCCTCAACGATCGAGGGGGCCGTGCGCGCTGGACTCAACGCCGCAAAATCCGTTCGAAACGGCGCTTACGCCGATGCGAAATCTGACCTCCTCGCATAGGACAAACGCTCTCCTTACTTCCCGGGGTTTCCGCTTGACAATTCCTCAAGGATCGTCTACGATGCGCAACCACAAAATGAGACTCCCTTCTCATCATGTGAGAAACGCACCCGCGCGTGGCGGCGCAGTTGCGCATGCAGCCTTCCGCCGCGCGCAGCGCAGAGGTGATTGCTGTGCCGCAGACGATCACGGAAAAGATCCTCTCCCATCACATTCGGGAGGGGGAACTCACCAAAGGAACCCCCGTCGGAATCCAGATTGATCACTGTCTGACGCAGGATTCGACCGGAACGATGGCCTGGCTGGAGTTCGAATCGCTCGGATTGGATCGGGTCAAGGCGGAGACGGTCGTATCGTACTCCGATCACACATCGCTCGGATTCAAGGGCGAGTCAACGGACGACCATATCTTCCTGCAGACGATCGCTTCCCACTACGGCGCCAAGTTCTCCAAGAACGGGAACGGCGTTTGCCACCAGCTTCACTACGAGCGGTTCGGCGTTCCCGGCAAGACGCTTCTCGGGTCCGATTCGCACACCCCGACGGCAGGCGGATTGGGGATGCTCGGAATCGGTGCAGGAGGGGTCGATGTCGCCGTCGCCATGGGCGGCGGGTTGTTTTATTTGACCGTTCCGCAAACGCTGCGGGTCGTGCTCACCGGGAAGCTGCCCTGGGGCGCTGCGGCCAAAGACATCGCGTTCGAGATTCTGCGACGCATCTCGGTGAAGGGAGGCGTGGGGTACTTCCTCGAATTCGACGGCCCCGGAGTAAAGACGCTGACCGTTCCCGAACGCGCTACGATCACCAACCTGTGTACGGAAACGGGAGCTACCTCGTCGATCTTCCCGTCCGACGACATCACCCGGCAGTTCCTTGCCATGCAGGAGCGAGAGGGGGATTGGGTCGCCGTACAGCCTGATCCGGGGGCAACCTACGACAAGACGATCGAGATCGACCTGTCTGCGCTGAAGCCGCTGGTTGCCATGCCCGGAATGCCCGACAACGTCTTCGACATCGAAGAAGTCGAGGGTACGAAGATCGATCAGGTCTACATCGGATCGTGCACAAACGGAAGCTATCAGGATGTGAAGATCGCGGCCGAGATTCTGAAGGGCAAGAAGGTCTCTCCCGACATCGATGTCGTTGTATCACCCGGATCGCGACAGGCCTGGGAGATGCTGATGGAGGACGGAAGCTTCTTGGCGATGACCAAGGCCGGTGTCCGGATGATCGAGCCGGGATGCAATGCTTGCATCGGAATCGGGTTCGTTCCCGGTCACGAACACCTCTCTCTGCGAACGGTGAACCGAAACTGGAAAGGTCGCGGCGGAAACAAGTTCGGGAAGCTCGCCCTTTGCAGCCCGCAGGTTGCTGCGGCTTCGGCGCTCGCTGGGGCGATCGCCGATCCGCGGAAGCTGCCCGCGGTCGAAGTCGAGGTCTCCAGCCTAACGATCGACGACACGCTCATCCTCGAGCCGGCCGGCGCTTCGATGGAGATCCGCCGAGGACCGAATATCGTCGCTCTGCGACCGCAACAGCCTCTCCCTCAGACGCTGAAAGGAGAGGTCCTTCTCAAGGTCGGAGACGGCATCTCTACAGACGCCATCCTTCCGGCCGGTCCGTTGACTCAGCATCTCCGCAGCAACCTTCCGGAGATCGCGAAGTTCACCTTCTTCTACGAGGATAAGGAGTTCGCCGACCGCGCCACCGAGAAGAACGGCGGCTTCATTGTGGGTGGAGACAACTACGGCCAAGGCTCTTCCAGAGAGCACGCAGCGCTCGCTCCTTGGCAGCTCGGCATCAAGGCCGTCTTTGCCAAGACCTACGCACGGATTCACCGTGCGAATCTGATCAACGTCGGGATCATCCCGTTCATGGCCGATACGGATCGGTTGAATCCGGGAGACGAACTCGAGATCGATGTTTCGGATCTCACCCGGCCGCTTTCCGTGCTCAACCGGACCACGGGGGAGACGATCGAGATCCGCCACGATCTGTCCGAGCGCGAGATGGACATGATCCGAGCGGGCGGACTGCTTGCCTACACAACACAATGAACGATATCAATCCGGCGACGATGGAGATGAGGAAATGTGTCTCCATCGACTCCGATTGTGGATCTAAGCCGTGCGTGCGCCTCCCCAAGAAGAGGCCCGCACGGCCTCTGTGCGATCCTCTCGAGCCGGGGGCGTCATGAGCGGGCTATCAACGCTGGAGAAAGGGATCCGGATCCTCACCCTGTTCTCACCTGAGACACCTGCCCTGTCGGCCGGGGAGATCGCTGAGCGCATGGATCTGCCAGCGAGTACGGCGTATCGATATCTCGCCGTGCTCCGCAAGCACCATCTCATCGTCCAAGAACGCAGCGGAATCTATCGTCTGGGAACGAAGATTCTCGAACTCGCCGGCTGCGTTGTCCGGCCAAGCCTGCGTGAGATCGCGTTGCCGATCATGCGTACCTTGTCCAGACAGGAAGGTGAAACAGTGATTCTCTCTTCGCTGCGCGATCACGACGGCGTGTGCTTGGAGAGGATCGAAGGTCTTCACGCGCTTCGCGTGTCGCACCAGCGTGGGGCGGTCTTCCCTCTGCACGCAGGTGCATCCGGAAAGGCGCTGATGGCGTTCCTGGATCCCGAACGCCAAGACACCATCATCGAGCGGTACGGGCTTGCGCGGTTTACCGCCAATACGATCACAACCCCCAAGAAGCTGCATGAGGAACTCAACAGAATCCGCAGTCTGGGATACGCAGAGTCCGACAGCGAAGTCGATGAAGGAACCTATGGGATCGGTGCGCCGATCCTTGCTGCAGACGGCCAAGTCGTGGCGTCGTTGTGCGTGTCGGCACCGTCCCACCGCTTGGAGGGCAAGAAGCGAGACCGAGTGATCCGGCGGGTCGTGCGTTCCGCCGGGAAGATTTCAGAGGGCCTGCACGCAAGCCACGTGCAGTAAAAAGGAGCCAGGACACCATGTCCAACTACATCCCGCAGCCGCCGGAGTCGGGTGTTCCGATCACGATGGTCAACGGTCGTCTCAACGTCCCCGATCATCCGATTGTTCCCGCCATTCGTGGAGATGGCACCGGAGTCGACATTTCTCCCGTCATGCAGAAGGTCGTTGATGCGGCCGTTCGAAAGGCGTACGGGGAGGCAAGAAAGATCGAGTGGATGAAGGTCCTCGCCGGTGATGAGGCCGTGGCGACCAATCATCCGGAGCTTTCCGAAGAGGAGATCGTCGCGATCCCGCCGGACAGGCGCCAGGCGCTGTACTTGCCGGAGGAGACCGTCGAAGCCATCCGCAAGTACTTCGTTGCCATCAAGGGTCCCCTGACGACCCCGGTGGGGGGAGGAATCCGCAGCCTAAATGTGACGCTGCGCAAGCTGCTCGACCTGTACGCGTGTGTTCGGCCTGTCCAGCACATCGGCACGCCGGCACCCGTGAAACGCCCGGGCGACGTCGACGTTGTATTCTTCCGCGAGAACACGGAAGACGTCTATGCCGGGATCGAGTGGCGCGCCGGAACCCCGGACGCCGACAAGGTCATAGGCTGGCTGCGGGACGAGATGGGGGTCACGACCGCGATCCGTTTCCCGAAGATGTGCGGAATCGGGATCAAGCCGATCAGTGAAGAAGGAACGAAGCGTCTGGTTCGCGCCGCGATCGAGTATGCGATCAAGAGTGGCAGGCCCACTGTAACCCTGGTCCACAAAGGCAATATCATGAAGTTCACCGAGGGTGCGTTCCGGGATTGGGGATACGAGGTCGCCAAGGACTACCCGCAACTCGTCACCGAGAACGAGGTCGCCCAGAAACATGGAGGCACCGTTCCCGAGGGGAAGATCGTCATCAACGATCGGATCGCCGATCAGTTCTTCCAGCAGATGCTGCTTCGTCCTACGGAGTACTCGGTGGTTGCAACCATGAACCTGAACGGCGACTACGTCACCGATGCGGCCGCAGCTCAGGTTGGCGGGCTGGGCGTCGCACCCGGGGCCAACATCAATTACAACACCGGCCACGCCATTTTCGAGGCAACTCACGGAACCGCTCCGAAGCATGCCGGCAAGAACAGGGTGAACCCCGGCAGCATCATCCTGTCGGCCGTGGAGATGCTCCGGTATCTGGGCTGGACGGAGGCCGCGGATCTTGTGATTGACGGGATCAAGAAGGCGATCGACAACAAGCGTGTCACCTACGATCTCGAACGTCAGATGGACGGAGCCACACTTCTGTCGTGCTCCGAATTCGGCGACGAGATCATCGGAAACCTTTAGGGTAGGGGGAAAGCCAACATGGCACAGAAAGGAATACGCGAGTACGATGCGAAGCGGATGCTGGCCGCTGCCGTCGACAAGCTGTCCGATGGAGCGCTCAAGTTCGAGGACCGCTTGGTACTCGTGACGCCGGACACCGATCTGAATGCGCTTGCCGAACAACACCCGTGGTTGACCGGTGCGCCGTTGGTCTGTAAGCCGGATCAGTTATTCGGGAAGCGCGGCAAGAACAACCTGCTGTTCGTGAACAAGCGTCTCGATGAAGTCGTTGCATGGATTCGGGAGAGGATGAACAAGACGGTCACGATCCAGCAGACCACCGGGGAAACCACCGGTACGCTGACGCACTTCCTGATCGAGCCGTTCGTCCCCCACGAGGAAGAGTACTACCTGGCGTTCACGACCGGCCATGACAAGGACACCATCCACTTCTCGACCAAGGGAGGCGTCGACATCGAAGAGGTGTGGGAAAGCGTCACAACCCTCGATGTCCCGATCCTCGGCGATCCGGCAGCGATCCACGTGGCCGACGCCCTTCCCGATCTGCCTGAGAAGGAGAAGGTAGCCCGATTCATCGAGACGTTGTACCGGGTGTTCACCGAGTATCACTTCACCTACTTGGAGTTCAACCCGATCACGTTTGCCGAAGGCGCACTCGTCCCGTTGGATACGGTCGCTAAGATGGATGACACGGCCGCCTTCCAATGCGCCGAGGTCTGGGGAAAGCTGGAGTTCCCCAAGCCGTTCGGATCGACGGCGACCCCCGAAGAGGCGTACATCGCGTCGCTCGATGAGAAGACCGGAGCTTCACTGAAGCTGACCGTTCTCAACCCGGACGGACGGGTTTGGCCGATGGTCGCCGGCGGCGGCGCCAGCGTGATCTATGCCGACACGGTCGTCGACCTTGGGTTCGCAAAAGAACTCGCCTGCTACGGCGAATACTCCGGGAACCCTTCGACCGAGATGACCTACGAATACGCCAAGACCCTTCTCGACTTGATGACCCGGAAGCCGGACCCGCAAGGACGCCCGAAGTTCCTGCTGATCGGCGGCGGAATCGCCAACTTCACGGACGTGGCAAAGACGTTCACCGGGATCATCCAAGCGCTCAAAGCCTACAAAGACAAGCTGCAACAGAACAAGGTCAGGGTCTACGTCCGCCGTGGCGGTCCCAACTTCAAAGAAGGCCTGGAAAACATGCGCCGCGTCGGTGAGGAGATCGGCGTTCCGGTCGAAGTCTACGGACCCGAAACTCACATGACGCGCATCGTTTCGATGGCGCTTTCGGGAGGAACGAATGAATAGCTACGAACTCTTCTCTCGCGACACCAAAGCGTTCATCTACGGTGCGCAGACCAACGCAGTGCAGCGGATGCTCGACTTCGACTATCTCTGCCGTAAAGAAAGCCCGAGCGTTGTTGCGATGATCACGCCGGAACGCGGTGGATTCGAGAAGTTCTTCTGGGGAACCCGCGAGATCACGATCCCGCGGCTTCGCTCCATCGCCGACGCGGTCAGCAAGTTCCCCAACGCGGATGTGATGGTCAACTTCGCATCCCAGCGCTCGGCGTTCGAGACCACCATGGAGGCCCTGGAGACGGATACGATCCGCACGATCGCCGTGATTGCCGAGGGCGTTCCCGAGCGTCATGCCCGCATCCTCTCCGCCACCGCCAAGGCGAAGAACAAGTGGATCATCGGCCCGGCCACCGTCGGCGGGATCAAAGCGGGCGCGTTCAAAATCGGGAACACCGCCGGAACGATGGACAACATCAAGATGTCCAAGCTGTATCGTCCCGGCTCGGTGGGGTTCGTCTCGGTCTCCGGAGGGATGTCGAACGAAGCATACAACATCGTTTCGCGGACCACCGACGGTGTCTACGAGGGGATCGCGATCGGAGGTGACGCTCACCCAGGCGCCAGTCTTCTCGATCACCTTCTCCGATACGAGCAGAACCCGGCGATCAAGATGCTCGTGTGCCTCGGCGAGGTCGGTGGCACCGCCGAGCATGAGATCGCAGCCGCTGTCAGAGATCATCGGATCACCAAGCCGCTGGTGATGTGGACGACCGGAACCTGCGCTAAGGTTCTTCCCGGTCAGGTGCAGTTCGGCCACGCCGGCGCCAAGGCCGGCGGCGAAGACGAGACCGCAGACGCCAAGAATCAAGCGTTGCGCGACGCAGGCGTCATCGTCCCCGACTCCTTCGACGACTACGCCGAGAAGATCAAGGCGACCTACGACAAGCTCGTGGCCGCGGGGACGATCGTACCGGCTGAAGAGTTCGAGCCGCCCCATGTGCCGATGGACTACAAGCAGGCGAAGGCCGAAGGCCTTGTCCGTAAGCCCACCAACTTCATCTCGACCATCTGCGATGAATCCGGTGAAGTCCACAACTACTGCGGAGTGCCGATCGACGACGTGATCGAGCAGGGCTACGGGATCGGCGGTGTCCTTGGATTGCTGTGGTTCAAGAAGGACATCCCCGCCTACGCCCGCCGGTTCATGGAGATGGTCATCCAGATCATCGCCGACCACGGTGCAGCCGTATCCGGCGCCCACAACACGATCGTCACGGCCCGGGCGGGCAAAGACCTGATAAGCTCGCTGGTCAGCGGAATCCTCACCATCGGCCCCCGATTCGGCGGAGCGGTCAACGGCGCAGCCGAGCACTTCCTGTTCGGACTGCGAAACGAACTGCCGCCCCGTGAGTTCATCGCCCACATGAAGGCGAAGAACGTGCGGGTTCAGGGGATCGGTCACCGTCTGCACACCGTGGAGAACCCCGACAAACGGGTCGAGTTGATGAAGGGCTTCGCCAAGAAGAACTTCAAGGCCACGCCGCTTCTCGACTACGCGCTGTCAGTGGAAGCGGTGACAACCCAGAAGAAGAACAACCTCATCCTCAACGTCGACGGATGCATCGGCGTTCTCCTTGTCGACCTCCTCAAGGAAGTCGGCTTCGGCGACGCCGAGATCGACCAGATGATCAAGATGGGGATGTTCAACGCGCTGTTCGTCCTCGGCCGCTCGATCGGCCTGATGGGCCACTACTTCGACCAGAACCGGCTCGCTCAGGGTCTGTACCGTCATCCACTGGATGACATCCTCTACGACGTGCCGGAGCAACCGGACAAGGTGGGATAGGCAGGGACAGGGTAAAACCCTGGAAACGCAGGCGCCGGGCCCATCACGGGCCCGGCTTCTTGTTGGAGCAAGACGCGCTCCGGCACGGTACCATCCGGAAGCAACCGTTCATGCCATAGCCGCGACCACGCAACAGGGGGCATTTCATCAACATGCTTCAAGAGAACATGAGATTCTCTGAGCTCGACGTAGCGCACCACGCGTCGCGAGACGTCCCACCCGGGAGCCCATGCTACGAAAGAGTCCACCTGTGGAAGGAGAAGGATGGTGAGCCCACATACCGCAACCTCGATGCCTGCTATCCGAGAGGGCTCATCTTCGCGTGTGACTTCCGCGTCGCGGGAATCGAGTCCAACGGCAGAGAGACGGCAGGCGGCTATCAATGGGGGCGTATCGTCAACGTCGATCATCACGCACACACAACGAGAATGCAGCAGGAGGTCACGAGCACCACGCTTGCCATCGAGAGAGTTCAGGCGTTCGGCAAGCCGGATTGCGTAGCACAGGTTGCCATCAACCACACGGACTGCGACAGCATCCTCGCTGCAGCAATCCTAGCGGGTGACCTCGCCCCCGAAGAACGCTTCGGAAAGGCATCCATCGCCGCCGATCACACGGGAGAAGAAAACGAGATCGCCGACCTGCTCCAGGGGTTACGCCACAGCCACGACTACGGACTCTCTCTGCGGAACCTCAAGCAACTGCTGTCGAGAGAACCGCTCGAGGACGCTGCAAAGAGGGCACTCGAGGACCGCAAGCGAGAGCGGAGGGAAGCCGAGACGCTTGCCCGGGAGGTCTTCGAGAGCGTCGGCAGCGTTCGCTATGCAACCTTGGAGCACAACGTGGATGGCTGCCTCTTCCTTCCCCTCCTCCCACAGGCTTCTGCCATCATGTTCGTCTTGCCCGGCAAATGCTCGAAGGACGGCATGTATCGCCACGGGATCAAGCTCTGGCTGGGGCAAGGTCGACCAGATGGGTTGACTCTCTTCGCCCTGCGGTTGAAGGATTCGGGGTTCGATCCTCACTTCGGCGGACGATGGAATGCAGGCTCCAATTGTTACAGCGGTGGAACCGACCTGTCACCGCTGGCCTACGCGAAAGAGATCGCCAAGCGAATCGGTACGTGGGTTGCGTCTCATTAGAAATCGGCATCGCGCTCGCCAGCGAGACGTAGCCTCAGGGCTCCGGGACATCACAACGTCTCAGCGTGCCCGGGTTTTCGCGAGGAGTCCCGGCTTCGCTTCGCGCAGGAGCAAGGCCTACGCGATACCATTCTGGCAAACCGGATCCCGCACGTGCTCGAGCCGGGATCAATGATCGATCAACGTAAGGAGGGCAGATGGTTCCGCTTGGGGTCTGGATCTCACTTGGGGCAATCGCCTATTCCCTGGGGATCTGGTTTCTGGTTCTTTGGATTCTCTCCGTTGCCAGCGGATGGAGGAGGCTCGCTAGGCAGTTCGATGCGCTCCCGCTCGCTCCCACCGACGCACGTCGGCTTGGCCATGCGTTCATCGGCGCGGTTCGCTACAACGGCGTCCTCCGACTCGCCATCGATGACCGCGGGATGTTTCTGGCTCCCTATCGCATCTTCCGCCCGTTTCACCGCCCACTTCTTGTCCCGTGGAGCGAGATGCGGATCGAGGAAGCCACAGGACGGACCGTTGCCGGCCGGCAGCTTGCTTTCCCCGCCGTCTCCGGCACGCGGATCGTCCTTCCGCAACGCGCCTTGGAGGATCTCCTCCCGCATATCACCGGACGAGGACCGTTCCATCTCTGAGTAGCTCGACATCATGGTGCGGGCTGATGAGCATTTGCAGTTCGATCCGGACCTCGTAGCCAGCTCGCCGTCTTGCGTACTACACTCGGGTACGAATCGACGTCCTTGGGGAGGAGTTCATGGCGCAGAAGAGACTTGTGATTATCGGCGCAGGGATCGGCGGATTGGCTGCAGGCGTAACGGCACAGCAGATGGGGATGGACGCCCACATCTTCGAGATGCACGCGCTGCCGGGAGGGATGTGCACGGCGTGGACGCGGCAGGGATACACGTTTGACGGCAGCATCCACCATCTTGCCGGTTGTCACCCCGACAGTGTGTTGTATCGAATGTGGGAAGAGCTTGGAGCGATGCCCAGGAACGTCTTATTCCCGGAAGATCTGACGCACGTAGAGTCCCCTGACGGTAAGGCGTTCACAGTGTATACCGATCTCGATCGACTCGAGGATCACATGATGTCGTCGTTCCCGGAGGACCGGCGGCGGATCGCTCCCTACCTTCGAGCATTGCGCGCCATGCAGCGGCACGACTTGCTCGCGCTCACCGCAGCAGGGCCGCTCGGGCTTGTCCCGGCACTCCCTGTTCTCCCGCGCATCGTGCGATGGGGGAGTGTCACCATGCATCAGTACGCGGAAGGATTCCGCCACCCGTTCCTTCGCCGGGCGTTTCCAACCATCCAATACGATTGGCCGGAGATTCCTGTCCTTATTCACCTCAACCTGCTCAGCCAATGCTCCGTGCGGAACTACGGTTTCCCGGAAGGCGGCTCACTCTCGTTCGCTCGATCCATCGCCGAGCGCTTCACCGAATTGGGGGGCTCGGTGCACTACAACTCCTCTGTGTCCAAGATCCTGACAAGCAGACATCGGGTAACAGGTGTCCGGCTTGCCGATGGACGGGAAATCCCTGCGGATGCCGTTATCTCCAATGCCTTTGCTCACACCACGCTGTTTCAGTTTCTGGGCAGGGAGTTCGTAGACCCGAAGACGCTCGCGAAACACGCTGTTCCCGTCGACGAGATGACCATGGGGATCCACGTGAGCCTCGGCGTTGACCGCGATCTGACGGAGGAACCGCATGCGCTGGTGTGGCTGTTGGATGAACCGGTCAAGCTAGCCGACCAGACCGTAGATCGCATCCCGATCGAGCTGTACGGCTTCGATCCGACCCTCGCTCCAGCGGGGAGAAGCGTGATCAAGGTGCTGATCAGCACCAGCTATGCGTATTGGGCGGATCTGGCCACAGACAAGTCCCGCTACCGCGAAGCCAAGGAGCAGCTGGTCGAGGTCGTCGTGAGGCAGCTCGAGCCTCGTTTTCCCGGCCTGACAAACCAGATCGAAGTCAGCGATGTCGCCACGCCGTTGACCACGGAGCGTTTCACCGGAAACGGCCTTACCTACACGTCCGAGTCCGGGAAGCTCGAGACGATGTCGATGATGTTCTCGATACCCAAGACGCTCCCGCGCCTGGACAACTTCTTCTACATCGGGCAATCGGCGGGCGGTGGTGGGATCCCCGGATGCGCAAGTATGGGACGCAACGCCGTGAAGAAGCTGGTCAAGGAGCTATGACACGGATCGGGCGGGAGGAGATCGACGGAAGCCGGGGGCGCGGCTTCTTCCTCTAGGTGATCAGCAGGAGAAGTAGGCGTAGTAGGTGACGATCGTTCCCGTCGCGTCGCGAAGGACGGCAATGTCTGAGTTGTTGTTCCACACGGGGGCAGGTGCGTTCCAGTAGAGGATCTGCGCCGTGTCGATGCCCGCTCCGCTGTGGATGTAGACCACTGCACCTGCCGCTAGCGTGAATCCGTTGGGAATCCGGTAGCGGAACCCCCTTTCGTTCTCCAACGTCCACCCCCCGAGATCCACCGGATCGGCCCCGGTGTTCTGAAGGACGAAGTACTCGTCGTTGAGGTTGGCGGCGTCCTCCCCCTCTGCGTCGTAGTGGAACGGCCAGATGAACTCCACTTGCACGTCAATCGAGGGCGCGTCAGCCGGCCGCACAAGAACCGTCGCCGAGGCAGTGGCCTGGCGGCCTTGGCTGTCGTGGATCGTCAGCGTCACGGTGAAAACACGTTCGACATCGGCGTGAAACGTGTGCACTGCCGTCACGCCGGTACCGCTTGCACCATCGCCAAAATCCCACGAGTAAGCGACGATGTTCGCTCCCGGAGCTGTGGATGCCGAAGCATCGAATTCGACCCCAAGCGGAGCGGTCCCTTGCTGCGGCTCGGCCGATAAGACAGCCACTAGGTCACCAGGACCCCCAACTGTGAAGCAAGCAGACAAGAGAAGCGTAACTCCGGCAAGCACGACCCAAACTACGGCACGAAAGGCCTTTTTCACATCCATCGTGAGGGTATCCTATCACACGGATCGGAAGAAGCTGTGAACACAAGAAGACGCGTCCGAACTCCATCGCAGCGTTCGCTTGCTGGTATGATCAGGGCGGCCCATGAGGCCATCGACAGGAGGGATCCATTCAGGTGAGCCATCGCTGGTCCACCAAGCCAGCTCGTCTTGAAAGGCACCGAGATCGCGAGCCACCGAAGAGTGCTTCCACAGCTTCGTGATGATGATCGTGCTCAAAACGTGCCCATTGAGTGAGCCGTCAGGATGACGCACGCTGAGACTGCCTTGCGGAGACCTGATTGAACCGCCCATGGGATTGCCGGCGACCTAGAAGAAGATGATCGCAGACCAAAGGAGAAAACAAGAATGAGTGATACGCGTAAGCATCTGCGGAACCCAGACTTCTCTTCTTTTCCTGATGTTGAATCCGATCAGCAAAAAGGCATCCCCGCTCCTCCGATCGAGAAGGAAATCCCCCGCGGAGCCCGGCTGATCGACTTGGTCCCGCCGGAGCAGTTCCCTACGACGCTGGGAGACGTGCCTCTGATCGCCGCAATCCGGGATCGGCAGAGTCACCGATCGTTCAACGGCGAGCCTCTTTCCCTTGTGGAGCTGTCCTTCTTGCTGTGGTCCACCCAAGGGATCCGCAGCATCCATCCCAAGAAGATCCACGCGTTTCGCACCGTGCCGTCCGGCGGATGCCGTCATCCGTTCGAGACCTACCTGCGGATTCGCAACGTCGAAGGAGTTGTCCCGGGTCTGTACCGATATGCGCCGATCGAGCATCAGCTGGTCGAACTGTGGCCTGAGGATGATCGAAGCCCACAGGATCCGACCCTCGGCGCAGTCTGCTTTGGGCAATCGTTCGTCGACACAGCGACCGTATCGTTCGTGTGGACAGCAATTCCTTATCGCAGCGAGTGGCGCTATCCCACCGATTCGCTTAAGGATATCCTGCTATCCTGTGGTCATATCTGTCAGAACTTGTATCTGGCGTGTGAAGCGATCAGGGCAGGGACGTGTGCTATCGTTGCCTACAGCCAGAGCATGCTGGATACGTATCTGGGCGTCGATGGGGACGACGAGATCGCACTGTATGTTGCACCGGTCGGAAAGATCGAGATGCCGCAATAGGGCAGCGCCTGTGACCTCCTGCCCGAGAGTGGTTGGAGACGGGCGGATCGATGCGGGGCTTGACACTGCATCCTGTCCATCCTATGATGCTCGCATCATGCGGAAAGACCTGATGGTGGATGTGAGTCGAAGTAGTTCGCCCACCCAGGTCCGTTTTTACTATTATTTTCCGGTTGGCTTTCCTGACGTCGTCTAGCGAATAGGCGATTCGGACCAGGGAAGCCGTTGTGGACTGCAGGCAAGTGCCTGCGGTCTTTCTTTTTTGCTTCCTCGCACGGAAGGAGCGCGATGCAGATCGAGAGGTTGGATGTGCCGGAAGGACAGGTGGGGATCCGGGGTGCTGTTGTGGCAGAGGCCAACACCGTCAGAGCGATCCATGACGCAACACGAACATTGCTGGCGACGCTCGTTCGTGAGAATGACATCTCGGTGGATGCGATCACGTATGTCCTGTTCACCGCAACATCCGACTTGGATGCCGCCTATCCGGCCGAAGCGGCACGTGCCATGGGATGGCATGCCACACCTCTTCTCTGCTTGCAAGAAATGAACGTACTCGGAAGCCTGCGCCATTGCATCCGAGTGCTGCTTGTGTGCCGCCGTTCATCGAATCCCATACGCCACATCTACCTTGGCGAGACGCGGACTCTACGCCCCGATTGGGCCTTGAAGGAGAGACAACCATGACACGTGTTGCATTCCAAGGAGAGTCGGGGGCCTACTCCGAGAAGGCGATTCGGCAGTTCTTCGGAGGTTCGTCGGAATCGATCCCGTGCGAGACGTTTGCCGACGTTTTCTCCCGGGTCGAGCGAGGTTCTACAGAGTACGGAATGATTCCCGTGGAGAACTCCATCGCCGGATCGGTGAACCAGAGCTATGAATTGCTGATGGAGCACGATCTTCGCATCTACGCAGAAGTCATCTTCTCCGTGCACCACATGCTCCTCGGTACCCCGGGAGCGACAATCGAGTCGCTCGTCAGCGTACGTTCTCATCCGCAAGCACTCTCTCAGTGCCGGCACTACCTCCAGAAAAGGAACTTCCGACCACAAGCCACATCAGATACGGCAAGCTCCGCACATGATCTGGCAGCCCATCCCGACCTCACGGTAGGCGTGATCGCGAGCCAGGATGCTGCGCAGCTTTCGGGATTGGAGATCCTCGACCGGAACATCGAGGATTTTCCTCAGAACTACACCCGCTTCTTCGTCCTGTCGACAAAGGCTCCAGAGCGTGCCCCACGGAACAAGACCTCCATCATCTTTACGACCCCCCACCATCCCGGCGCCTTGTACGAGTGTCTCGGAGAGTTCGCGGTACGGCACATCAGTCTAAGTAAGCTGGAGTCGAGACCTCGGGCCACCCGCCCGTGGCAGTACGTGTTTTACCTGGATTTCGAGGGTCACTGTCAGGACCCAGCGTGTGAGGCGGCGATCAGCGGGCTGCTAAGGCGATCCTCTTTCGTCAAGCTGCTTGGGTCGTATCCTGCGGCCACCACGCCGATTGCCGAGCTTCACGAGTCCTCGCCCGAAGATCGAAAGCGAGGTGAGAAAGACCCATGCTTATCATCATGAAACAGGATGCGACGCCGATCCAACTGAACAACGTCATTGCTCTCATCGAGCAGATGGGCTGCCAAACGCACGTTTCTCAAGGCAAGGATCACTCTGTGGTCGGAATTATCGGAGACGGGGCGACGGTGTATGCAGATCGCATCCGCCAGATGGGGGGCGTTGAAGAAGCGGTACCGATCCAGAAGCCGTTCAAGCGCGCAAGCCGTGAGTTTCATCCCGAAGACACGATTGTGCCGATCGGCGACTTGCGCATCGGAGGAAGCCAAGTGGCTCTCATTGCCGGCCCTTGCGCCGTCGAGAGCCGGGATGCTTTTCTCGAAACGGCAAACTCCGTCATGGAAAGAGGTGCGCACATGCTACGAGGTGGAGCGTTCAAGCCGCGAACATCCCCGTACAGCTTCCAAGGAATGGGCGAGGCCGGCTTGCGGATTCTGGCGGAGGCACGGCGGGAAACGGGCCTCCCAGTTGTGACGGAGGTCATGGATCCGGAACTCGTTCCCTTGGTCACGAGCTACGCGGACATGCTGCAGATCGGCGCGAGGAACATGCAGAACTTCGCGTTGCTGCATGCCGCCGGTAGAGCGCAACGACCGGTACTCCTCAAGCGCGGAATGATGTCGACCATCGAGGAACTGTTGATGGCCGCCGAGTACATCCTTAGCCACGGGAACGAACGGGTTGTTCTGTGTGAGCGAGGAATCCGTACATTCGAGCCGTACACAAGGAATACGGTGGACATCAACGCGATTCCTCTTCTGAAGCAGCTGACACATCTTCCCGTGGTCGTCGACCCCAGTCACGGAACAGGCAAGCGGGAGTTGGTGACTCCGGTAGCGCAAGCCTCCGTCGCCGGCGGCGCCGATGGACTGCTGGTCGAGGTTCACGCTCATCCAGAGCTTGCGTTGTCGGACGGTCCGCAGTCGCTTCCTCCCGAGATGTTCTCGTCTCTTGTGGATTCCGTTGGTGCCGTGGCCGCCGCCGTGGGGAGGACGCTGTGAAGCCGATCGAATCCAGTCGAGTTGCCGTGCTAGGTCTTGGCCTCATGGGGGGATCGTTCGCCGCGGCGATCCGTGATCGTTGTGCAACGGTTATCGGGATGGATCGACGGCCCGAAGCCGTTCAGTTCGCGCTGGATCACAACCTCATCGATGCCGGCGTCTCAGACATCGAGGAAGCCGTGTCGGACATCGACATCACGATCCTTGCGGCACCGGTTCGCGCAATCCTCGACCAAATCAGCACATATGCGCGTTCCTGGCCCGCCGGCTCTTTGCTTCTCGATCTGGGAAGCACAAAGCAGGAGATTGTCAGGAGAATGGAGATCCTGCCCGCATCGGTGCATGCACTCGGCGGTCATCCGATGTGTGGCAAGGAGCTGTCGGGGATCCGCCACGCCGATCCGCAGATCTTCAACGATGCCACATTCATTCTGACACCGCTCGATCGAACGACTCCGGAGGCGCTTACCACGGCAGAAGCACTTGTTCGTGCCATCGGAAGCGTGCCCCTGATCCTCGATCCATCCCGTCAGGACCATCTGACGGCAACACTCAGCCATCTCCCGTATCTCCTGTCGTGCGGTCTTGTTGCTACGGCCGATGCTGTGACATCCGGTGATCCGGCGGCATGGGAGATCGTCGCCGGCGGGTTCCGTGACACATCGCGGATCTCCGGGAGCGATATCGACATGATGATCGATATCCTGCTCACGAACCGTCAGGAGATCTGTTCCGCCGTTGCCGCGTTCCAGGGCAGGCTGGGGCAATTGACGCAGTGGATCGCCGAAGAGGATGAATCGGCCTTACGGGAAGCGCTGTCGAAGATCCGTGCTGAGAGAAGAAGGATGTTCCCATGATGCAACACTGCACAGTGGCGAGTCTGAGGGGCGAGGCGGTCATCCCGGGTGATAAGTCGATCACGCATCGAGCGCTGATCCTTGCTGCATTGGCCGAGGGATCGTCGCATATCAAGGGGTTCCTGCCGTGCGAGGACTGTCTGGCAACCATCGCGTGTCTGCGCCGCTTGGGGGTCGAAATCGAGCGCAGCAATGAACTCTCCCTTCGTGTGGTCGGAGAGGGATTGAGCCGTTTCCGACCTACGGAAGCCCCTGTTCACCTTGATTGCCGCAGATCCGGAACCGCAATGCGCTTGCTCGCAGGGACACTCGCGGGACAGCGGGTGCACGCAACGCTGCTCGGCGAACCGCAGCTGCTACGCCGTCCGATGGGCCGCGTTGTCGAACCGCTCCGCAAGATGGGAGCGCTCATCGAGGATACAGACGGGAAAGCTCCGCTGCGGATTGAAGGACGGGCGCTGCACGGGATCGAGCATCAGCTTGCCGTCCCGAGCGCCCAGGTGAAAAGCGCCATTCTTCTTGCGGGACTGACCGCCGCAGGAATCACGCGGATCACACAGGGCGCGCCAACGCGTGACCACACCGAGCGAATGCTCCGGAGGATGGGAGCTCCAGTCGTTGTGAATGAGACGACTTCCGAGGTGTCGATCCACAACACACGCTCCCTACGCCCGCTGTCGATCTCCGTTCCGGGCGATCTATCGTCGGCGGCGTTTCTTCTTGCCGGGGCCCTGATATCCCCGGACTCTGACGTCAAGCTTCATCGAGTAGGGATCAATCCGACCCGAACGGGCCTGCTTGACGTGCTCAGGGCCATGGGCGCTGATATCGAGATCATCACCGATGCGCCGGAAGCGTTCGGAAACGAGCCGACCGCAACGATCCGTGCTCGTTCATCGGCGCTGCGCGGGGTCACCATCGGTGGAGAGCTTATTCCCCGCATGATCGACGAATTACCGGTCCTTGCGCTGCTTGCCACGCAAGCGCTCGGCACAACCATCGTTAGAAACGCCGGCGAGTTGCGGTTCAAGGAGACGGATCGGATCGCAACCGTGGTCAACGAGCTACGAGCCCTGGGGGCAGCGATCACCGCCACCGACGACGGGTTTGTCGTCGAAGGTCCGACACCGCTTCATGGGGCGAACGTCAGCGATCACGGAGACCACCGTTTGGCGATGATGCTGGCGATTGCATCTCTGATCACTTCCGGCAATCGTCCCATCGTAAGCGGAGACGATCGAACGCACGATTCGTTTCCCGGATTCTTCACGATGCTCGAGAAGCTCAAGGCTCCTCTGACTCGCACGCAACAAAGAAGGAAGGTTATCCGATGACCGCGGCACCGCGTCCCCTGCTCCTTGCGCTTCTCGGCGCGCCTGTTTCGCACAGCATATCACCGGTGATGCAGTCTGCAGCGCTTGCCGCGAGAGATCTAGACGGGATCTACATCCCTATTCAGGTCGGCGCACCAGACCTTCGTTCCGCTGTTCGTGGTTTGGCCGCGCTTGGATTCCGTGGCGCCAATATCACGCTCCCGCACAAGGAGACGATCCTTCCGATGCTCGATGCCATCAGCGATGAAGCACGTGCTCTTGGAGCCGTCAACACGATTGTCATCGATCGAGACGATGCCGGAGCGTCGCGGGTTGCCGGATACAACACAGACCATCTTGGTGTCGTTTGCGCCCTGGAGAAAGCCGGCCACTCGATTCGGGGATCGCGGGCGATCGTGATCGGGGCCGGAGGAGCCGCACGCGCAGCGGTGTTCGGATTGATCCGCTCACAGGCGGACGAGATCTTGATCCTGGCGAGAAGAGTCGGCCAGGGTGACAGGATCGTTCGCGAGCTTGGGTCATCGGGAACTCATCTACGAGTGCGCCGGTTCAATGCGGAGAATCTGATCCGGGAGTCGGAGCGGGCGACGCTCCTGGTTCACGCAACACCGATCGGAATGTGGCCGGAAACGAACGACAGCATCTGGCCGGACTTTCGACCGATCCCGCCACATCTCACGGTGTTTGATGTGGTCTACACACCGACGGAGACCAAACTCGTGCTCCAAGCAAAGGCGTCGGGAGTTCGGATCGTCAGCGGATTGGAGATGCTTATCTGTCAGGCGGCGCAATCGTTCCTCCTGTGGACGGATCGCGAAGCACCTGTCGGAGCGATGAGAGATGCCGCGCATCGAGCGCTGGAGGAGGCAGTATGATACGTCTTCTGACGTCGGGGGAATCGCACGGTGCTTGCCTGGTAGCAATCATTGACGGTTTCCCCGCCGGACTTGAGATCGATCGTGACGCGATCGCACGCGACCTAGCGCGAAGACAACGTGGCTACGGGCGGGGTGGGAGGATGCAGATCGAACACGATCGAGCGTCGATCCTCTCCGGGGTCATTCACGGACAGACAACGGGGGCACCGATTGCTCTTCAGATCCCAAACCGGGATTGGGAGAACTGGCAGGCCCTCTGGGCCTCCGAATCGCTGCCGTCTGTCACGGTTCCACGTCCTGGGCATGCGGACTTCGCCGGGATGATGAAGTTCGGCCTTTCGGATGCCCGACCGATCCTTGAGCGCGCCAGCGCACGAGAGACCGCAGCACGCGTAGCCGCTGGAAGCCTTGCCAGACAGCTGCTCGCCGTGTTCGGGGTTCAAGTCGGAAGCTACGTCACGTCGATCGGCACCGCCGAAGCAGACCTACCTGATGAGTCACAGGAGCGGCTCGCTTCACTCGCCGAGTGCAACCCCGTGCGCTGTCCCAACTCGGAATCCGCTCGGCGGATGATGGCTGCCATCGATCAGGCTCGTGCCACAGGCGATGCCCTTGGAGGAGTCTTCGTCGTAGCCGTAACCGGCCAGATCATCGGGTTGGGAAGTTTCACCCAATGGGATCGGCGGCTCGATGCGCAGCTCGCCTCCGCCGCGCTTTCCATCCCGGGCGTGAAGGGAGTGGAAATCGGACCTGCTTTCGAGAATGCCAAGTTGCCAAGCACGCAGGTCCAAGATGGATTCGTCGTCGATCTGAACGGACAGATTCAGCGCTCGACAAATCGAGCAGGAGGCGTTGAGGGCGGAGTGAGCAATGGAGAACCGATCGTCGTTCGGATGGCGATGAAGCCGATTCCGACGACTCGCGCCGCCCAGGCGTCCGCCGATCTGATCGAGCGCTGCGCTGCCGCTTCGCGCTACCAACGCTCGGACACCTGCGCCGTCCCAGCAGCATCCATCGTCGGCGAGGCGATGATTGCATGGACGATCGCCGGCGCCGTCTCCGAAAAGCTCGGTGGCGACAGCGTTTCTGAGATGATCCGTCACCTGGGAACGAGGAAGCATGATGTGTAACAGGCGGAATGTCGTGATCACGGGATTCATGGGAACCGGCAAGACAACGGTCGGCAGGCTCGTTGCCGCAAGGCTCGGCTGTCCGTTCGTCGACATGGACGAGAGGATCGAATCGAGAACCGGTCGAACGGTCCGCCAGATTTTCGACGAGCAGGGAGAAGCGAAGTTCCGGAAGCTCGAATCCGAGCTTTGCGGAACGCTTGCTGCAACTCGGGGACACGTGATCGCCACCGGCGGCGGAACGTTGCTCTGCGCGGAGAACCGAAAGAGGTTACTGGATTCGGCCATAGGCATCTGTCTTCGCGCCGATCACAAGGAGATCCTCAGACGGCTCCGACGGGCCGCAGACCGACCCCTCCTGGAGCCGTCGAACCGCGAGCATCAGATGAACCGACTTCTGGCGGAGCGGGAGCAGGCTTACGGGAAGGTTCCATGGCACATCGACACGACCGGGCGATCGCCCGAGGAAATCGCCGAGGAGATCATTCATCTCATTCGCACACGAACACGGCGTGTGGGCTCCGGGACCACCTCCTACACGGTCTTCAACGGGATCGGTTTGAGACACAGGATCGGCGATCTCCTGCGCTCTGCCACGGGCGCATCATCGGTCCCCGTAGGCGTGGTGACAAACCCGACGGTCGGCGACCTGTATGCAGATGATGTACTCGGAAGTCTGTCCGACGCGGGGTTCCGCCCCCACGCCTGCATGATCCCCGACGGTGAGCCGGCAAAGACGCTCGCCACCGTTCGCGATCTCTATATGCAATTCGTTTCGGCGGGGTTGGATCGATCAAGTGCTGTAATCGCCCTCGGGGGAGGCGTCACGGGCGATCTGGTAGGATTCGCAGCCGCAACCTTCAGCCGAGGCGTTCGTTGGCTTGTCCATATGCCGACGACACTGATCGCGATGATCGACGCAAGTCTCGGCGGGAAGACCGGTGTCGACCTTCCTCAAGGCAAGAACCTCGTGGGAGCGTTCTTCGATCCATCGATGGTCATCGCCGACGTCGAGACTCTGGGAACGTTGGCCGAAGCGGAACTGCGCTCGGGGATCGCAGAAGCCCTGAAGCACGGCATCGTCTCGGCACCCGATCTGTTCGACACCCTAGCCTCGGAGACTCTGACAAGAGCGGATTGGACGGGAGACGCCGGTGTCGAGATGATCGCCCAAGCTCAATCTGTGAAGATCCAGCTGATCGAGGAAGATCCCCGCGAGCGCGGCCGACGGATCTTCCTGAATCTCGGGCACACCGTAGGACATGCGATTGAGGCGGTCAGTGCCTACCGGATCCGCCACGGCGAGGCGGTAGCGATCGGACTGGTTGCAGCGACGCACATAGCCGTATCCCAAGGGATGGCATCCGAGTCCGTCGTCGAATCCGTCACGGCAGCACTCGACCAGTTGCAGCTTCCCGTTCGCTGCCCGTCCTATTCGGTCGATGCCCTGCTCGAGGCCATGAACACCGACAAGAAGCGTGAACACGGGCGGCTCCAGTGGGTGCTGCCTCGATCGATCGGAACGGTCGACACGGCGGAGGTCCCTCTGTGCACCGTTCGCGAAGCGCTGTTGACACTCGGAGCAAAGGAGGATTGATGCCGGAGAACCACGACATCACACAGGCCAAGAGACATGTTCTCGTTTTGCACGGTCCGAATCTCAACGCTCTCGGAAGCCGCGAGCCGGGAATCTATGGAAACACGACACTTGCGGAAATCGATGCGGCACTACACCTTCAGGCCGAGACACTGTGCGTCGAGCTTCGTATCCTCCAATCCAACTGTGAGGGTACCCTGATTGACACGCTCTACGAGAATGCCGATTGGGCGGACGGTGTTCTCATCAATCCGGCCGCATACTCACACACGAGCATCGCTCTCCGCGATGCGCTGTCCACGGTTCCGGTTCCGGCGGTCGAAGTCCACCTGACCAACGTGCTTGCACGCGAGAAGTTCCGCCGAACCTTGGTCACAGCCGGTTGCTGTGACGGAGTCGTCATGGGGATTGGAGCCCGAAGCTACTCTCTGGGGCTGACAGCGCTTCTTACTCTTCTCAACTCGGATGTCTGACCCCACGAAGTCCGCAGAGCGTGCCGCCCGGGCAGCACGACTGAACTCAGTGCCCTCCTACCCATTCGGGCAATGGAAGAGCCGCTGCCAAAGCACGTCGACGCCGTACGAAGAGATCATCCATCTGGATATCGGAAGCCCCGACCTGGCGCCACCTGATGCAGTGATGCAAGCTTTGTGCCGTTCCGGACATGGTTCCGAGCAAGGGTTCGGGCAAGGGTATTCGTCTCGTGAACAGGAGGCGCCGCTTCGACAAGCCATCGCCAGCTACTACGAGCGCAGGTTTCGAGTCTTGCCGGACGCCGAGATCGAGGTCGTTCCCTTGCTCGGCTCGAAAGAGGGCATCATTCACTTCTCGCTCGCAACCGTCGATCCGGGGGACATCGTTCTCGTACCCGAGCCGGGTTACACGCCGTACCGCATCGGCGCACGGCTTGCAGGAGCCAACGTTGTTCCGGTTCCGCTCTCCGCGGATCTGGGTTTCCTACCTGATCTGGCGGGAATCCCGCACCGGATCGCCCAGCGGACCCGTCTCCTGTGGTTGAACTACCCCAACAACCCCACCGGCGCAACCGCAACCAAAGATTTCTTCGACGAAGTCGTGGCCTTCTCACGCAGACACGGGATTCTCGTGTGTCATGATGCTCCCTACACCGAGGTGTTCTACGGACAGGCGCCCCCTCCGAGCGTTCTCGAGGCAACCGGCGCTTTCGATGTGGCTGTCGAGTTCAACTCGTTCTCGAAGACCTACAACATGGCGGGGTTCCGCATGGGGATGGCCGTGGGAAATCGCGCCGCATTGAAGGCTCTCAGCCAACTGAAGACGAACACCGACTCGGGGATGGTCGCTCCGCTCCTATCGGCAGCCACAGCAGCGCTCTCCACAGACGCGGCATGGATCGCTCACCGGAACCGCACCTATCGGAAGCGCCTGGAGATTCTCGTCGATGCACTCGCGCAAGCGGGGCTCAATGCGCGCCTTCCTGCGGCCGGTCCATACCTTTGGACCAGAGTCCCGAAAGGTAGCTCATCGGAACAGGTCGCGATCGAACTCCTTCGTCGAACGGGAATCGCCCTAGCTCCCGGAACCTTCTTCGGCGAGTCGTGCGACTCATACCTTCGTTGGTCCGTGACCGCACCAACGGATACGATTCGAGAAGCGGCAAGACGTCTGCGGGAAGCAGGCCGTATCATCAGTTGCGAAGCTTCGGGAGGCGGTAGGGAGCATCGCAATCCGCCGAAGTAGAAATCGTCCCTGTCGCCGGTCAAGGGGGGATCGTGGTTGATCAGGGTGGGAGTCACCGGATTCAGTCGTTGACGCGGCGGCAACTCGGGCAGGCCGCTGAGGGATTGACGCAAGCGTTCCTTGCCGATCCGATGTGGACCGCGATCCTTCCGGATGATCGAGCGCGGGAGCGGTTGATGCGGCCGATGTGGAAGGCGCTGCTTCGCTACACCCAAGTGTACGGCGAGGTCACAACGACGCATGATTCGGCGGGAGCCGCTTGCTGGCTTGCCCCGAACGCAACAAGGACGACCACATTGCGCATGCTTCGGACGGGGATGGGGCTTCCCTTCGCCGTGATGCGTTTCCCGCGGGCGGAGCGGTTCCGATTTCTCCAGGCGATGTCGTTCGTCGACGGCTTTCACTCGAAACACATGCCCGTCCCCCACTGGTACCTCTGGGCGCTCGGCGTCGATCCGGCCCGTCAGCGCCA